>NZ_VLLC01000013.1:2782-114221 GCF_007830435.1 Desulfobotulus alkaliphilus | reverse complement strand
CATGAGACATTCACACATGCACCGGGTCAGCGACTCCGGGGAACCTGCCTGCCACTTGCGTTGACGCAGCATTCAGTTTTGCCTTCCCGTTCACCCAACACGGTCAGCATTCCCAACCCTGATTTCGGAGCTCAATACCGAGCCTGTGTGTTCCCCTGTCAACGCTTAACCACTACCCTCACGAGCAGCAGCCCATGACTCGGGGCTCCGGCGGTTCGCTACACCTTACCGGATAGAGGACTTGCACCTCCAATCTTATGCCAGCTTATCCCGGCGCACTGGGTGTCCTATGGTTGTGCCTCCAATCTTATGCCAGCTTATCCCGGCGCACTGGGTGTCCTATGGTTGTGCCGGCCCCTCTCCCGGAGGGAGAGGGGAGGAAAAAAAGGAAAAAATCACTGTCCACCACGCACGAGGCGCACCTGGTAGTTGCTGGCCTTGCTGCCGAGGTTGACACCGCCGTAGCCGAAAAGGAGGTGCCACGCACCGCCACTGCCGTTGGCACCGGGCGAGGAAGACCAGAACCGAGAAGACGGCGTCTGTGGGAAAACGGCCGCATTAATGACAGGACTAAAGCATCTTTCTTCTACAATGGATTCCAGTTCTTTGATATTGGGAAGCCGCCAATCATTATGACCTGCAAAATTCGAATCCTGCGCCGCCTGCAAGGCCCCCTGCCAGTTGCGGGTAATGGCACTTCCAGTACAGGTGCTACCATCCCAATCCTGGCCTAAGGAGCAGCGCATCCACACAAGGCCCGTGGGCTTATGGGTCACAGTGCCGTCGGCATGGATATCAAAATCTACTGTGGGGGTGGTCGAGGTGATGGCCGTATTTTCCGATCCACTGCACAGGGTTCCGGCTATGAGGGATGGAGAAAAAAACAGGGCTGCAACAAAAGAAAGGCAGATGAACAGATAGCAAGGTTTCATGGAGAACACTCCTTATTTAAAGGTGCGAAAAATTATTTTCTTTACCCTCTCCCTCCGGCACTCAGACGGGAAGGACCTGTCAACTTAAAACATATTCAGTTCGCCGACTGTGTGCCGGACAGGCAACCCTCTGGCTTCGAGAGCCTCAGCCACCACCCGGAGGAAGAGAGAGTGTAAGATACACAATACGCCTCAGCACCCGTTTCCGGATACCTTTTTTCAAAAACCCCTCTTCTGTACACACAAGCCATGGCAGCCCTGCACTGTCCAGTGCCTTCCATAAACGCTCCCCCCTTTTCATGGGCAGCTCCCAGGCCTTTACAGGGGAAGGGCCTGCATAGGGCTTTGCATTCAAAAAAGGCTTGTTCAGAAGCCAGCTCCCACCACACTGCATGATCAGGATACAACCCGGATACATGGCCTTAAACCAGTGCCACTGGCTGTGCATGGTCAGGGGGGTGGGGGGCATCCACCGGGGTTTCAGGTCAAAGGCATCCAGAAAAAGGTTTTTCAGCCATGGGAATTTTTCAAACACGGCCTGCTTTAACCCATGGGCATCGGCATGGGAAAAATGCCCCCAGTAACTGACCAGCACAGAGCGCAGGCTTTTGCGGAGTTCCGGCTTCAGTTCCAGTTGCACGCCCCTGCCCCGGGGGATCAACAGCTTTTTTTCATAGTCTCTCAGTTTTTCAAAGAGATTGCCCTTCACACGACGGCGGACAAGGCGGTAATCGGGACGGATGATATACCCTAAAAAATCAACACCACTGGACAAAGCTTTTGGTGCGGAACCCGGCCGGAGCCGCAGGCGCAGCTTTTCTTCCAGAAAAAAAATGATGCGTTCATGCCAGTCTTCAAGGCAGGACCTTTCCTTATGCATCAACAGAAAATCATCCACATAGCGTACATAATAAGAGCATTTCAGATCATGCTTCACAAACTGATCCAGCACATCGAGATAGAGATTGGCAAAGAACTGGCTGGTCAGGTTACCGATGGGAAGCCCAGTTCCCGGAGGTGCATTTTCAAGGCGCTTATGCTCAGGCACACAGGCAAAGGAGCGGGCATCCCCGATGCGAATGGCCTGGGCCGCACAGGGCTGTCGGATGACACGGGAAGCCATGCGGTAACATTGCCTTGCCTGCTCCAAGGGCATCCCCTTTCGTTTTACGGCTTTCTGAAGCTTCAGAGAAAGACGTTCCAGCAGGGTATCATGGTGGATACTGTTAAAAAAACTGGCAACATCCAGTTGAAGCACAAAGCCCTTTCCCTGAATCCTGCGCATGAAGGTCTGGGCACGGTTCACGGCAAAGTGGGTGCCCCGATCCTTGCGGTTTGAGGCGGCATCATGGATGAAATCCTGATCTATTACAGCCTCCAACTGCGGAATCAGCCAGTGATGCACCACCCTGTCTTCATAGCAGGCGGCATATACTTCACGGGCCTTGGGTTTGGTAACAGTAAAGACAACGGGTGGCTGAGGCTGCCAGTACGCATTTTTCAGGGCGTCCTGTGTATCCACAAGATGATCCAGGAGGCGCTGTTCATACAAACAGGCACGCACCGTCCTCCGTTTTCGTTTCCGGCAGGCACGGTAGGCCCTGTCCACGGAGTAAAGGCTCAGGTACGGTGCTGTTTCACGCTCCACCACGCACGAGGCGCACCTGGTTGTTGTTGTTCTTGTTGTTGTTGTTGACATTGCCGTTGTTGAAATTGAGGTTCCACGCATTGTTACTGTTGTTGGCATTGGGCGAGGAAGACCAGAACCAGCATAACCTGCCTTCTTGACTCCCGCCCGCCACCCGTAAACGGCAGGCAGACGGGTTTTGTATCCCTTGCTTCAAGGGGAGGCAGGCGCACAGTGAATGGGGTCACGCACTGCGTTTCCATTACGCAGCACTTCTGCCCTTGCCTGTTTCAGCCAGCCACCAGCCTGTTTTCCCACCTGTACCGACAGTTCAGCCACCCGCTGAAACTGTGCAAAATTTTTAAAGGCCTTCAGTTCTTTGGCAAGTTGAATCTGCATTTTTAAATCTTCTATGCGTTCCGTAAGTTCCTGCACCTGTTTATGGCGGCTTTGCCTGCGGGTATAGGCCCTGTGAATCAACTGACAGATTCTTAAGCTGCTGGCCCGCAGTTCTGAGCCTATGGTGTATTTGTGATAACGGGGAAAAGCCCTTACAGCCTGCTCCACTTCCAGCATCAGGAGGTTGGCATCCCGCCATATGGGGAGGTGTTTCATATAGGGTACCATGGGGTTTTCTCCATTTTTAAGATTTCCCTCACCCCGGCACTCAGGCCAACAGGCTTCAGAACATTGTACAAATCCATTTTTTGGCCTGTGTGCCGGGCAAGGCCCCGGCCCCTCTGGCTTCGAGAGCCTCAGCCACCGCCCAGAGGGAGAGGGGAGAAAAAAGGCAAAAATCACTGTCCACCACGCACGAGGCGCACCTGGGAGTTGAGGTACTTGGCGTTGCTGTTGACATGGCCGCTGGCGAAAGCGAGGTTCCACGCACGGCCACTGACGTTGGCACGGGGCGAGGAAGACCAGAACCAGCTTGATTGCGTATTGGGAAAAAACTCCGTATCAATGGATGGATTTCTTCTGCCATAATTCACAATGGACAAAATCTCTTTTCTTGTGGGCATCCGCCAATCCCTTGCCCCGCAAAGACCCGCCTCATTCACAGCCTCCACAAAGCCTTTGGTATCGCAGTCAGAGTGCTTGCAACTACCTCTATTCTGATAGCCTGCGTGTCCACCGTTGGTGCCAGAAACAGGATTGTACCAGGAATAGCTATGTGACATATGCCTGAGATGCTCCGGATCATTCACCTTCACCTCCCAGATGAGGCCGGTGTGGTTATCTTTCACGCAGGACCACTTTGTGCCTGCGGCTTCACTGCCAGTATCCGACCAGCTATTATTCTGAATGGCAAGGGGCTGACCATTGGCACCCAGCTTGGTGAAGTCAAAGCCTGCGGCACCGGCACCTACCTTTTGCAGGGTTTCCTCACGGGCAGCCGCATCCCTGCCAAAGTCCGCATCCTGTCCGGGATGAGTGGCCACAGGACTTGTAATGTTGTTGGTTGTTTCATCGGCCCACCAGTCGATACCGGTGTCATTTAAGCGGCCTGTAATCAAAGAAGTATTTTCTGTATAGCACAAAGCATGCCTTGCCCCATCCCAGGATCCAAGATCAATCAGATGATTATCAATATTGGCATGGGAAAGATAATGGCCAGGTAAATTATGATCATGCCTTGTTATAAAATAGTGCCTCCTGCTTCCGTAAAGAACATGCCCATTCCTTGAAACATTCAGGCTTCTTCTGTCGTCACTTTCAGGTGAAGGCATTGCCAATCTGTCAAAAAATACATCCATGGATTTTCCTGAATCATAATAGGCTACAACATCATTCCAGTCCGCAAGACGGTAAGCGGAACCAAACTCATTTTTACAGGCCTGATTATTATCTTCTGTTTCATTATATTTATTAATGGTTGCCATAAATTTGAAGGCTGTAGGATTGGGCGTAGCAGAAACCTCATTGCTGTTTGAAGATTCACTACCCGATACAAGGGCACGGATCACAAAGTAATAACGGGTCCCGTTGTTCAGGTTTTGAACGGTATGGGCTGTGACATTGCCAAGGCTTATTTTTTCATCATAGGTTCTGTAATCATCCGGGTTTATACCAGCACTTCGGCCATAATAGAGGGCATAGCCCGTTGCCCCTGATATGGCATTCCAGCTTAATGCAACACTTTCTGAACCGAAAATTGCCATGAAGGCAGAAGGTGCTGCAATTGTTTGAGGTCGCAATTTACCCAAATTAACAGCGCCAGATGGCTGTTGGTCATCCGTCCTGTAAACACCGACAAATTCAATGGCATCTTTACTGAAGGGATACCCTGCAACTATAGAATAATCCGTATCAGATTCAAAGGGCACACGAACATCAACATAGCCCTGCCCATCACTGCTGGGGGCCATTTTACTGTCTTTGCCATCCATCCCCATGGGTATGACCCGGACCCATTTATTATTGGCTTTCACATATATGGGTTGATCTGTAATAAATGCCCCATTGCTATTCTCCAGTTGAAACTGCAAGCGCACTGAGGGTGTCACATGAACAAGAAGTTCTCTACGGGTTGTATAATCATTGCATGTTAATATGCAGTAACTGTGTGTGGCCCCAAACTGCATTCGCCATTCAGAAGGCCTGCCAGCTTCCTTAAGTTTTGCCTCCCAATTAAGCCTTTTATCTTTTTTAGAAAAAGCCGAATGCAAATCTATGTCTTCAAATGCAGCAGAAGTTTCTGTTACTTCGCTTTCTTCATAATAAGAAATATTAATGAGTTTTTTAGCAACCCAAGCTCCAAGAGAAACACCTGGAATTATATCTATCTTATTACGAAGCATACTGCGGACACCAATATCCAACAATTCTCCCTCCAGTACATCAACCCTGTCTATATTGTTCAGGCTTCCTGCTACATATTGATCCAAGGGCGTCACTGTTCTTGCATTATCTGTAATTTTAGAACCTGCCTCTTCATATACCTTCCCTGCAAAACCAGAACAGCTATATCCCCGATCCTCATTATTGCCTACAAATGTATATGGGGCACCTGTTTTAACAAGTGCGTTCCTGACTACCTCAATCCTTTTTTCCCAAGTCATCCCAGGAAATCTTTTAGCACCTAAGTAGTATTCACCGCTCCTGTAACCTGTATCGTGGGCTATCAGAACACCCTTATCATCATCGGCATTCTTTGAAGAATGTATATAGCTGTCATAGTCCCAAGGAGACCATGGGTCATCAAGTACAGGCTTACGACGATGAAGTGCCCTGTAAGAACTTTCATCAAGGGTTTTAAGGTGATTGAGCATATCCTCCAGTTCTGTATCTGTAAAACCTTCATGACGGGGTACTGGGTCTTTTAGTTTCCTTCCAATATGAGAAGGGCCAATTCCAAGGTTCATACGGACGTGGCCTGGAATCCAAGTCAATACTTGACCCAAAAAAGGGTAGTCTATGGATGAGGGAGAAAGTGTAAACTCCAGATCTCCTGGCAACAGATGATGACTGGGAAGTTCAAAAGCTAAAGAAACAACAGGGCCGCCACCTATAAAAGTAGCAACTGAAAAATGTGGAATTTCAACATAAAATTCACCATCATCGTTTATAAACACGCTTAAGGGTACAGCCTTAACCTGTCCATGCTCTGATTCAAAGCCTTCAAGAGAATCACTATACAAAAAAGCATCAATAATGCCGGAAGGGCCAGCCATGGACTTTGGAATTGTCAAAACAGCAGGCTCATCTTTGCTGAACTGCAATCCCTCTGGTTCCAAAACAAAGGTATTGACATAAACATCACCATCTCTTGTTTTCATATGTTTCATTTTAATTTCCGCATCCTCAGCCATGGAATCAGGTTTTACTTCCAGCTTAACCTGCTCTTTCATAGCAAGAACCCCACCCTCTGCAGCCTTGAAAAATTCCTCCTTAATTTCAACAGTATCAAAACGCCCGCCAGACTGATAAGCTGCTTCAATAGTCAGATCTTCGTATCCGCTATCTGTATAAAGCAAAACATAATAAATACCTGCCTGAGGACTTTTTATATGGCAGATTTTTTCATTCCCGGCTGATTCTTCTGAACGGCAGTCATATTCGGACAGTGTAGGATACACTCCTTGGCGCACATACAGATCGGCATCTCCTGAACCACCATACAGGCGAAAAATCAAATCTTTTGAACCTTCAGGTAAATCTATTTCGTATATTCTCTGGGCCTTGGGAACTGCACTTAGGTTAGTGATACCTAACCCATTTTGCAGGGGGATGGTTTCCATCCATTCAAACAAAGCTGTAACAGTACAATTTTCAAAAGTATTTGTAATTATATAAGTATTGGAAGATAATCTGCCCCCGCAGCCCGTTACCGATGAAATGCCGTAGCCTGTATCGGGGGTTACGGTAAACGAGGTGCTACTGCCGTGGTTTACGCTTCTGCTGGAAGGGCTTATGCTGCCGCCTTCCCCTGCGCTGGCGGATACGGTGTAGCTGCTCTGAATGAACTGGCTGAAGCTTGCCGTTACCGTACAGGCCCCTGTGATGGCTCCCGTGGTGTAAGTATTGCCGCTTAAGGTGCCGCCGCAGCCTGTTACCGAAGAAATGCCGTACCCTGTATCAGGGGTTATGGTAAAGCTTGTGGTAGCACCATGATTGACCGTCTGCGGCGTATCAGGATCTATAATGCCGCCTACTCCTGCTGAGGGAGTTACGGTGTGTCCTGTTTCATTTATGGGTGGTTTGGTATTGCCCCCATCACTGTCTTTGCTGTCCGAACCTCCACCGCCACAGCCGGAAAAAAGAAACAGGAATGACAGGGCAAGAACCCATAGGAATTTTGCACGCAAAGATTCCATACCCTGCGACGGAGACAAAGCCATTCTGTGATTGTTTTTCATTTAACACCCCTTGATGCTGATGCACAATGCCAGCCCTGTGACCGGATCATTACTTTTGGTTTTTTATGATCTGGAATAATCTTTTTGCCAACAGCCTGCCTTAAGGGTACATTTCAGTCAGGCAAGAAAACCGCCACCCCATGCTAAAAACATTGAACCGAGTTTTTTTTGCTTACTACACCCATCCGCAGATGAAAAGAAAAAAAACAACTTTTTCCTCATTTTGTTCTGAGTCTTCATCCGGCAGAGACAACAAAAGGTACAAAGGCCGAAGCCCCGGTAAGTGAAGGGTTTCGGCCTTTGTGTCTGTAAAGACTTATTCTTTTGGGCTGTGGGCTATTTTCTAGGGCCTCAGCCAATGGATTTTGGAGCCTCTGGCTTCGTGGCTTCGAGGGCCTCAGCCAACGGCCAGAGGGAGAAAGATCAAGACTTGTCAAAATTCAATCTGATTACCACTGTCTTTCAGTCATACAAACCTTAATCATGGAAATTATATGACCTGATTTTACGAATGTTAACGGGCACCCGTAAAGGGTGCCCCTACAAAAAACAGGGCCGTAAAACCCATTCGTAGGGGCAGGTCTTGCGCCTGCCCGTATTAAACCATGGGGCTGACAACAACCTGACCAGCAAGCTGTGGCTGAATCAGGGTAGTAATCAAAAAATTCAATCCTGCTGTTTTTCAGTCTCAACCCGCAAAAGGGAGGCCTTTTCAGGATTCAGAACCCTTGCGGCAAGGGCGCTTAAGTCTTCGGCGGTCCAGGCCATATAGTCTGATATCAGGGTTCTGGCCCATTCCCGCAGCTCAGGCTTTTCTCCGGAACCATCCATGACGCCCATGATCCAGTACATATTATTCTGTTGACGTGTTTCCAGATTGTTGATGAGCGGGCCCCTTACCCTTTCCAGCAGCTCCGGTGTCAGCCCGCCCTCCCCCAGACCCGCTGCAAGGGAAAGGATGCGGCCCGAAACCTCCTCCGCGGCTTCGGGGGCCACGGAAACCCCTGCCATGATGCCGCCCCAGTCGGACCATCCCGTATAGTGCCAGTGCCAGGCAAAGGGGGCATAGGCAATGCCCATATTTTCCCGGATTTCCTCACGCAGCCTCTCCCTCAGAACTTCCGCCAGCAGATTCAGCCCCCGGTGCTCCAGTGAAGAGGCACTGCCGCCCGTGGGAAAACCCCACTGCACAAGGCTTGCGGGCGGATGGGCATGGACCCTGACGGTTCTGGAAGTACCATGGGCAAAGGCAGGACTTTGGGCCACAGGCTCCGCCACCCTGACATGGGATGCGGGCCTTTTTCCCAGAATACTGCGCACAAGCCCTTCCACTTCCAGCACATCCATATCCCCTGCCACGGAGATTTCTAAGGGATCGGAGGCAAGAACAGGGGCCAGCCAGCTTCGGATATCATCCAAAGACCATGGGGGCAGGGCATCCGGCGGGCAGAGCCTTGCATCGTCTCCCGTGAAAAAGCAGGGGTTCTCCCGGCGAAATGTCCGGTCAATACTCCCGGCCGCCTGCTCCAGCTCTCTCACATAGCGATTTCTGGCAAGCTCAAAGGCCTCTTCCCTGAAACCCGGATCTTCCAGACGGGCACGCAGCAGATGAAGCAGGCTGGCAAAATCGCTCCTTCGGGCCTCTCCGTCAAAAAATATTTCCTTTGGTCCCATGCCCATGTGCAGGGCGACGCGCTTACCCGCAAGGGCCTGTTCCAGGGCATCCCGGCCAAGGGTACCCGTACCCGAAAGATTCAGGGTTTCGGTGGCAATATAGGAAAGACCGGGCCAGGGCTCACCGCTGCGCCCCGTACCCAGACGCACCCGCATCCGCACCCGGCCCGCCTCGAAGTCCGTCTGCCGGATGTGGAGAAGGGTGCCGTCTTCCAGCAGCACATCCCGGATGCCAAGCCCTTCATCCTCCCATACCTTTTTGACACCAGCCAGTTCTTCCGGTGCGGGCAGGTAGGGGAAATCAACGGCTTTTGACCACAACCTTTCCCTTGAAACCTCATCGCCGGCGGCAAGATAAATGGAACGCATCCGCTGTTTCACCTGAGCTGCGGGCAGAGCCACCCCTTCTCCCAGCATGCGCACCAGCCTGTGGCTGCCGGACCAGAGCTGCCGGAAAGAACGGTTCACTGCGGACAATTCCGCCTTCTCCAGAAAGGGAATCACCAGCAATGCCATGGCTTCAGGACATACAGGCACCTGATCCGTATAAAAATCCATCAGAAACTCTGCTGCCAGATCACCACTTGCCATGCGCCGGGATGTCTCTGCCCTTTCCTCAAACCAGGCAATGAACTCCTGCCTTACCCTTTCCAGCTCCCCTGCGGTAAATCCATGCACCAGGGCCTCCCTCAGGGTTTTTGTGGCAATTTTGAGATTTTCTTCCCAGGTCTCCGGCCTTGAAACCATCCGCAGATCCGCAAGCCGGATGCTTCCGTAAAGGTCATGGGTAAAGGCGGCAAGGGAAAGCACCGGAAGACCGCCCTCCTCCTTCAGCCGCTCAAGGCGCTGGGCCAGCATACGCATGCCCATGTGGCGCAGAAGCGCATCCTGATCCGACTGCATTGTATGGGGCGAGGGTTCCATGGATGATACCGTGGAAATTCCAAGGCGCAGCTCGCCGCTTGCCGGTTCATTGTGATACATGAATGCAAGTCCCCGATGATCCGGCACACCGATTTCAGGCTCCGGCAGCAAAGGACCACGGGCCTTGAGATCCCCGAAGGCGGCATGAATCTTTGCCTGCACCTCAGCCAGATCCATATCCCCAACGCCCAGAAGCAGCATGCGCTCCGGTCTGTACCAGGCATGGTAAAAAGCCCTGAAATCTTTTGCATCTGCAGAGCGGATCACAGAAGCAAGGCCAATGGGCGGCCTTTGGGGAATGCGGGTTCCCCTGAACAGAAAGGCCTGCTCTGCCCGGTGCATGCGGTAGGCAGCCGAATCCCTGTCCCTTTTTTCGGCAAGGACAATGCCCCGCTCCCGCTCAATTTCTTCTGCAGGGAAAAGAAGCTCTCCTGCATAATCGGCCATGATCCGAAGGCCCTGATCCAGGGTCTCGGATTTGCCTTCGGGAAGCACAATGTCATAGACCGTCCGGTCAAAGGCCGTATGGGCATTGGTGTCTCCCCCAAAATTCATGCCGATTTTCTGGAAGAAATGGATAAGGCTGCCCGGCGGAAAGTGGGTGGAACCGTTAAAGGCCATGTGCTCAAGGAAGTGGGCCAGCCCTTCCTGACCTTCGGCCTCATGGCGGGAACCCGAACGTACCAGAAGGTGAAGATGGACCCTGCCCGAAGGATGATCATTGGGAAAAAGGGCATAACGGAAACCATTGGGAAGCTCACCAAACACCAGCTTCGGATGGGGAGAAAGATCCGACCTTTCCCATGGCCAGCCGGAAGAAGACTCCCCTGCAAAGGCCTGTGTACTGCCGGATATAAAAAGCATCATCAGACAGACAAAAAACCAAAATGCCTTGCGCATACTTTCCTCCTCTACCTTAAAGATTTCCATCAATAGGAATCACCCATCCCGGCCTCATCCAATGCCTGCATCCGGTTTAAAAGTCCCTTCACCCGAAACTCCCATCCCGGCACCTCCGCAAGGAGGGCAAAAACCCTGCGGGCCTCACTGTAACGACTAAGCTCCCTGAAACACAGTCCTTTCATATAAAGCACTTCCGGCGTTTCTTTCAGGCCGGAAAGGCTCGCCAGAGCGGCTGAGGGATTTCCTGCCTGCCGGTGAAGCCGGGCTGCCAGCATCCCTGCCTCCGGTCCTTCGTTTTTCTGAAGAAGAAGCAGAGCATCCCGGTACCTCCCGGCAGCCATAAGGTAGGGAACCCCATCCATTGCATCCCTGCCCGCCCTTTCCATTGCCCCTGCCGCCAGATGGGGAAGCCCGGCTGAGGCATAGAGCCCAGCCAGCGCCTGCCAGTCCCCATGATCTGGTTTTTTTAAATAAAAAGCCGTTTCCAGAGCCAGTGCTGCCCTGCCCGCATAACCCGCCCTGTGCAGGCCCGAAGCAAGAAGCCGCCAGTCTTCGGCACGACCGCTTTCAAGGGCAAGGCCTTCCATCTGCCGGAGAAGCTCAGGCTTTGTATCACCCGAAGCCAGAGAAGCATGGACAAAAAGCCGCAGCCAGTCAGGGGGGGTATCGGCCTTAAGCCATTCGGCCATTTTTTCTTTCGCAGCCACAGCATCCCCGGCGTTAAAAAGACATAGGGCAAGGCCGTAGGCATCCTTTCCCTGCTGCGAAACCGTCAAAGCCCTTTGGAAGGCTTCTGCCCCATCCTTCCAACGGTCCATGCCATGGAAGGTCCATCCCAGATTGCGCCACAGATCCGCATTCTCCGGGTCCAGCGTCAGGCCCCGCTGAAAATCTTCCGCTGCCCCCTCCAGCTCTCCCATGCGGAAACGGGCCGTGGCCCGAAGACTCCAGTAATGGGAAAGCCCCTTCAGGGATACCTCCTGGGAAGCCAGAACATCAAAGGCCTTTTCAGGTTCTTCCCCTTCAAGGAAAAAAAGGGCCTGCTGCAAAACCCCGCGGGAAGAACCAAAGGCCGGAGGCGGTACTAAAATCATGGTTGACAGGCATATGAGAAACAAACAAATAAAACCACCTGACAAAATGGAAACACCCGGAAACAAAGCCCTCACCCCAACCCTCTCCCAGAGGGAGAGGGAGCTAAACAAAGCCCTCACCCCACCCCTCTCCCATACTTCTCTATCCATCCGGCTCTCCGAAAACAAGGGGCAGCTCAAAACGGGTGATTACATCCGCGCCCCCGAGCCTGCCCGGTGTAAACCGCCACCTGCGGGCCGCATCCAGGGAAACCGCCTCAAAATATCCCGAAGGATCTGCGGATATGACCTGTACATCCCGCACCCGGCCTTCTCTATCCACCTCCATGAGAAGACGTACCCTGCCATGGCGGATACCCTGCCTTCTGGCGGCATGGGGAAAAACAGGTATCACCCTGTGCAGGGGACGGGGCAGGGTATCCAGCTCTCCGGGACCATACACCGCATCGGCATCAACTATTTGCTGTGGTAAAAGGGTTTCCAGACTGCGGGCCAGAGCTGCCGCATCTGGAGGTCTTACATCCGGCACCACCTCGGGAAGGAGATTTTCCTGACTTAAGGAAGCTGTCTCCGGGATTCTCAAGCCGGGAGCATCAAAAGCCAGAGGCTCTAAGCTTTCCCACTCCGGCAGTTCCGGAATTTCCACGGGCCTTTGCGCCACGGCATCGGACCTCTGCCGGATCAGATCCTGACTCAGGGTGACGGGCACACCCTCCCATGGCTCCTCCGGGGGGCTGTTTTCACCGGAAACCAAAAAAAGACCAAAGATCAGCAGGGTAAGCCCCGCCCCCAGCCCCCAGCATACCAGCCAGACGGCAAAGGACCTCATTCCGGCCTCCGGGCCGCCAGAGCCAGATGCTGAATCCCTGCCATGCGGCAGATATCCAGTACCCGCATCAGGGTTCCGGATGCCGCCTCCTTATCCGCCGCCACCACCACGGCAGCACCGGGATTGTTTGCGGCAAATTCCTGCATCCGTCCCCGGAGTACTCCGGGATCCACAGGCCTGTCCTCCAGAAAAATTCTGCCCGAAGCATCCACGGCCAGCACTAACCGGACCTGATCCGAGGATACGGCACTCCGGGCCGAAGGCCGGTCCACAGGCACCGATGTTTCCCGTATAAAGCTGGCATTCACCACAAAAAAAATCAAAAGGATAAAAATCATATCCAGAAGAGGCGCCATATCCAGCCCCGGCGTGGCCCGTCTCCGCATCTGACGCAGCTTTCTTTTCACAGGCCCCTCCCTTTCCATCCAGCCCTGTGCCGCCTCTCCAGAAGATGGGCCATGAGAATACCCGGAATGGCTGCCAGAAGCCCCGCCTGTGTGCTCACCAGAGCCTGGGCAATCCCTCCGGCCATGGCCCTGTCCCCTGAAAAACCTTCGGCATGCAACCCGGCAAACATGGTGATCATGGCAGAGACGGTACCCATCAGTCCCAGAAGGGGGGCCGTGGCAGACAGAACACGGATGGCCCGGATGCGGTGAACAATGAGATCAGAACCCAAAGGGCCCCCTTCACGAAGGCCCAGATCCCTGAAAGTCTTAAGGCTTAAGGCCCAGATCCCCGCAGACATCAGGGCCAGCAGCCATATCCATATGCCACCCGTCATCCATGCATCCCGGAAGGTAGTGATCCATCCTGCGCCTGTCATGCCTGCTCCTTTTCCCCAAGCGGATGATCAGACTCTTTTTCCAGCAAAGCCAAAGCTTCTGCTGCCCTGTCCTCGGCATCGAGGGCCAGTCTTTCCGCCCTTCTCGAAAGCAGATGATGGGCCAGCAGCAAAGGTACGGCCACGGCCAGCCCCCACTGGGTGGTGACCAGCGCTTCGGAAATACCTCCGGACATAAGGCGGATATCCCCGGCACCCATGCGGCTCATGACACGGAAAGACGCCATCATGCCCGTCACCGTTCCCAGAAGACCCAGCATGGGCGCCAGTGCGGCCATCACACCAAGGCTGGCAATGCCCCGCTCCATGCGGTCGGACCAGCCCGCCACAGCACTTTCCAGCATCTGTTCCCGGACTTCGGCGGCCTCATCCCTGAGATCCGCAGCCATGACAAGCATGGAAAGTCCCGGACTCTTTACCGCCTTTGCCCCCCAGCCCCCTTCTCTGCCATACCGTCTGTCCCTGATCACCATGACCGCATCGCCCTTGAAAAAGGACAGGCGGAAAAGATCAAAGGCCCGGACAGTGAAAATCATAAGCCCCGCCACCCCCAGAAAAAGGATGGGCCAAATGAGAAGCCCCCCTTCCCTCACCCGGTCCCGCAGTCCCCTGCCACCGCTTTCCGTATCCAGAACCGTGCCTCCGGAAAGATCCACAGGAAGCATCCCTCCCCCTTCTCCGGCCAGAGCCCTTTCAATGGCACGGCCCTCGGAACGGGAAGGCAGCCTCCGGGCCTGCTGGTACATATCCCCGCTTCCGTGGCTGACAAGAAAAAGGGGACGGCCTTCGGCATCCTGCCCCATGGCGGCCAGGGCACCAATACGCAGTACATGGGCTTCATGCATACGTCCATCCCGGCCCATAAAGGAATGACTTTCCACGGCCATGGTATCGGAAGCCCTGAGGTGAAAATACAGGGTTTTCATAAAGGAGCGAAGGCGGTCTTCCGGGGTATCACCTTTTGCTTTCAAGGACTTAAGGGGCAGGGTGATGCCGGAGCCCAGCAGGGTTTCAAAACGGTCCGACGCATCGGACATCATGGCAAGCAGGGCCATTTCCGTACTCCGGGAAGCCTCCCTTTCGGTCTCTGCCTGCCGGGTTCGGGCCATGAGGGTTTCGAGATCTGCCTTTTTTTTGCGATTTGCGGCCTGTAATTCCCTGATTTCTTCCTCCAGAGACCTGCGCTGTGCGGCAAGGGCCTCCCTTTCCTTCCCAAGGATCTGGCGCTGCTGTGCCGCTTCTTCCCTTAAGTTCTGAAGAACCCTCTCCTGGGGAAGGAACTTTTCCCCGTGGGATGGAGAAAAGGGAAAAAGAATCAGCACCAGACCGATAAAAACAGAGCGCATCATGGAACCTCCGGCAAAGAAACAGGCAGGGAAATCAGCTCCGTGGGCATGCGCCGCTGTACCATGGCAAGGGCCCTCTCCACGGCCCTGCCCTCCCTGCGGTCCAGCGGATGGAAGTTACGGGTCTCCCGGTCCCAGCGGGCCACCATGTCTCCATCCGGGGAAAGGAAGAAAAGACCTGCGGCTCCCAGATGCAAAAAAATCCCCCTGAGGGTCTCCCCCTCCTTTTCCCATATGCCCGGTGCCGTGTCCGGAAAAACCCCGAGGTTCAGCTCGGCTTCCATGCCGTCCAGAAAGAGGCGGAAACGGTCTTCTGTATTTTTCTCTCCGTCTTCCATGGCCTCCCGCAGCCTCTGAACCCGCATCTTCCGGGCTTCCATCCCAAAGGGCGGCTGATTATCCATGCGCTCTTCCAGCGCATCCGTCAGCCTGCCCAGCAGGGGTTCCACCAGACGGGCCACCCGGCCGGGATCACTGGCCGCCTCCAGCCCCTCCAGTTTCTGGTGCTGACCGGCAATGCGTTTTTCCAGCATATGGTTTTCAAAACGAAGGGCTTCGGCCTCCATGCGTAAACGCATGAGAAGGGCTTCTTCTTCCTGACGCTCCCTTAAAAAGGCATCGGCCTCTGCCTGTGCCTCCAGAGCCAGACCAAGGGCTGCGTCCATTTTTTCCAGAACTTCCGCCTGCAAAACTCCGCCTGTGGACAGAAGAAAAATGCCTGTAAGGCAGAGGCAGAAACATGACCGTCTGATTTTTTTCATAAGCTCCCAGCCTTCACAAGACCTAATTGTGCCGAAGAATTACCACAAAACAAAAACTATGCAAAATCCCCCCTCAGAGCCTTCACCCGCTGCTCAAGCAGCTCTGCGGAAGCCATTTCCGGGGCCACGGCCTCTCCTGCCACAAGCCCCACCCTGGACCGGAAACGCCCTTTGAATTTCATGGCCCCCTTTCCCTCGTGGCTGAAAAAGGACCCCCACAGTCCCTGAAGGGCCATGGGCACCACAGGTACAGGGCTTCTGGAAAGAATATGCTCAATGCCCGGCCTGAAAGGATTCATTTCACCGTTTTTTGTCAACCGGCCTTCGGGAAAAATACAAACAAGGTTACCCTCGGACAGCTCCGAAGCAACACTGTCAAAGGCCCTCTCAAAAATGAGGGGATCTTCTTTTTTACTGCATATGGGAATGGTTTTAGCGGCACGGAACAGGGCGTTCAGAACCGGAAGCCTGTAAATGGCCCTTTCCATGACAAAACGCACAGGCCGCCTGCATGTACCCGCAATGAGCAGGGCATCCACATAGCTTACATGGTTGGCAACCAGCACGGCAGGGCCTTCTTCGGGTATGTGATGCAGATTTTCACTGCGCACCCGGTACATGGCACGGGTAAGAAGATACACCACAAAGCGCAAGAGAAACTCCGGCACCTGAATATACACATAAAGGGCCACCACAAGGTTCATGATGGCCAGTATCAGAAAATAATGGGAAATGGCCAGTTCAAAAACAGACAGAAACACAATACCCGCAAGGGCACTTCCCACCATAAAAAGGGCATTGAAAATATTGTTGGCAGCAATGATTCTGGCCCGCTGCCCGGGTTCTGCCCGCTTCTGTAAAAGGGCATAGAGGGGAACAATAAAAATCCCCCCGGCAACACCGATCAGCCCCAGACAGATCAGTACGGCCATGCCATGGGGCTGGGCCAGAAAGGCCCCGATGTTCATGAGCTCCCCCACTCCCGGCTCCGGACTAACGGAATACAGGGCAAGGCCTGCCAGACTGATGCCCATAGACCCCATGGGCACAAGCCCAAGCTCCACCCGGTCGCCGGAAAGACGTTCACAGAGCATGGAACCCACTGCCACCCCCACGGAAAAAGCCACGAGAAGGGCTGTCACAACGGTATTATCCCCCATGAGGACACTTTTTGTAAAATTGGGAAACTGGGTCAGATAGCTGGCTCCGAGAAACCAGAACCAGCTGATGGCCATGATGGAAAGGTAAAGGGTTCTGTTGGCATAGCTGATGCGGACAATTGCCAAAGTCTGGGACCAGGGAGCAAAGGAAAAGGAGGATGCCGCCCCCACTTTTCCGACAAAGGGAATCATGCGGCTGGCAAGGTATCCCAGAAAGGAAAAAAGAACGATCATCACACCCGTCCACAGTGCGGCATTTTCAAAGCCCACGAGGAGGCCTCCGGCAATGGTGCCCAGTAAAATGGCAAGAAAGGTACCCATTTCCACCCAGGCATTCCCCGCCAGAAGCTCGTCATCCTTCAAAAGCTGCGGAATCACCGCATATTTGACGGGTCCGAAAAAGGCAGACTGGGTTCCCATGAGAAAGAGAAGGCCCAGAAGAATAATATAAAGGTGAAAATAAAAGGCCAGGGCCGCAAGGGCCATCAGGATCATTTCCGTAATTTTCAGCGCACGGATCAGGCGGGTTTTACAGACACCATCGGCAAGACTGCCCGCTGTGGCGGAAAAGAGAAGAAAGGGCAGAATAAAAAGACCTGCGGCAAGGTTCATGGTGAAACTGGTGTCCCACGGCAAAGCCGATGCTGCACTAAAGGCGAGGAGCAGCATCAGGGAATTTTTAAAAACATTGTCATTGAAGGCCCCGCTGGCCTGGGTGAGAAAAAAAGGAAGAAAACGCCTGCTCACAATAATTTTACCGGCTGTCATTTTACCCTCCTGTGGCCTGATAAAACGGTCCATTCGCCCTCCCTGCAGATCTCGAAAATCTCATGGAAATAAAAACCGGTCTTTCGGGTTGACGGAAAAAGCCGTATGGCCTGCTTTAAAAAATCTGGAAACAAAAAAGTGCAATACCATAACTCTGTCCTTCCCGCCAGCCATCATTTCAGGTACAGTTCAGCGGAAAAACAAGTGTTTAAGGGCTTCTGAACCAGCCCCTTCCCCATCCTCCGGAGACCCGGCCGGAGAACCGTATTGACATGCACCGATGCCCCGGTGTATGCCCCCACTCACCAGATGATACCTGACCCTTCGGGTTCTTTTTGTTCATCCCCATACAGACACCTGCTGTTTCAGAAAGATCAAATCGTCCATGCAAACCGTACTTTTTTTTCTCATAACAGGTCTTTTGGCGGGGTTTATGCTCCGCAGACACCCCGGCCTGCTGCACAGGGCGGATCAGGCATCTTCCCTTGCGGTTTATCTTCTTCTTTTTTTTCTGGGACTTTCCGCAGGGCTTCAGCCTGAAATCCTCTCGGCCATGGGGCCATCGGGACTCCATGCCCTCATCCTCAGCCTTGCGGCCACAGCAGGCAGCATTCTGCTGGTCTGGCCCCTTTATCCCCTTCTCTTTAAAAACAAAAAGAATCCCCGGACAGAAAAAAAACATGGGCAGCCTTAAAATCATTGCGGCATTTTTTACAGGTCTGGGCTGTTCCCTTCTCCTGCCCTTTTTTCAAAAACTTCCTGCGGAAACCCTTTCCAGCATGGCCCTCTATCTGCTTCTCTTTCTTGTGGGAGTCAGCATCGGCGGCAGAAGGGAAACCCTTCAAATGCTACGGGGTATCCGGCCATCCCTTCTCCTGCTTCCCCTGATGGTTGCCTCGGGTTCCATACTGGCCCCCGGCCTTGTGGCAGCCCTTTTCCTTCCCCTGTCATTTCAGGAAGGAGCTGCCGTGGGGGCAGGCATGGGCTATTATTCCCTGTCCAGTATTCTCATCACAAAAATATCCGGAGAAACCCTTGGTCTCATTGCCCTGCTTTCCAATATTTTCAGGGAAATCCTTGCCTTGACAGCCACACCGCTTCTGGTGCGCTACTGCGGCAGACTGTCGGGCATTGCCGCAGGCGGGGCAACGGCCATGGATACCACCCTGCCCGTCATTGTACGCTTTACAGGCAGAGAATATGCCATCATCGCCGTCTTCTCCGGCCTTGTCCTCACCCTCTGCACCCCCGTACTGGTGACGGCCATTCTCTCTTACGGTGCTTGATCTTGCAGACATTCTTCCTTATAAAGAACGGGTCGAAGAGATGATCTGCCCCCTTTATAAACAAACGGGCCCCAGAACCCGGCCCCAGATTTCATAACCCTTTGCCAGACCGGGGCTGCAGAGAGCCGCCCCAAGGAGACTTCCATGACTTTGTACAATGCGGATTTTGAAAAAGCCATACAGACAGGCCGTCCGCCCAATATCACCCGCCTTTTTCCCAACTCCAAAGCCCTTCTGGTCAGCGGTAAATACATTGACAACGCCATGATCAAAAAAGGCCAGTGCATGACCATTGCCGCCAATGCGAGAAGCCATGTCATCATCCGCGGCGTACTTCAGGCGGCCCAGAAGGCCAATGCGGCCATCATCATTGAAATTGCAAGGTCCGAAGGCGGAGCCGATGCCTACTGCCCCGTCAGCCTCTGGAACATGGCCCGTCAGGTGGATGCCATTGCCAATGAACTGGGCATCACCATCCCCGTGGCCATACACGCCGACCACTACGGCATCAAAAAAGAAAGTGATCTTCCCGGTGCCCGCAGGGAAATCCCCTCCCTCTTTGAGGCAGGCATCACCTCCATTGCCATTGATGCCTCCCACATGCCCGATGATCTCAACCTTCTCACCAATATTGCCGTTGCCGATCTCATCCCTTCCTGGGCAGGCCTTGAAACGGAGGTTGGCGAAATCAAAGGCAATCAGGGGCTTTCCACACCGGAAGAAGCCCTCTTCCTCATTCAGGGCCTCAACGCCCACGGTATTTTCCCCAACTGGATTGCCCTGAACAACGGCACCACCCACGGGATTGAAGCCAATGAGGACGGTATTCAGATTGAACTGACCACAGAAATTCATAAGGCCCTTGCACCTTATAAAATATCCGGTGCCCAGCACGGCACTTCCGGCAATGATGCGGAAAAACTCCGCCGCATCGCAAAGGAAACCGCCACCACCAAGGCCAATGTGGCCACAGCCCTGCAGATGATCGGCTGGGGCATGGAAGTCAATCCCTTTGGCAATGCGGTGATGGATGAAAAGGGGGATGTGAAAAAAATTATCGGAGAGGGTCTGAATGAAAGCCTCTGGGCGGAAATGAAAGCCTATGCCGATGAAAGGGGCATCAAGGGAAGCAACTTCAAAAAACTCAACCTTCCCTTTGAAAATAAAATCCTCGGCCAGCCCAGGGAAATCCGGGACCGCATGGCTGCCCGCATTGAAGCCTTCACCTATGATCTTCTGGTGAATGTGTTCAATGCAAAGGATACGGCGGATCTGGTCATGGAGGAAATCCTCGAAAAGCAGAGCTTTGATCCCGGCCCCAAAGCCCAGCGTATCGAAGACCCTGCAGACTGGACAAGGGAAAAAATCATCCACAGGGCCTCCCTCATGGACACGGATAAAGGCCCCGACGGAGACTTTGACGAATAAAGGTCTTTCCTTACTGTTTTCCAAGTACCATAGCTGCCTGACAGATGCACAGGCACCCGGGCTGTTTGCCCGTGACGCAATCTTATTCGGGAGCTTCTTGCCCTGTGCGGAAGCGGCAAAACCTCCCCGCCACAGGCAGGATGCGCTTTTTTATTACCATAGCAGGCCTTGGTACGCTGCCTTTGTGGCGGCTCAGACAGTTTGCCGCTTCTTTCGCACAGGTCTGCAAAGCTCGGATCCGAAACGATTGCAACGTCACTTGCAAACAGCCAGGGAGCCTTGCAACAGTACAATGCTGATGCAATTGCAACATTGGAATTTCAGAATAAACTGTAATGCTGATGCAATTGCAGCATTGGAATTTCAGAATAAACTGTGCTGAATAACAGCCACGATACCTTTGCTCCCCTTTCCCTCCGGCTGGCGACTGAGGCCCTCGAAGCCGGGAGGAGGGGGCCAGTTAACGGAGATGTTTTTGATGCGGGCAGGCTGAAAGGCCTGACCCTGCGAAGGTTTTAAGGAAAAAATATGCAGAAAAAAAAATTCTGCCCCTTCTGCGCCGGTTCTCTGGTAGAACATTTTACCGAAGGCCGAATGCGTTCCTGCTGCGGCAGCTGCGGAAAAATCATGTATGAAAATCCCATCCCCGCAGCATGCACTCTGGTTCTGAATCAGGAAAACCACCTTCTTCTGGTCAAGCGCGGTGTTCCGCCCAAAGAAGGGGAATGGTGTCTTCCCGGCGGCTTTATGGAGCTGGAGGAAGGCCCCGAAGAAACCGCCCTGCGGGAACTGAAGGAAGAAACGGGGTTGCAGGGAAAAATTGACAGGCTCATCGGCGTAACAGCCCATCCCAGCGCCATGTACGGAGCCGTACTCATCACAGGTTTTCTGGTACGCAGCTTTTCAGGAAGCCCGGTTTCCGGAGATGATGCCGAAGACATCGCCTTCTTTCCCATGGACCGGCTGCCGCCCCTGGCATTTGACAGCCATATGAGATTTGTGCGCATATATCGGGATCTTTATATGCCCTGAACCTGAAAAGGGAAGCCTGTTCAGTGCCTCTGCCCTTATAAAATGCAGAATCAGCAAAGGTCACAGAATACTTTAAAAAAAAATTGTGTAAAGCGGAACAAAAGTACTCAAGCTCCCCTTTTCAAAGGCCGATAGTATAACCAGCATAAAGGAGCGGGCCATGCACGTACCGAGCTACCAGATTCACAATGTACTGAAGCTCTACAGCCGGCAGATAACCCTGGAGCGTTTTAAGGATATCCATGGCGCAGATCCTGACTCCGAAAATCCTGCGGGCCTTTCAGCGGAAGGCAAGCGGGAGAGCATGATACAGAAAATAACCTCGGACATCGTGGAAAAAATTACCAGGGACGGTTCCCAGGAGGCAGACAGCAAAGGAATGCCTGTAAAAAAAGAAAAAAACACAGGAGAATCCCGGCAAGACAGTGCCTGTGACGCCCAGACGAAGGAGTTCATTTATAACACCCTGGATGATCAGAACAGAAAGACAACGCATCGGGTGTCCCTGGAAGGCGCAGAAATTGTTCTCAAGCGGCTGGATACCTTTTAAATCCAAGCCGTACCGGAGAACGGGCCATGAATCATAAACGGCCGAAAATCTTTTTTGACTAAAATACTTTAAGGATCAGGAACAGG
Source organism: Desulfobotulus alkaliphilus (assembly GCF_007830435.1). GTDB lineage: Bacteria > Desulfobacterota > Desulfobacteria > Desulfobacterales > ASO4-4 > Desulfobotulus > Desulfobotulus alkaliphilus. The sequence goes on along the minus strand of NZ_VLLC01000013.1, from coordinate 92,118 downwards.
GCAGAACCACCGCAGGTCAAAAAAGATTTTCGGGCAGATATGATACAAAGGGAAGGGAGGGAATCATGAAAATTCATACAATGCTGTCGGGGGTTAAAACCAGCTCCCTGACCAAAGAACTGCAGCAGGACAGGGAAAAAAACAAAAGCAGCCAGAAAACACAGACAGAAGGCCGAGCAGACAGGGTGAGCCTTTCCAGCGACTCAAGGGAGGCCATGGAAACCCGGCAGGCGCACCCCAGAACGGTTGAAGACCTGCGTTCAGAGCGCATTGAAAAACTCAAATACCAGATCCAGAGCGGCACCTATACGCCGGACCCGGAACGCATTGCCAAAGCCATGTTCTCTGCCCACAGGGACTCTATGATATAAAAAACATTCATGGAAACATGTTCCCCCTGAATGCCCGTCAATCTTCCGGTAGGAAAAAAGTTCCTACCGGTTTTGTCCACCGGATGGTATTCCCTCCCAAAGCCCCTTTCATTCAGCCCAAGGATACGCAGGGCAGTTCTTCCTGACGCAATCTTTTACCGGTATCCATTCATCCCTTAAAGGCTATAATACAAAGACCATAAGGCACGCAGACAATAAAAAAACAGGCCTGCCTGCGGGTCCGCCTGTAAAAAAACAATCATATGCTTTGTGGGGTTTCGGTCTGGCATTACATTTGCTAAAAAACTCCCTAAAGAGATTCCCCTTTGAACAAGGAGGCCGTATGGACCGCATTACAAACCGCCCCGAATATACACCGGCCCCTGATATCCGACATACGGAAAAGGCAACTTCAGGCACAACTTCCGGAACCGGCTTTCAGGACGCCCTCAAAACGGCCATGACTCCCATGACACCATCTTCCAGCACCATGACGGTACAATCACCCCTGCCGCCCCCAAGAGCAATGGGCCTTGCAGGGCTTTTTGATTCTTCCAGCATGGAGAACCGTACCCGTGATCTTGTGAGCAACATGGAAAAACTATCTTCTGCCCTGATGAACCCGGATCAGGGAATCCGGGAGCTGAAAACCATGATCGAAGCCCTGGAAAAGGAAGCAGAAACCCTGATGAAGGAAAGCATGGAACAGAAGGAAAATCCTTCCGGCAACCTTGCAAAGAGAACGGCACTTCTGGCCAGGGTGGAAGTGGAAAAATTCCGCAGGGGAGACTTCTTCTGAATTCTTTCACCGGAAAAGAAGACCTGTTCCGAAGCTCTGCCGTAAAACAAGGTATTTTCCGATGACCGCCCCGGCTCCGCCACCGTTCACTGGCCCGGTTCTTGCCCTTCCATAATCGGGCCAAAAACCGTAATTATCCAGCACGGTTTATTCCGAACTGCCAATGCTGTAGTTGCAGCAGCTTCGTACTGTTGCAAGGCACCGTGGCTATTTGCAAGTGACATTGCAATCGTTTCGGATCAGAGCTTTACAGGCCTGTGCGAAAGAAGCGGCAAACTGTCTGAGCCGCCACAAAGGCAGCACACCAAGGCCTGCTATGGTAATCAAAATGCTTATCCTGCCTGTGGCGGGGAGTTTTTGCCGCTTCCGCACAGGGCAAGAAGCTCCCGAATAAGATTGCGTCACGGGCAAATAGCCTGGGGCCTGTGCATCTGTCTGGCAGCTATGGTACTTGGAAAGCTGTGCTGAGCAATTTCCAAAAACCTTGATACAGCCAGACGCAAGGCCTGATCCAGACATGGTTTTACGGTCCTCTTTTGTGCAGGGGCACCCTTCACGGGTGCCCGTAAAATTGCAAAAAAAGTTACACGAACATTTTTCCACCCCAGACGCTCACCAGCTTCTGCGCACGGCCACACCCGAGCCATGGAGATGGTCCTTGATTCCGGGAATGGTGTAATCTCCATAATGCACCATGGAAGCAATGAGGGCGGCATCTGCCATTCCCTTTGTCAGCACCTCCGCCAGATGGGCAGGAATACCGCCGCCGCCGGAGGCTATCACAGGAATGGGAACGGCTTCTGAAATCATGGCCGTCAGGTTCAGCTCATAGCCATCCCGTGTGCCATCGGCATCAATGGAATTCAGACAGATTTCCCCAGCCCCCAGCCGCACAAGCTCCTCTGCCCAGGCCAGGGCATCCATACCGGTATAGGTACGGCCACCATGGATTACCATTTCATATCCCGAAGGAATTTTTCCGCTTTTTTCCACCTTCTTCACATCCATGCCCACCACAATGCACTGGCTGCCAAAGGCCTCAGCCCCTTCGGAAATAATACGGGGATTTTTGATGGCCGCAGAATTTACGCTTACCTTTTCAGCGCCCGCCAGCAGCACATCCCGCATATCAGAAACCGAAGCAATACCGCCGCCCACGGAAAAAGGAATAAAAATGGTTTCCGCCACCCTGCGTACCACATCAATCATGATGCCCCGTTTTTCATGGGATGCGGTGATGTCATAAAAAACCAGCTCATCGGCACCGCTTTCATAATAATGACGGGCCATTTCCACAGGATCGCCGATGTCCACATTGTTTTCAAAGCGGATTCCCTTGGTGGTTCTGCCTTCCCGGACATCAAGACAGGGAATGATGCGTTTTGTCATGGCACTTTTCATACTTCCCCCCCCCACCGGCAGAAATTATCCAGAAGCTTCAGACCCGGTTTTCCGCTTTTTTCCGGATGAAACTGGGTGGCCACAAGGTTGCCAAAACCCATGGCAGAAACAAACTCAATGCCATAGGGCGTTGTTGCCAGCACATGGTCCGGATTTTCGGGTTCCGGATAATAGCCGTGGACAAAATAAAAGGCATCCTCCCCACGGATATCCCACAATACGGGATGCACCCTCTTCACCTGCACCCTGTTCCAGCCCATATGGGGAATTTTCAAAGCCCTGTCCGCATCATCCTTCATGGAGGCAGGAAAAGCCCTCACCCTTCCAGGAATCAGGCCGAGGCAGGGCACATCCCCTTCCTCACTGAACCCCGTGATTATCTGTGTTCCCAGACAGATCCCCAGCAAAGGCATCCCCGCATCCATCACCTGATGTAGCACGGTGTCCAGTCCATAGTTTTTAAGGCTTTCCATGGCCGAAGCCGCAGCCCCCACTCCGGGGAAAATCACCCGATCCGCCTGAAGAATCTCACCGGACTCACGGGTGATCCGGTAGGCATGGCCCAGATGGGCCAGCGCCCTTGCCACGCTGGTCAGGTTACCGGCGTCATAATCTATGATCGCAATCATGGCTTTCCTTTTTTATTTCAACCTGTTTTATTCCATCCTTTTTGCATCCTGCCACAAAAATTCCAGCGCTTCCTGCCCCACAGAAGCGGGCTCTTTGCCTGCTTCTGCGAGGACAGCTTCCATATGCTGGAAACGACGGGAAAATTTTGCCACCATCTCCCGCAGGGCTTCTTCCGGATCAATCTTTCGAAATCTTGCCACATTCACCAGAGAAAAAAGAAGGTCCCCGAATTCCATGGCTGTTTCCTGCCTGGAATTTTTATGCACCGCATCCTTAAATTCAGCCATTTCCTCATTGACCTTCTCCCAGACAGCGGACTCTTCATCCCAGTCAAAACCACAGGCCGCCACCTTCCGTGAAACCGCCATGGCAAGGGACAGGGCCGGCTGGCTGCGGGGAATCCCTGAGAGCAGGGATTTCTTTTCATCCCCTGCCTTTTCTTCCGATTTAATTTCTTCCCAGCGCCTTGCCACATCGGAAACAGTGTCCAGCTTTTCCGAACCAAAAACATGGGGATGACGGCGGATCAGCTTGGCTTCTATGCGATGGGTCACATCGGAAAAAGAAAAAAGCCCCTTTTCCTGATACAAAAAAATTATAAAAAGAAGCTGAAAAAGCACATCCCCCAGCTCCTCACATACAGCATCGGCCCGGTTTTCTAAAACGGCATCGGCCAGCTCATAGCCTTCATCCAGAAAATATTTCACCATGGACTCAGGGGTCTGCTTTTTATCCCAGGGGCAGCCCCCCTCACCACGCAGACGCTCGAGAATTTTCCACAGGGAAGCCGTACTATAAAGTTCCGGATTCATTTCAGGTTCATTTGTTTTCAAAACGTCTTTTTTTCCCTTTCCTGCCAGACTTTTTTCAAGGAACCCGCCTTTTCATAGAACTGTTTTTTCATATCCTCAGGCACAAGTGCGGCCAGCCCCTCGGATACCACAAGAACATTGGGGGCAAGGCGGGATTCCGGCAAGAGGCTGTTTTCCTTTGGCAGAAAGGATGCCAGTGCCACCAGAACCACAGAAACAATAAGAACGCCCTTTACAAAACCGAAACCGCCCCCGGCCAGACGATCCACCCAGCCCAGAAATACAACGGAAAGGACCATGCGGATCAAAGAGCCCAAGAGGGCAACCAGTATAAAGATGCCCAGAAAAATCGCAAGAAAGGCCAGCATTTTTGCCAGTTCAAGGTCCGCAAACCAGCGGGAGATCATTTCCGTCAGCATGGGGTAGTAGGTATAGGCCGCATAAAACCCCGCCAGTACGCCGATAATGGAAGAAACCTCCCGGATCAGGCCCCGGAAAATACCACGGATCAGGCAGAAGCCCACAATACAGAGTATGGCGATATCCAGCGGATTCATAAAAAGTATTCCTTTCAGGGGAGAGGAAAATGGAACGGTACGGATACGACAAAGAGAATTTGCAGGATTTTCCGTAACAGATCCCCCCCATGGCGTCAATAAAACGGAACTTCTTTCACCGATTCTGATGTTTGCCTTTGGAAAATAGAATATGCTATGAAGATCTGTCCGAAAGGATGGATCTGGCCGGACCGCCGGATACCCCTGCCCCACCCCCCCAAAAAAGAATCTTAAGGGGACTGGGGCTGCGTGCTTTCTTAAGGCCGGCATACGTCAACACAGGACGGCGCACTCCGCCGAACAGGTATGAAAAACCAGAAAAAAAACAGCATTCAGGCAAACCATGCCTTTGATGACCCCATGCTTGCACGCCAGCTCTTTGGCGAGCAGAACAGAAACCTCCACCGCATTGCCTCAAGCCTTGCCATCTCCCTCCATTCCAGGGGAGATCAGCTTCTCATGGAAGGGGAAACCTCCCAGGTCCAGCTTGCAAGAAAGGTTCTGGACCAGCTCTACGGCCTGCTGCGCAAGGGCTACCCCGTATACCCCAATGACATCGACTATGCAGTACAGGCCATTCAGGCCAACGATAAGGTGAACCTCAAGGAGATCTTTCTGGACACCATCTACGTTACTGCAAACAAACGCTGCATCACACCCAAAAATCCCAACCAGAAAAGCTACATCGAAGCCATCCGCAATCATGATATTGTGTTTGGCATCGGTCCTGCGGGCACGGGAAAAACCTATCTGGCCATGGCCATGGCCGTGGCAGCCCTCAGCCGGGGCGAGGTAAACCGCATCATCCTGACCCGTCCCGCCGTGGAAGCCGGGGAATCCCTAGGTTTTCTTCCCGGAGATCTTGCAGAAAAGATTGACCCCTACCTTCGTCCCCTTTATGATGCATTGCATGATATGATGAAGTTTGAAAAGGCCGAAGGTTTTATCCAGCAGGGAGTCATTGAGGTGGCCCCCCTGGCCTTCATGAGGGGCCGGACCTTAAACGATGCCTTCATCATTCTGGATGAGGCCCAGAACACCACAACGGAACAGATGAAGATGTTTCTTACCCGCATTGGTTTCAATTCAAAAACCATTGTGACGGGAGATGTCACCCAGATAGACCTGCCCAGCAAAAAAAAATCCGGGCTGCTTCAGGCCGTGGACATCCTCCAGGACATAGAAGGGATTGCCTTTACCTTTTTCGATCAGAAGGATGTGGTGCGCCATCACATCGTCCGGCGCATCATCAATGCCTATGAAAAACTTCAGGCAAAGGAGAACGGCATGGAGGAACTCCGGCCGCAGTTACCATGACAAATCTTTCCCAACGGAAAAAGGCTGTGGCCCGTTTTCTCGGAACCCATAACGGTGTCCGGCTGGGTATGCTTTCTTTGATTATGGCCTCCCTTGCCCTGATGCTGATCCCCGGCATGCCTTCCCTTTACTACAATCTGGAAGCCGGGGACGTGGCACCAAGGAGCATCAAGGCTCCCAGAGACTTCATCATTGAAAACAGTGAGGCCACGGAAACCAGCCGCCAGCTGGCCGCAGCCTCCGTACTCACGGTGTATGATCTTGATGCAACGATGGGGAGCAGGACCATCAGCGGGGTGCAGTCCGGTTTTCAGGAAATGCGCAGCATTCTGGAAGAGCCCCTGCCCCTTCCCGTGGAAGGCATCACGCCCACACCGCCGGAAAACATCCGTTCCCAGAAAATATGGGCTGCCAAACCCCGTTTTGAGAATCTGCTGGGAATTCCCGTCAGTGACGGGGCCTTCCGGCTGCTGGAAAGGGAAAATTTTTCCCAGGGCATAGAAGATAAAATAACAGAAATCCTCAGGGCCATCTTTGAAAACGGCGTGGTTGCCAATAAAAACATTCTGCTGGAAGATCAGGACAGGGGCATAACCCTGAGAACCCTGGATTCTGAGAAGGAAACCACGGAAACCAACCTGCGCCGCTTTTACGGACCTGATCAGGCCCGGACCATGGTCCGCATTGTGGGCGAACCCCTGCTGCGGGGGATGCACTACAACCATATCAACCTCATTGTGGACCTCAGCCAGCGGCTCATCCGGCCCAACATCACCCTGAACCGCAGCGAAACCCAGAAGCGCATGCAGGAAGCCACAAGCCTTGTCAAGCCGGTTCTCTACCAGATCAAGGCAGAAGAAATGCTCCTTCGGGAAGGAGAAAGGGTGACGGATCTGCATAAAATCAAGCTGGACGCCCTGGCTTCCCAGATCCGGACCCAGGATATCTTCCGCAGCAATTCCGGCAGCCTTCTTCTGAGCCTTTTCATTCTTCTGACCGGATACTGCCTCTGTTTCCGGCGCCCCCTGTCCCAGACCCGCAATCCCAACAAAAACATCTTTTTTCTCAGTACCGTACTCATCGCTGTGCTGGCCATGTCCAAGGGATTTCACATCCTTATCCTTCCCATGATCAGTGAGGCAGGCACCTTTGCCACGCCTGCACCTCTGCTCATGGCCCTGCCCGTAGCCGGTGCCGCCATGCTGGTCTGCCTCTTCTTCTCCATGGCCCAGGGCCTGCCCTTTGCCCTGATCATGGGCAGCCTTGTGGCCATTATCCTGAAGGCGGATCTGCCCCTTGCCTTCTTCTTCATCCTCAGCGGCGCCATGGGCGCCTACTGGATGCAGGACTGCAGGGAACGCAAGGTCTTTGTCAAGGCCGGCTGGAAACTGGGCCTCTTTCAGATGGCCCTGGCCATGGGACTCTTTCTGCAGATGGAAAGCTTCTCCCCGCCCCTCATGGCCTGGACCCTGATCTTTGCCTTTACCGGCGGTATGCTTTCGGGAATCCTGACGGCGGGCATGGCTCCCCTTCTGGAAATTCTCTTTGACTACACCACGGACATCAAGCTTTTAGAGCTGGCCAACCCGGACCAGCCCCTGCTCAGACGGCTCATGCTGGAAGCACCGGGAACCTACAACCACGCCATGATAGTGGGAACCCTGGCTGAAGCGGCCGCTTCGGAAATCGGTGCCAATTCCCTGCTGGCAAGGGTGGGCGGGTATTACCACGACATCGGAAAACTCTCAAAACCCCTTTACTTCATAGAAAATCAAGGTGGTGGAAAAAACAGCCACGACAAACTGGCCCCTTCCATGTCCGCCCTCATCCTTATCACCCATGTCCGTGATGGCATCTCCATGGCCAAAAAGCACAAACTGGGGGAAGCCATTACGGATATCATTGCCCAGCACCATGGTCGCAGCCTCATCAAATTTTTCTATGAAAAGGCCAAGGCCCAAAAGGGAGAGGCAGACAATATCAATGCCGATGACTACCGCTACCCCGGCCCCAGACCCCAGAGCCGGGAGGCGGCCATTGTCATGATGGCCGATGTGGTGGAAGCGGCTTCCCGCACCCTGGAAAATCCCACAGCTGCCCGCATACAGGGGCTGGTGCAGAAAATGATCAACAATATCTTTTCAGACTCCCAGCTGGATGAATGCGACATCACCTTAAAAGACCTGCACAGAATTGCCCGGAGCTTCAATAAAATTCTTACGGGTATCTACCACCACCGCATTGAATATGCGGAAAGTGCCGCCCCTGGAGGACAGAAGAAAAAACATGCCCATACAGATCGACAACTCCCAGAATCTGATGATGCTCAACGAAGAGATCCTGACGGAAAAGGCGATGCGCATCTTAAGCGCCTTGGGATATCCTGAGGCAGAACTCTCCCTTCTCTTTGTGGATGATGAAGCCATGCGGGAGATCAACCTCGAATACAGAAATGTGGATAAAAGCACCAATGTTCTGGCCTTTGCCATGCACGAGGGAGAATTTTCCGAAATCAACCCCGATCTTCTCGGGGATGTGGTGATTTCCACGGAAACAGCCCTGAAGGAAGCCAGAGAGTGGGAAATGAACCCGGATATCCGCATCACCCAACTGATGGTACACGGCATTCTCCACCTTGTGGGCTTTGACCATGAAAAAGGCCCGGATGCAGAAGCCGAGATGGAAAAAAAGAGCACCGAACTGGTTCGCATGCTGGAAAACAATGACCAGCTTGCAGGATGGCTTGACCCCTGATCCTTAAAAACCCAAGGAGGTTCCCATGCCCAGACTCGCCGTAAATGTGGATCACATTGCCACCCTCAGGGAAGCCCGGAAAACCAATTACCCGGACCCCGTGGCCGCAGCCGTTATCGCTGAACTTGCCGGTGCCGATGCCATTGTGGTGCATCTGCGGGAAGACCGGCGGCATATCAAGGAAAGGGACGTGCGCATCCTCAGGGATACGGTGCAGACCCGGCTGATCCTTGAAATGGCCGCCACATCTGAAATGCTGGAATTTGCCCTGGAAGTCCTTCCTGACCTTGTGACCCTTGTGCCGGAACGCAGGGAAGAAGTTACCACCGAAGGCGGGCTGGATGTGCTGGCCCATAGGGCTTCCGTCACCAATGCCATAGAAACCTTAAAAAGTGCGGGGATTCCCACCTGTCTATTTGTGGATCCGGACATGGCCCAGATCGAAGCCTCCAAAGCCGTGGGCGCCCGGTATGTGGAACTGCATACGGGAAGCTTCTGCGAAACCACAGACACCAGAGAAAAGGCAAAGGCCTTTGAAGCCCTTCTGATGGCCGCCCGCAGGGGCAAGGAAATCGGCCTTGGCGTCAATGCGGGCCACGGCATCTGCTACCGTTCCATTCAGGCCTTCAAAGGGGTTCACGAAATTGACGAGTTCAGTATCGGCCACAGCATTGTATCCCATGCAGCCCTTGTGGGCATGGAAAATGCCGTCCGCCGCATGGCTGAGCTGATCCGGGAACTTTAGGCCATGCGGCCTCTGGCAACAGCGGCATCCATGGCTGCCATGGACAAAGACACCATGGAAAACTTCGGACTTCCCGGCCGTATCCTGATGGAAACCGCAGGCCGGGAGTCTGCACGCATCATCTCTGACAACTTCCCCTTAAGAAAAAAATCTGTTCTGGTTCTCTGCGGCACAGGCAACAATGGGGGGGACGGATGGGTGGCCGCCCGTTACCTTCTGGGCTGGGGCTGGGACATCCATGTGCTGCTGGCGGGCCCACCAGAAAAACTCAGTCCCGAAAGCCGCATCAACAAGACCCTTTATGAAAAGGCCGGTGGCAGGGTTTTTATGGCAGAAGATGCTGCTGCCCTGAAAGGCCCTGAGCAGGCACTTTTTCGGGCAGATCTCTTTGTGGATGCCCTTTTCGGCATCGGGCTGGATCGCCCCGTACAGGGTTTTTATGCCGGACTCATGGAAAGGGTAAAAGAATCCGGCGGAGCCGTGGTGAGTCTGGACATTCCTTCCGGCATCCATGCGGATACGGGAGCCATACAGGGAAAGGCCCTGAAGGCCAGCCATACCATCACCTTCGGATTTGCCAAACCCGGCCTTCTTCTGGAACCGGGCCGCAGCCACAGCGGAAAAATCCATGTGGTGGACATCGGCATACCCGAAGTCATCAGCCAAAAATATCCCCCCAGAGTGGAACAGGTGACAAAGAAATGGGCTGCGGCGCAGCTTCCGAAGCGATCCGCCGCCAGCCACAAGGGACATTTTGGCCATCTCCTCCTTGTGGCCGGAGCCCCTGCCACAAGGGGAGCCGCCGTACTTGCCGCCACAGGCGCCCTCCGGTCCGGCTGCGGCCTCATAAGCCTTGCCGTGCCGGAAACCAGCCTGCCCCTTCCGGGAATACTCCCGGAAATCATGGTGCAGGGCCTTAAGGGCGATGGCAAAGGCTTTTCCAGTCAAGCGACAGAAAACCTCTTGCCCTTGCTTGCAGGAAAAAGCCTTGCCGCCGCAGGACCGGGTATGGGCACGGGAAAAACAGCTGCAGCCATGCTCCGCATCCTTCTGGAAAGCCCCCTGCCCCTTGTACTGGATGCGGACGCCCTGAACCTGCTGGCCCAGCATGGGGATCTCATGGATCTGCTCTCTTGTAAAAAAGAAGCCTGCGTGCTCACCCCCCATCCCGGTGAAATGGCAAGGCTCTGCGGCATGTCCGTTCAGGCCGTGCAGGAAGACCGTATCCGTGCCGCCAGAGATTTTGCCATGGAAAAGGACTGCCACCTTCTGCTCAAGGGTGCGGCTACCATAACTGCAACGCCCCAAGGCCTCTGCCGCATTATCACCGAGGGAAACCCCGGCATGGCCACGGGCGGCTCCGGTGATGTGCTGTGCGGCATTATTGCAGGACTCATGGCCCAGGGAAAACCCGCAGATACGGCAGCCCCCCTTGGGGCTTTTTTACACGGTATGGCAGCGGATCATCTGGCGGAAAAACAGGGCCCCCAAGGGTATCTCCCATCGGAAGTGGCTGCAGTCCTTCCGGAAATTTTTAAATCAATCACAACAGGATCAGCATGGAAATCCTGAGTATCACACGGCAAAGCCGCTCTCCGGAAGAAAGCTTCAGACTTGCTGAAAGCCTGGGCCTGCGGATTCACAGCCCCTGCCGCATCGCCCTTTCCGGTGATCTGGGAGCCGGGAAAACCCACTTTGTTCAGGGCCTTGCCTCGGGCCTTGGCGTGGCCGAAGGCAGCTATGTCACAAGCCCCTCCTATGCCCTGATCCATTCCTATGACGCCCGGCTGCCCCTGCACCATGCGGACCTCTACCGCCTTTCCCACAGCGATGAGGTTTTTGACATCGGTCTTTATGAACTCATGGCCTCGGAAGCCGTCACCGTGGTGGAATGGGCTGAACGCATGGAAGGTATGGAAATCTTTGATCTGGAAATCCACATTGAAATTCATGGGGAAAGTGAACGCACTATCCGTGCACAGGCCTCTGGACTTCATTTTCAGGATCTGCTAAGGAGCTGGCAACAAGACAGCCATCCGGTATAAAATCGGATAAGGATACCTGATGAAAAGCCTCTCCTTATGGTCATAAAAGGAAAAGGCTTTTTTTGGGCTTTACCACCCTTTCAGCAACAGGTTTTTTACCTGCGTATCCGGCTTATACGGATATTTTTTTTAGGCCTCGGAGGAGGGGTTTTGTCATGGGACTGATCGTACAGAAGTACGGAGGCACTTCCGTCGGCGACATTGACCGCATACGCAATGTCGCCCGCAGGGTTGCCAGAACCTATGATGCCGGAGACAAGGTGGTGGTGGTACTTTCCGCCATGTCCGGCACCACGGACAGACTGATTGCCATGGCCGAGGAGGCCTGCGAACGACCGGATAAACGGGAGATGGATGTTCTTCTGGCCACAGGGGAACAGACCACCGTAGCCCTGCTGGCCATGATTTTAAAATGCATGGGATATCAGGCCACATCCCTGCTGGGATTTCAGGCGGAGGTGGTCACGGACTGCTCCTGCGGTGCGGCCCGCATCCTCAATATCGGAGCCTCCCGCATCCGCAGGCTCCTCGATGACGGGCAGATTGTCATTGTGGCAGGCTTTCAGGGCAGCGATGCCGAAGGCAACATCACCACCTTGGGCCGGGGCGGTTCCGATACCTCCGCCGTGGCCATTGCCGCAGCACTCAAGGCAGACACCTGTGAAATTTATACGGATGTGGACGGTGTCTATACCACAGACCCCAATATCTGCAAAAAAGCCCGGAAACTCTCCAGGGTCAGCTACGATGAAATGCTGGAAATGGCCAGCCTCGGCGCCAAGGTGCTGCAGATCCGGTCCGTGGAATTTGCAAAAAAATACAACGTACCCGTACACGTAAGGTCATCCTTCAAGGATGAGGAGGGAACCATGGTCATGCAGGAAGATGCGGATATGGAACGCCTGGTGGTCTCCGGCGTTACCTGCAACAAGAATGAGGCAAGAATTACCCTCAAGGGCGTACCCGACCGTCCGGGGATTGCCTTCAGAATCTTAAACCCCATTGCCGAGGCCGGTATCCTCGTGGACATGATCATCCAGAATACCCGGTCCGGCAATATCACAGACTTTACCTTTACCGTTCCCAAGACGGATATCCGGGACGCCCTCGAAATCAGTAAAAAGGTGGCCGAAGAAATCGGTGCGGAAGAGGTTATGGCTGATCCCAACATCGCCAAGGTTTCCGTCATTGGCGTGGGCATGAAAAATCACTCCGGCGTGGCCTCAAAAATGTTTGCCGCCATGTGTGAGGAAAACATCAATATGATCATGATCAGCACGTCTGAAATCCGCATTTCCTGCATCATAGAAGAAAAATACACGGAACTGGCCGTGCGTGCCCTCCACACGACCTTCGGTCTGGACAGGCCCGAAGAAAAGCTCAGTTGAAAACAATGAAGGCCTTCACCCCGGACCAGCTCCGCTTTGCCCTGATTCTGGGCGTACTGCTTTTTATTCTGGCCCTTTTCCGCCTGCCATTTCCTTAAGAATCTGATCTGCTGCCCATCCGGGGTCCGACGCATCCCGGATGGGTCTTCCGATCACCAGCATGTCCGCACCCGCAGCAAGGGCCCGTTCCGGTGTCATGACCCGCTTCTGGTCATCACCCCTCCCAAGGCTCCATGCCGGACGGATTCCCGGTGTCACCGCAAGAAACCCGGCCCCGCACCTCTCCTTCACCCCTGCGGCTTCATGGCCTGAACATATCACGCCGGAAAGCCCGGATTCCATGGCAAGGACAGCCCGTATTTTAACCAGATCCTCCATGGCCGCGTCGTCTTTCAGCTCCAGCCCCGTCTCCTTCAGGGTGGAAAGCCCGCTGCTGGTGAGTACGGTAACCCCCAGAAGCTTCATGCTGCCCCCTGCGGCATCCGCAGCCTTAGACAGCATCTCCCGTCCGCCCGCCGTATGCAGGGTAAGATAATCCACCCCCAGTTTTTTAAGGTTTCTCACACTTCTTTCCACGGTTGCAGGAATATCATGGAGTTTTAAATCCAAAAAAACCTCCGCATCACTTTTATCCCGGATTCTTGGAACAATGTCAGGGCCTTCCCCGAGAAACAACTCCAGCCCGATCTTCACCACCCCCACCCTGCCCGCAAGGAGGGGCAGAATGGGAGCCGCCGATGCAAAATCCGGATAATCCAGCGCAAAAATCAGATGTTTTGAAAATGAAGTATCCACACAATCTCCTGAAAAATAATATTTTTACAAATAAAATCAAAGAACATAACCAGAGATTCCACCATGAAATAAAGGGGGGTGATCAGGGATGCATCTTTTTAGTGGAATCATACTTGAATCCAAAGTCACTGAAATGCTATGGAAGAATGTTTTACAATACTCTGGTATATACCAGAAAAACCGGGAGTATCTATGGAATCCAATATTCACTATGTGGCATCTGGCCAGTTCATGGTTGCCGCAGACAGACAGCCCCTGATCCTGAAAGCCCTGCTGGGCACCTGTGTGGGCGTCTCTGTCTATGATAGCGTGGCAGGCATGGGTGGCCTTCTGCATATCCTTTTGCCCGAACCCGTATCCGGTGCATCGGATACACACCCCGGAAAATATGCCAGTACCGGTGTCCCTGCCTTCCTCAAAGCCCTCATTGAAAAGGGAGCCCATCCGGATAACATGCGCGCCACCGTTGCCGGTGGTGCCCTTGTGGGCCCTGTGAGTGAACAGGATATGGCCTTGGATATCGGTGGCCGGACCGCAGAAAAGGTACACGAGCTTCTGAAAAGATACAATATCCCCGTCAGTGCTTCGGAAACCGGTGGCTTTTTCACCTGTACCCTGGAGCTGGATCTGAACACCGGTAAAAACCGCATCTGCCCGTCCGGCCTGCTGCGGGATCCGGAAGAGGCCTTCCACTATACGGCCCCTTCGGCGGATGCCATTGCAGCCAGTGTCACAGGACTCAAGCCCATCCCTCAGGTTGCCTTAAAAATCCTGCGCATGGTGACATCGGAAGAAGCGGATTTCAAGGCCATTGCCGCAGAAGTCCGTAAGGATCAGGTAATTACCGCCCAGACCCTGCGCATGTGCAATGCCGCCCTGTATTCAGGCCGCAATCAGGTGGCCTCCATCGACGACGCCCTGATTCTGCTGGGGCAGGACACCCTCATTAAATCCATTATCTCGTCTGCCCTTAAAACCTTTTACAGACAGAGTGATTCCGTATATTCCCTGTGCAAGGGAGGCCTTTTTCACCATGCCATGGGCACGGCCATCGTGGCCGATCAGCTTGCCGCCCATACGGGGGCTGCCCACAGGGCCACCGCCTATACTGCGGGTCTGCTCCATGATATCGGCATGGTGGTGCTGGACCAGCACATCACCTCCGCCTGCCCCCTCTTTTACAGGGGCATGAAAAAGGAGAACCACCGGATTCTCGAAGTGGAAAAACGGATTCTTGGTGTGGATCACTGTGAAGTGGGGGCCAAACTAGGTCTGAAATGGGCCTTCCCGGAAAACCTCATCCATGCCATCCGGCATCACCACAGACCCGAAGACGGAAAGGCCGGAGACAAACTGGCCTATATTGTCCATGCTGCGGACCTCATCATGTCCCGCTTTCAGTCCGGTGTTTTTCCGGAATCCAGCAGAGGCAGTATTGCAGACCGCCTTGCCGTACTCGGCATGGGGCCTTCGGATTTTGAAAATTTCATTGACCGGCTGCCCATGGATGTTTTCAGTATGCAACCGGAAACGGTCCTTTTCAAAAAAACCTGAATTTCGAAGAAATAAAAGAAAGTGTACGAAAAATCCATGGCCACCCAGCAACTTCTCAGGCATCTTCCGGGAGTGGACACCCTTCTTCTGGAAATGGAAACCCTTAAAGAATGGACGGATGCCCCCCACAGTCTCAAAGCCCGCATCATCCGGGAAGTGCTGGAAGAAAAACGCAGAGACGTCCTTGAAAACCGGATTCAGGATGCAAAGGATCTGGCTGCTGCCATCCTGATACCCCGGATCACAGAGAAACTGGAGAGGGCAGTCAGCCCCAACCTCCAGCGCACCATCAATGCCACAGGTGTTGTGGTACACACCAATCTCGGCAGATCCCTCCTTGCCGGAGAAGCCCTTGAAAGAATCATGGCCGTTGCCAGCCATTACAGCAATCTGGAGTTCAGCCTTGAAAGCGGTAAAAGGGGACTGCGTTACACAGCCGTATCCTCCCTGCTCACGGAAATCACCGGAGCAGAAGCCGCCATGGTGGTCAACAACAATGCTGCGGCGGTTCTTCTCTGTCTGGATACCCTGACCAAAGGCAGGGAAGCCATTGTATCCAGAGGGGAGCTGGTGGAAATCGGCGGCTCCTTCCGCATTCCCGATGTCATGGCCAAAAGCGGTGCCATCCTGAAGGAAGTGGGCACCACCAACCGGACGCACCTGAAAGACTACGAAGAAGCCATCGGAGAAAATACGGGCCTGCTCCTTAAAGTACACACCAGCAATTTCCAGATCATGGGCTTTACCGCCTCCGTAAGCATGGATCAGCTCGCAACTCTGGGCAGAAAACACGGCATCCCTGTCATGGATGACCTTGGCTCCGGCACATTCGTGGACTTCTCACCCTTTGGCCTTTCAAAAGAACCCACGGTACAGGAATCCCTGAAGGCCGGTGCCGACATCGTTACCTTCAGCGGAGACAAGCTGCTCGGAGGCCCCCAGGCCGGTATCATTGTGGGCAGAAAAGAATGGATAGAAAAAATCCGCAGCAATCCCCTGACCCGCGCCCTGCGCATCGACAAGCTCACCCTTGCCGCCCTGGAAGGCACCCTGCGCCTTTACCGGGATCCTGAAAAAGCCATGGCCAGCATCCCCACCCTGCGCATGCTGACCATGGATGAAAGCCTCTGCACGGAAAAGGCGACCACACTCCATAAAAAACTCATGGCACTGGGGCTGCAGGGCTTTGATATGGAAGTTCTGCCCAGCACGGCGAGAGCCGGAGGCGGCTCCCTGCCCACCCAGGACCTGCCCAGCCGCTGCATAAGCATAAAAAGCCGGGATGTTTCCGCCGCATCCATGGAACGTCAGTTCCGGAATTTCCAGCCCCCCATCATCGGCCGGGTGGAAAGTGATGCCTTTCTCATGGATGTGCGAACCCTGCAACAGGGGGAGGAAGACATCATTGTTACGGCTTTTTCCACCCTTTTTTGCCCAGAACCCCTTCTTCCCTGTATTAAAAAGGAGAAGCCATGAAGGCCAGTTCCGCCCTGCAAGGGGAATGCCCGGATCCTTTTCTCCGGTGCAATGGAAGTCCAGATCCTGCATTGCCCTGCTCCCGGCCCCAGGAAGCTCCTGCACCCCTTCCCGATGGCCCGCACTTTCCATCCCCGGAATCCCTGAGCGTTCTTTTCACTCAGGAGTCCTGCCCCCCATTTACAATCCTGAGCCTGCAGGTGGAAACCCTGTCCGGGGACATGGAAAAAACCCTTAGCGATCTTGGAAAAGAGCAGCAGGACAGGCTGCATATTACCCAGGAGAACAACATCTTTTTCCTTCTTTTGCAGGACAAAGGTCCCGAAGAAGCTGAAAAAATCTTCCACAAACTGAAAACAGGCCCCGAAACAGCAATGAATGCGGGGATTTTTACCTACCCCCTTGATGGCTTTACCGCAGCAAGGGCTCTGGAATACAGCAGGAAAACCCTGACCCACAGCCTGCTTCTGGGTCCGGATTCCCTGGCAAGCTTTGATGCCGTCACCCTGAACATTTCCGGAGACGAAGCCTATCAGGAAGGACGCATGGATGAAGCCATAGAAGAATATGAGGCTGCCCTGCGCCTTGACCCTGAAAATGCCAATGTGCTCAACAGCCTTGGGGTATGCTTCGGTGTCATTCAAAATTACGAAAGGGCCCTCAACGCTTTCCGCCGCAGCCATGCCGCCGACCCAAAGGAAGCCATGCCCGTTTACAACGAGGGACTGATCCATGAGATGCAGGGGGAAAAACAAAGGGCAAAGGACTGCTTTGAAAAGGCCTTGTGCCTGTCTCCGGACAGCTTTGAAAGTGCCTTTCACTTAGGCAAAAGTCTCGTGGCCCTTGAAGACCCGGAAGCAGCCCTGCCCTTTCTGGAAAAGGCCCGGACCATTAAACCGGAAAACGGTCCTGTGCTGAAGTTTCTGGCGGAAGCCTGTTTCAGAACCAGAGAAACGGAAAAGGCCTTTCATCTCTTCCGTCAGGCCCTGCGACGCATGCCAAGGGATGCAGCAGTGCTTTCCGGCCTTGGGGCCTGCTTTGATCTTAAAGGGGAAAATCCTGACATAGCCGCCACATTCTGCGAGGAGGCCCTTGCCATAGAGCCGGATAACGGTCTTTTTGCCCTGCGCCTTGCCAGAATACGGATACGCCAGAACAGAAATGAAGAAGCCCGCAGCCTTCTCTTGATGGCCAGAAAAAACGGACAGAAACTGAGCCGGGAAGAAGAAAACGGACTTAACTGAAAAATCGTACCTTGGCATGAATTTTATAAAAATGAAGAAGGAGGCCCTATGCCCATCTATGAATACCACTGCAAATCCTGTGAAAAAAACTTTGAATCTTTAGTCCTGAAACGGGATGAGGTTCCCGGCTGTCCCTTCTGCAACGGAGAAAATGTACAGCGGCTCATGTCGGCCTGCGGCTTTATAAGCAAAGGCACAGGTGCCGGTGGGGAAACCACGGTCACAAGCAGCGCAGGTACTTCCGGCTGCAGCGGATGCTCCGCCTCAAGCTGTGCGGGATGCGGGGTGTGAGGCGCAGGCTGTCAAATGTAAATCAAAAGTAATTGTTCAGCACAGTTTATTCCAAAATTACAACAATATAGTTAGCGCAGTTCCGTACTATTGCAAGGTGCCCTGGCTGTTTGCAAGTGACATTGCAATCGTTTCGGATCAGAGCTTTGTCTGGCACTCAAGCCATAAACCCAAAGCCTATGATGCAAATAATATAGCTTTTTCAGGCTTGAGTGCCGGAGTGCTAATAAGAAGCGGCAAACTGTCTGAGTCGCCACAAAGGCAGCGTACTGAAGCCTGCCATGGTAATCAAAAAGCGTATCCTGCCTGTGGCGGGGAGTTTTTGCCGCTTCCGCACAGGGCAAGAAGCTCCCGAATCCGGCACTCAAGATCCTTGAAGCACTTTTGTTCCCGTAAAGGGCTTGAGCTTTTCAGCTTGAGTGCCGGATTGCGTCACGGGCAAACAGCTTGGGTGCCTGTACATCTATCTTCCAGGTATGGTACTTGGAAAATTGTGCCGAACAGCTACAATCAAAATTGAGTACACAGATATCATACAAGGAATACCCATGGAACCCGGAAAAGTTTATCTCGTTGGCGCAGGTCCCGGAGATCCCGGCCTTTTTACCCTCAAAGGCAGGGATTGCATGACCCGTGCCGGAGTGATCATCTATGATTATCTGGCCGCTCCGGCCCTCCTCGCCCTTGCTGCTCCGGATGCAGAATGCATTTATGTGGGCAAAAAGGGCGGGGACCATACCCTTTCCCAGGAAGGTATCAACCAGCTCATTGTGGACAAGGCCCGCACGGGCCGTACCGTGGTCCGGCTCAAGGGAGGCGATCCCTTTATCTTCGGAAGGGGGGGAGAAGAAGCGGAAGTTCTCAAGGCGGAAGGTATTCCCTTTGAAATCGTACCCGGAGTCACAGCGGGCATTGCTGCCTCTGCCTATGCGGGTATTCCCCTCACCCACAGAAAAATGACCGCAACCCTTGCCTTTGTCACGGGCCATGAAGACCCCACCAAGGAAGACTCCCGCATTGACTGGGAAGCCCTGAGCCGGGGGATCGGCACTCTGGTCTTCTATATGGGGGTGAAAAATCTCCCCCTCATCACAGGCCAGCTTCTGAAATACGGCAGAAACCCTGAAACTCCCGTGGCCCTGATTCGATGGGGCAGCACCAGCCAGCAGCAGACCGTAACCGGCACCCTCGCCACCATTGAAGAGGAAGTCCGCAGGGCAGGCCTGAAGGCACCGGCCATCATTGTGGTGGGCGAAGTGGTGGAACTGCGCAGCACCCTTGCATGGTTTGAAAGGGAGCGCCCCCTGCTTGGCAGGCGTATTCTGGTCACCCGTGCCAGGGAACAGGCCAGCGACCTTCTTGGCAGGCTCACCCAACTGGGAGCCCACTGCATTGAAATGCCCACCATACGGGTGGTGCCGCCTCTGGATATGTCGGACATGGATGCAGCCATTGACAGACTGGGAGAATATGACTGGCTGGTTTTTACCAGTGTAAACGGAGTGAAGCATTTTTTCAAAAGACTCTTTGACAGAGGCCTCGATGTGCGGGCCCTGCACCGGGTAAAAACCGCCTGCATCGGCCCTGTAACCGCCGAAAGACTGCTGGATTATGGTATCCGCTGTGACATTCTTCCGGAAAACTACCGTGCGGAATCCGTGGTGGATGCCTTCCGAAAGGAAAAGATGTCCGGAGTCAGGGTACTGCTGCCCAGAGCCGCCGAAGCCCGGAGCGTACTGCCGGACAGCCTGAGGGAAATGGGTGCCCATCTGGATGAGGTCACGGCCTATGTCACCCTGCCCGTTACGGATCAGGCGGAAGAACTCATCGCTCTCCTTGAAAAGGAAGGAGCGGATATGGTCACCTTTACAAGCTCATCCACCGTAAAAAATTTCAGAAGCCTCATTCCGGATGAACACTTTAAAAACCTTATACAGAAACTTAAGGTGGCTTCCATCGGTCCCATCACTTCGGATACCGCAAGGGAGCTTGGCTTCCATGTGGATACGGAAGCCATTGAATACACCATACCGGGCCTTGTGCAGGCGATTTGTGGGACTGCAGGCTAAGCTTTCATGGAAAAAACTGTTCAGCACCATTTATTATGAAATTCCAAGGCTGTAATTGCAGCAGCTTCGTACTGCTGCAAGGCACCCTGGCTATTTGCAAGTGACGTTGCAATCGTTTCGGATCAGAACTTTGTCCGGCACTCAAGCCAAAAACCCAAAGCCTGCGATGAAAAAATGGGCTTTTGCAAGCTTGAGTGCCGGAGTGCTATAAAAGCGGCAAACTGTCTGAGCCGCCACAAAGGCAGCGTACCAAGGCCTGCTATGGTAATAAAAAAACCCATCCTGCCTGTGGCGGCGAGTTTTTGCCGCTTCCGCACAGGGCAAGAAGTTCCCGAATCCGGCACTCAAGATCCATAAGCTTTTTTGCTCCAGTAAAGTGCTTGGGTTTTTCAGCTTGAGTGCCGGATTGCGTCACGGGCAAATAGATTGGGTGCCTGTGCATCTATCTGGCAGCCGTGATACTTTGAAAATTGTGCTGAACAGCAACCCACGCCGTGTTGCGGTGTTTTGTCATAAAGTAACTTTTGAAGTTACTCAGACGTTACCTTTTTTCAAAGGCCGTTCCCGGCTTCATGCCCAGTTTACCCAGAACAATGGCAAGGGGGCAGAAACCCGTAAAGGCGGCCTGCAGGAGGTTGGCCCCCACAAAAACAGTAAAAAGAAGCCACCATCCGGAATGAAGCCATGAAAGCATCAGGGAAAGCAGAATCATTGTTCCGGCAAAGGCCATGACCACACGTTCAATGCTCATTTTCCACCTCCTTTGAATGTCTGTACCTGTTTTTCCGGCAAAGAGGATTACCCGTTTCCCCCCCCCTGCACAAGCTCCCAGCCCCCATCCTCCAGCATGGCCAGATCCCTTTCCACGGCTTTTCCCGGTGTGGTCAGGTAGTTTCCCGTCATAAGCCCCGTAGCTCCGGCAGAAAAAATAAGGGCCTCCAGGGAAGCGAAACTCTGCTGCCTGCCCCCGCAGACAATCAGTGGTGTATCGGGCATGAAAAAACGAAAAGCGGCCAGTATCTTCAGGCAGCGCAGGGGGCTGAGCAAAGGATAGCTCTCTGTGCCGGTTCCCGCAATGGGCACCAGAAAATTCATGGGTATGGCATCCACCCCAAGGGCCTTCAGGGTTTCTGCAAACTCCAGGATCTGTTCATCCTTTTCTCCCAGACCGAAAATACCCCCGCAGCAGAGTTCAAGGCCTGCCCTTTTTGCCGCAGCCAGGGTTTCCAGGCGCTCTTCATAGCTGTGGGTGCTGCATATGGAAGGAAAAAGGGAGGCTGCCGTTTCAAGATTGTGGTGATAACGGGTCACACCTGCATCCTTAAAGCGTTTCAGTGCAGATTCCGGCAGAATACCCAGAGAAGCACAGTAGGCAACCCTGTTGCGGGGAAAAGATTCATAGGCCCGGATGAGGGTATCCAGCTCAGATCCTTCCATGCCCCTTCCACTGGTCACAATGCTGTAGCGATCCAGAGGGAAATCCGCAGCCATAGCCGCCTCTTCCCGCAGCTTTTCTTCTGTCCGGAGGGGGTATATTTCAATATCACTGCGGGCATGAACCGACTGGGAGCAGAAGGAGCAATCCTCGGAGCACCTGCCGGATTTGCCGTTGCAGATGGCGCAGAGCCGCACCCCCCTGCCGAAAAAAAAACGGCGGATTCGATCCGACCCCGCCAGAATCTCTGCCATATCGGCCCTGTCTGCACCAAGCAACCACAAAAAAAAATCATTGGCGATGCCTTTACCCGCCAGAACCCTTTCCGCTGCCATCAGAGGATTCAAAACCGTACTCCTGTATTAAAAATTCCTGAAATCCATCCTAAGAACGCAGGTGACGTCCCAGATTATCCAGAAGCCGATCCGCCTCCTCAAGGGTTTTGACCCTGTGCACATCCGCATCCGACTGGGGGCCGGGGCATTTTGCCATATCCTCAAAAAGAAACCGCATGGACTGGGAATCTTCCATCACCCGCACAATGGGGTCTGCCTGCATCTGGGTGAAGGCATAGGCGGTCTTGCGGAAATAAAAACGGGCCCTTGAGTCCAGATCAGAAATCATTTTCCGCAGATCCACAACCACTGTGAAACCCGGATGCAGATTCTCCATGACCGATAAAATGGCATTGGATATGAGTTTTCCGGAATTTTTTTCCACCTTACCGAAAAGCTGGATATACAATCGATTTTTTCTTTCATCCAACCAGATTTTCCAGGCAGCCAGATCTTTTTTCCCGGTTCTGTGGGTCGGCGGACTCCGCCTCAGCATACCGGCAAGGTGCTGAACCCTCCGCTCCGATTCCGCAAGGCTCTCTTCCAGGCGTATCACCTCACGCACCAGAAAAGGTGTGGCCTTCAAAACCAGATTGATGTCTTTTAAATCCGCTACGGCTTTACTCTGAAATTTTTCCTTCAGCTCTTGAAGATCCATGGGACACGGCCCCGCCTGTTTGAGTCAGAAACTGTCTGTTTTCTCCGCCCTGCCTTCAGGGCATACAAAGGGCTATCATATCCCAATGGGCGGAGAATACAAGTTTCTAAAGGGGCAGAAAAAGCGTAAAAACACTTCCCTCCCCAGGACGGCTGCGCACCTCCACCCTGCCACCGTGGGCATTCATGATATGTTTTACAATGGCAAGCCCCAGACCGGTTCCTCCAAGCCTGCGGGTTCTGGCCTTGTCAACACGGTAAAAACGCTCAAAAAGCCGGGGCAGATGCTCTTCAGGAATCCCCGGACCGCTGTCTGCAAAGGCAATGGATATAAAAGCATCCTTCTCTTCAGCATGGATATGGACCCTTGCCTGATCGGAAGAATATTTAAGGGCATTGTCCAGAAGATTGACGAATGCATGTTCCATAAGATGGGAATCCATCCTTGCCTTGAGGCTTTCGGGACAGTCCCCCCCCCCCTCAATGCCCTTTTCCTCCATCCTTGGCGTACAGAGCTGAACCGCCGCAGAAAGTACATCTTTAAGGGATTTTTCCTCCAGCAGGAGATCCTCGTTTTCTGCCTCCTGCTCGATGGCGGATAATTTCAGAAGATCATCCACCAGAAGAATCAGACGGTTCACATTTCTGTCTATGATATGCATGAAGCGTTTGGCTTCTTCGGGATCGGTGCTGCCATCCTCCCTTAAGGTTTCCACAAACCCTTTAATTGCCGTAAGGGGGGTTTTCAGCTCATGGGAAACATTGGCCACAAAATCTTTACGCATATGCTCCAGCCTGCGCAACTGGGTAACATCCTGAATGACAAAAAGGGTTCCCATGCGCTGATCATCGGCATCCTTCAAAGGAGAGCTGTGGGCATGGACAAGCTTTTTCCCATACTGATAAAGATCCATATCCGCTTCAACGGAACTCTCTGCGGCAAGGGCTTTGTCCACAAAACGAAGAGCCTCAAGGTTCCTTACAACCTCGTGGACATTTCTTCCCTGATAAGCCGCCGCATCCACACCAAACATCCGGGCTGCGGCCTGATTCATGCGTAAAAGTGCCCCTTCAGTATCCAGGGCAATCACCCCTTCCTCCATACTGGAAAGGACGGCTTCCAGCTCGTTGCGCTGGCGAACCACCAGACGGATACGCTGATCCAGATCCTCTGCCATCCGGTTCATGGCATCTGAAAGGGCGGCCATCTCCTGAATATCGGGCACAAAAAGCCTGTGGGAAAGATCACCCGAAGCAAAACGATTGGCACCTTCACGCAGGGCAATCAAAGGGTTTGCAATTTTTCTGGACAAAAACCATGAGAATCCAGCAGCAAGAACAAGAACAAGGAAACCACAGATAAAAATCCGTTTCTGCAGGACAAGAACGGCCTCATCAACGGCTGTGAGCGGCACGGCAGCCCTGAGAACAGCCTTAAGATTTCCGGAGCTTTCCAAAGGAATGGCCACATACATCATGGACTGGCTCACCGTTTCCGAATACCTTGAAACCACCCCGGTAAGGCCTGAAGCCGCCCTGACAATCTCCACCCTGTCCCTGTGATTTTCCATATCCATGGGATTTTCATCCGTATCGCCCACCACAAGGCCCGAAGGCAGCACCACGGTGAAACGCGTCTCAGAAGCCGCTCCTGTCTCTTTGCATATGCGCTGAACTTCCTTATAATTCCCTTCCTTTATCAGGGAAAGGATCTTTGGTTTAAGGATCAGGGCCCTTGAAACAAGTTCTTTTTGGGTATTTTCCATAAAAAACTGTTTCATGGTTCCTGCGGAATAAAGGCTGACCGCCACAAGTCCCACAAGAATGATCAGAAAATAGGAGGGATACAGCTGCCATAAAAGCGCTCTTTTTTTTATCATGCCCTTACTCCCTGAAACGATAGCCGACACCCCGTACCGTTTCGATGCGTTTTCCATGGGGCCCCAGTTTTTTACGCAGGCCGACAATCTGCACATCCACGCTGCGGTCCGTCACAGGATAATCATCACCATGGATGGCATCCACGATCTGGGTTCTGGTAAACACCCAGCCCGGACGGCGTGCAAGAAAATGAAGAATCTGAAATTCCGACCAGGTCAAAGACAAAGGTTCACCATCTGCCAGTACCTCATGGCGACCCGGATGGATGATAAGGCCACCTGCTTCCAGGGGTTTTTCCCCCTCCTGGGACTTTTCCATGCCCAGCAGCTTTCTGCGTCTGAGAACGGAGCGGATTCTGGCCAGAAGAATCCTCGGACTGAATGGCTTGGTCACATAATCATCCGCCCCCAGCTCAAGGCCCGCCACCACATCGGCCTCTTCCCCTTTGGCCGTCAGCATGACAATGGGCAGAGATGCATCTCCGGGCTGCCTGCGGATACGGCGGGTCACTTCAAGGCCATCCACACCGGGAAGCATGAGATCCAGCACCATCAGATCCGGAGAATGGTCCCGCACCAGCCGCAGGGCTTCCTCACCACTTCCCGCCAGCAGTACACCATAGCCCTCACGGCTCAGGTGATACCGGATGAGTTCAAGGATATCCTCCTCATCATCCACGACAAGAATATGTTCCTTTGCCATTGCAACCCTTTCATGCTTTGATCTGGCTGTGGCGGACAATCTGCCCTTCAATCACATAAATCACCTCTTCGGCAATGTTTGTGGCATGATCCGCCATACGTTCCAGATGACGTGAAATCAGAAACATATTGATCAGATAGGCAACATCATCGGGGGTTTCCCGAATCCTTTCCTTGACCCGGCCATACACCTGCGTATTCATGATATCCACCTCATCATCCATGGCACGCACCGCATTGGCAA
This sequence comes from Desulfobotulus alkaliphilus, assembly GCF_007830435.1. Lineage (GTDB taxonomy): Bacteria > Desulfobacterota > Desulfobacteria > Desulfobacterales > ASO4-4 > Desulfobotulus > Desulfobotulus alkaliphilus. The sequence continues at coordinate 66,617 of NZ_VLLC01000013.1, read as the reverse complement.
GGGAAGCATCCATGTTAACAAAGGCATCGAGACTTTTTTTAAGCATCAGCCCCACCTTGGCGGACATTTCTGAATAATCGTAAAAGGGCATGGCCCTTCTGGCAGCCATGGTCATGACCCTTCGGCCGATATTAACGGCCAGATCTCCGATACGTTCCAGATCATTATTGATTTTAATCACGCAGACAAGAAAGCGCAGATCCACGGCAACGGGCTGATACAAAGCGATGATCTTAAGGCATTCCTCTTCTATCTCCACTTCCATATCATCGATTTCATGGTCCGACTCCACAACAAATCTGGCCATCTCAGAATCCATGGCAGCCATGGCGGAACAGACCGTATGTACCCGGTCTTCTACCATGGTTCCTAAGGAGAGAAGATTTTTTTTCAGCCGCTCCAGTTCATGATGCAGAAATAAACCCATGTACAACCCCTTTTCCCATCAGCCAAAACGGCCGGTGATATATTCTTCGGTTTGTCTGTTCTTCGGATTGGTAAAAATTGTATCCGTCTCACCCACCTCAATAATACGGCCCATGTAAAAAAAAGCCGTTGTATCGGATACCCGGGCCGCCTGCTGCATATTGTGGGTCACAATGATGATGGAGTAAAATCTTTTCAGCTCATGGATCAGCTCTTCGATTTTCTGGGTTGCCAGAGGATCCAGGGCAGAGGCAGGTTCATCCATGAGCAGCACTTCCGGCTCCACCGCAAGGGCCCTTGCAATGCAAAGACGCTGCTGCTGACCGCCGCTCATTCCCAGAGCAGACTCATGGAGTCTGTCCTTCACTTCTTCCCAGAGGGCTGCCTGACGAAGGCTTTTTTCCACCTGACCTGCAATGATATTTTTATCCCGGACCCCATTCACCCGCAGTCCGTAAGCCACATTCTCAAAAATCGTTTTTGGGAAGGGGTTGGGTTTCTGGAAAACCATGCCGATTCTCCTCCGGATACGGACCACATCCACGGAAGGGGCATAAATATTTTTGTCATCCAGCAAAACTTCTCCCTCTACCCGACTGATGGGAATCAGGTCATTCATCCGGTTCAGACAACGCAGGAAGGTACTTTTTCCACAGCCCGAGGGGCCGATCAGCGCCGTCACATCCCTCTCCCTGAATCCCAGCTCAATATCGTAAAGTGCCTGAAAATTACCGTAGTAAAAATTCAGACCCTTTGCCTGCATTTTCCATTTTTTTTCCATGGCCCACCCTTTATCTCACCATACCTGTAAAAAACTATTGCCTTCATTCTCAACGCATTTTTTTACGCAGCTTCGAACGGTAAATAATCGCCACAAGGTTCATGCCCAGCACAAGGGCAATGAGCACCAAGGCCGTTCCATACTGCAGGGGACGGGTCTGTTCGATGCTGGTACCAGCCGTTGCCAGAACATAGATATGATAGGGCAGGGCCATTACCTCATCCATAATGGAAGAAGGAATCTTCGGTGTAAAGAAAACCGCTGCCGTGAACATGATGGGTGCCGTCTCGCCTGCTGCCCGGCTGATCCCAAGGATGGCTCCCGTGAGTATGCCCGGCAGCGCAGAAGGCAGAACCACCCGCCAGATGGTCTGCCACCTTGTGGCCCCAAGCCCCAGTGAGGCTTCCCTGTAGGTATCGGGAACGGATTTCAGGGCTTCTTCCGTGGCACCAATGATCACGGGCAGTGTCATGGCACCCAGAGTAAGGGCACCTGCGGCAAGACTTACTCCCATACCCAGGATAATACAGAAGAAAGCCAGACCAAAAAGCCCGAAAACCACCGAAGGAACACCTGCAAGGTTGCTGATACCCAGACGGATGATGCGTGTGATTTTCCCTGAACTGGCATACTCATTGAGATAGACGGCCGAGGCCACGCCAATGGGCAGTGCCACGGCAATGGCCCCCAGAGCCAAGCCAAGGGTACCGATGATACAGGGGAGAATTCCCCCCGCTGTCATTGAGTCCCTGGGAGGCTGGGTGAGAAACTCCCATGAAATGGCCTGCCAACCCCGGGAAAGCATGAAAAAAAGGATAAGGCCGAGGGCAAAGCCATTGACCAGGGCTGCACCCCGGAATAATGTGAACCACAGTGTCTGAATTCTGCGTCTTACATTAAGGCCAGCGCCTTTATCAAAAATCCCTGTTATCCGCCCATTTTCACCAGAAAGGGACTCTTCGGACGAATCTTTCATAATGAAGCCTCCCCGCTCTGCCTGTAACGCTGCGCAATTTGATCCGCCACCAGGTTAAAGGCCAAGGTAAAAAGAAAAAGTACGATACCAATGGCAAAAAGGGCATGGTAGTGTTCCCCCCTGAAGGGAGCCTCGGCCATTTCCGCTGCAATACTTGCGGGCATGGGCCGAACGGGATCAAAAATGGATCCCGGAAGCATGGCAGCCCCGCCCGCCACCATGAGAACCACCATGGTTTCACCAATGGCCCGGCTCATCCCCAGAATAATGGCCGTACATATTCCAGAAAGCCCTGCAGGAACAATCACCTTGACGATGGTTTCCAGCTCTGTAGCCCCCAGGGCAAGGGAGGCTTCCCTTAAGGAATTTGGAACGGAATACAGGGCGTCTTCGGCAATGGAACAGATGGTGGGAATAGACATGAAAGCCAGCATCAGACCAGCATTGAATAGATTCAGACCAATTGGAATACCAAATGTTTTCTGGAGAAAAGGCCCCACCAGCACCATACCGAAAAAACCAATGACCACACTGGGAAGGGCGGCCAGAAGCTCCACAACGGGTTTTACCAGCTCCGCAATCTTTCTGGATGCAATTTCCGAAAGATAAACCGCCGTCATCACCCCCAGCGGAATGGAAATCACAGCGGAAAGCAGTGTCACGAAAAGGGAGGCGACAATGAGGGGAAAGATGCCAAAGTCCGCAGGATCATCCGTCGGGTACCAGTAATGACCCATGACAAACTCCTGCAACGTAACAGTCTTGAAAATAGGCAGACCCTCTTGAAACAAAAAAAACATAATCAAAACAAGAATACCGATGGAAACCGTGGCAATACCCAAAAAAAGCCAGTGAATCGCTTTTTCCGTCCTATTGCGTAAAACTGCCATGCCAATTTCCTTATGAAGAATGTAAAAAAAACGGTGTGTGCCTGACCATATCCTCACACACCGTATCTTTCATATTAAAGAACCAAAGGGTTTAGTAAACCGGTATGCTCCCGGAAGCCCTTACGGCTTCCTGTCCCTTTCTGGAAAAAACAAAATTGATAAAATCCAGCGTCACTCCCTCTGGCCAGCCTCGGGTAAACATGAACAGAGGCCTTGAAATGGGGTAGCGGCCACTGATGGTATTTTCCTCACTGCCCATAACCCCGTCCACGGAAACCATTTTCACATCCTGATTCACATAACCTAAAGCAATATAGCCAATGGCGCCAGGTGTTGTGGTAACAGCCTGAACCAGACCGCCATTGGACGGAACTGTCAATGCACTGGGCACCACACGCTGTTTGTTCATCACAAGATCACCCCAGGTTTCAAAGGTACCCGATGAAGAATCTCTGGAAACAACCACCACACGCATATCCTTTCCACCAACCTCTTTCCAGTTGCGGATTTTGCCCGTGTACATGTCCCTCAACTGATCCAGCGTGAGATTTGTGACGGGATTGTCCGGGTGAACGACAGGCACGATACAGTCCAGGGCAATACGGAAGGGAACCGGATAAGTATTCCTTTCCACAGCCATTTTTACTTCACTGCTTCTTATAAAACGGGAGGAATTACCAACATGGGAAGTTCCATCAACAATAGCCCTGATGCCATTGCCTGAGCCCCCGCCCGCAACGGAGACCGCCACGTCAGGACGAACCTTCATGAAGGCTTCCGCAAGCTTCTGGGCTGCCGGGAGCACGGTTGTTGAACCGTTAATGGAAAGCCTTTCAGCAAAGGCAGCGCCACTTCCCATACAGAGGAAGGCAAGGGCAGCAAAAAAAAGACCGGCTTTTCTCAGCATCTTCATTTCTCCTTAATTGATTTTTTAACGAAACACCGAAGTGGGTGTCAGCGCATCACTGGAAACGAAGATAGGGGGGAATTGTTCAGGAAAGATTAGGGGGAAATTTACTTTTTATGAGGTTAAACAAAAACCATACAAAAAGGTGCACTTTCCATCAGGGAAAGGCACCTTCGCTGTAACCAGCCCATAAAAAAATATCCTGCCAGTCCCAAAGACTGCACGATACCATCAGTAAACAAAAAATACACATGAAAAAAGGCCGGAAAAACCGGCCTTTTTTCAACCAGCATCAGGCTTCTGCCGCCTCTGCAGCAGCAACAGGTGCCGGATCCACAAATTCAATCAGGGCCATGGGGGCAGCATCACCAGCCCGGTAACCCAGCTTGATAATGCGGGTATAGCCACCGGCACGGTGACCGAAGCGATCCTGTGCTTCGGCAAAGAGCTGATGAACCACACTTTTTTCCCGAATAACGGAAAGGGCCTGACGTCTTGCGTGCAGATCTCCCCGCTTGGCCAGGGTTACCATCTTATCCACCCAACGTCGCAATTCCTTGGCCTTCACATCCGTTGTACGAATACGACCGTGCTTGATCATGGACGTAACCATGTTACGGAACATGGCATCCCGATGGCTGGATGTGCGATTGAGTTTTACGCCTGCTTTTCTGTGTCGCATGCTCCGCTCTCCTACTCGTCGTCTTCCTCAGCCGCATCTTCTTCAAAGGGTACAAACCCCTCAAGCTTCATGCCCAGGGACAATCCCATATCCGTAAGGACTTCCTTGATTTCATTCAAAGATTTGCGACCGAAATTTTTAGTCTTGAGCATCTCATTTTCACTCTTTTGCACCAGCTGCCATATCTTAAGTATTTTTGCATTTTTGAGACAGTTGGCACTCCGGACAGAGAGTTCAAGCTCATCTACATTCCTGTACAGATGCTCATTGAATTCACGGCTGCCACTTTCTTCTTCCTCGACATAGGAAGCTTCCGGTACAACCTCTTCATCAAAGTTAATGAATACGGACAACTGCTCCTTGAGAATTTTTGCCGCATAGGCTACGGCATCTTCGGGAGAAACACTGCGGTCCGTCCAGACCTCCAGGGTCAGCTTATCATAATCCGTCTTTTGCCCAACCCGCGCATTCCCTACGGTATACCGAACCCGCTGTATGGGAGAAAACACAGAATCAATGGCCAGTGTCCCCACAGGCGCATCGGGATCCTTATTGGAAGCTGCAAGGGCAAACCCTTTACCCAGCCTTACCGTCATTTCCATCTGCAGGCGACCACCCGGATTCAGGGTAGCGATATAGTGATCGGGATTCAGAACCGTGATTCTGCCATTATCCGATATAATATCCCCAGCGGTAATGCGTTTTCCCTCAGAGACATCAATGCGTATGGTCTGGGGGTCAGGATCATCAGTTCTCAGACGGACTTCCTTAAGGTTAAAAATAATTTCACTGACATCTTCCAGCACATGGGGAATCGTCGTGAACTCGTGCATCACATCTTCGAACTTAACGGACACAATGGCAGCACCATGGAGGGAAGAAAGAATCGTCCTGCGCAGAGCATTACCAATGGTTGTCCCGAAACCTCGCTCCAGGGGTTCGAATACGAACTTGCCGTATTCTTCTGTTGTCTCCACCTGGATTTTATCGGGCCTGATCATGTCCGTCCAGTTAACATACATAAGTTCGTTCGATGACATATGGCCTTATCTCCAATCGGTTCAGAGGATGCCCGATCCGGTTCGGGAAGCAACAGCCCTACCCGCCCGGTCATGTGACCGAGGATGACGGGGCCTACTTGGAGTACAATTCAACAATGAGCTGCTCCTGAATTGGCAGTGTAATATCTTCACGAACAGGTGCAGATTTTACCGTCCCTTTAAATCCATCCTTATCCAGCTCCAGCCACTGGGGAACACCACGACGCACCACAGCGTCCATGGCATCACTCACCGCCTGAACCTTCCGGCTTTTTTCACGGATTTCAATAACATCACCGGCCTTAACCACATAGGAAGGGATGTTCACCCGGATACCGTTTACTAAAAAATGGTTATGACGGACAAAGTGGCGACCCTGGGTACGGGAATTCACAAAACCCATACGGTAAACCACGTTATCCAGACGGGATTCCAGATGCATCAGAAGATTGATGCCGGTAATTCCCTTTTTCTGTTCTGCCTTGCTGAAGGTCAGACGAAACTGTTTTTCAGAAAGCCCATACAGGCGCTTGACCTTCTGCTTTTCCCGAAGCTGTATCCCATAATCTGAAACCTTGCTCCGACGCTGGCCATGCTGACCAGGAGCATAGGGTCTACGGTCAAAGCTGCATTTGTCCGAAAAGCAGCGATCACCCTTAAGAAATAATTTCATGTTTTCACGTCTGCACATACGACAGACGGAACCGCGGTATCTGGACAAGGTATCCTCCTTCAAACACTCAGCACTACGCTACTATGGATTACCGATGCCCGCCTGTGGACGGACCGGGGCTTCAATTACACCCGGCGACGCTTGGGGGGCCGGCAGCCGTTGTGGGGTACCGGAGTGACATCTTTAATCATGGTCACTGTAAAACCCGTTCCCTGTATGGCACGCAGAGCGGATTCGCGGCCCGATCCGGGGCCTTTTACATAAACTTCCACATTCCGCATGCCGTGTTCCTGGGCTTTTTTGGCAGCATCTTCTGCAGCCATCTGGGCAGCAAAGGGCGTACTTTTTCTTGACCCCTTAAACCCCATAGCTCCGGAAGAAGACCAGGAAACAACGCCACCTGCGGTGTCGGAGATGGTTACAATGGTGTTGTTGAAAGTGGACTGAATATGCACAACACCCGTCGAAATATTCTTTTTAACCTTCTTAGTCTTTTTAGCAGAACGTGCTTTGGCCATAATCTAATCCTGTCTCCTGCTTACTTTTTCTTCTTGATGGCCGCTCTTCTCGGTCCCTTACGCGTCCGCGCATTGGTCCGGGTACGCTGACCATTAACAGGCAGTCCCCTGCGATGCCGCAGGCCCCTGTAACACCCCAGATCCATCAGCCGCTTGACGTTCATGGAAACCTCAGAACGAAGTTCTCCTTCCACCTTGAATTCCCCGTCAATTGCCTTACGGATGCCATTGATTTCATCATCCGTGAGGGCATCAACCCTGGTGGCGCCATCAAGACCCAGACCACCAACAATTCTGGATGCACTGGTTCTGCCGATACCATAAATATACGTTAAAGCGATATCCACACGCTTTTTTCTGGGAAGATCCACACCTGCAATTCGAGCCAAAGTATCCCCCTTTACCCTTGCCGCTGTTTATGCCGCTTGTTTTCACAAATCACACGTACTACGCCCTTGCGCTTCACGACTTTGCATTTTGTGCAAATTTTTTTAACTGAAGCCCTGACTTTCATGGGAAGCTCCTCATTTCTTAAACCGATTCCTACTTGGATCGGTAGGTGATCCGTCCCCGGGTCAAATCATATGGGGACAACTCAACCGTCACCTTATCTCCGGGCAGTATTTTGATAAAATGCATACGCATTTTCCCGGAGATATGCGCCAAAATTTCATGCCCGTTTTCGAGGCGCACGCGAAACATCGCATTCGGCAAGGTTTCAACTACTTCGCCCTGCACCTTGATTGCATCTTCCTTGGCCATTGATCCTCCTGGATACCCAAAAGGGTATCCGTATCATGCAAAGACCCGGAAATATAACACCGCAGGATGCCCGAGTCCATACTTATTTTCCGGCCGCAAAAGGACCGGGAAAAACTGATCATCCGCGTCGTCCCCGAATCCTTCCAGTTTTCTTATTCAAAAACCCTTCGTAGTTCCTCGTCAGCATATGGGATTCCATCTGGGATACCGTATCCAGAGAAACCGCCACAACGATGAGCAAGGCCGTGCCTCCGAAATAAAAAGGCACATTGAACTGGGTAATGAGTATGGAAGGCAGGACGCATACCGCTGACACATAGGTGGCCCCGCTGAGGGTCAGGCGTGTCAGCACCTTATCAATAAAATCCGAAGTCCGTTTGCCGGGTCGTATTCCGGGGATATAACCCCCGTTTTTTCTCATATTCTCTGCAACATCCACGGGATTGAACACAATGGCTGTATAAAAAAAGCAGAAGAAAAAGATAAAAAGAACAAAAATAGCCTCATAAAGGACACCGCCCGGATGCAGGGCATCCATGACTCCCCGCATCATGGGAAGATCAATGAAGCTGGCTATGGTTGCTGGGAACATGATGATGGAAGAAGCAAAAATCGGTGGAATAACCCCTGAAGTATTAACTTTCAAAGGGAGGTGGGATGTCTGACCACCATACATTTTATTACCAACTACACGTTTGGCATAATGTACGGGGATACGGCGTTGCCCCTGTTCCACAAAAACGATAAATGCGACAACTGAAATCATCATGACCACAAGGAACACCACCAGAAAAATACCCATCTCACCGGTTTTAAGAAGGCGGAAGGTATTTCCCATGGCAGAGGGCAGCCCTGCAACAATACCTGCAAAAATTACCAAAGAAATTCCGTTTCCAACACCCCTTTCGGTGACCTGCTCACCCAGCCACATGATAAATGCGGTCCCGGATGTCAGGGTAATCACCGTCATGATACGGAAGCCCCAGCCTGGATCCATGACAACGGCTCCACCACCCGGAGCCATCATGCTTTCAAGGCCGATACTGATACCAAGCCCTTGGATAACACTGAGGACGATCGTACCGTAGCGGGTATACTGGGTAATCTTGCGACGCCCCTGCTCACCTTCTTTCTTAAGACGCTCCAGGTGGGGAACGGCTACAGTAAGAAGCTGAATGATGATGGAAGCACTGATGTAGGGCATGATTCCGAGGGCAAAGACCGACAGTTGTTCCAAGGCCCCACCGGAAAACATGTCAAACATGGCAAAAAGGGTTCCCTGGGTCCGGGCAAAAATAGCCCCCAGAGCCTCCCTGTCAATGCCAGGGGTAGGCACATGAACCCCGATACGGTAAACCACCAGCATCATCAGGGTAAACAATACCCGCCGTTTTAACTCTGGTACCCTGAAAATATTCTGAAAGCCACTACCCACCATAAGTCATTTACCCTTCGACTTTGCCACCGGCTGCTTCAATTTTTGCTTTGGCAGCCTGGCTGATCCGGGATACCTGTACGGTCAGAGGTACGGAGACGTCTCCCTTTGCAAGGAGCTTGACACCATCTTTTACCTGCCTGACCACACCTGCCTGAAGAAGTGTTGCCTCGTCCACAAGGGCGTTGGCTTCAAATCTGGACAGGTCCGAAAGATTGACAACGGCAAACTGCGTTTTAAAAATACTCGTAAAGCCGCGCTTGGGAAGGCGACGGTGCAAGGGCATCTGCCCGCCTTCAAAGCCGGCACGGACTTTACCGCCAGAGCGGGAATTCTGTCCGTTGTAACCACGGCCAGCAGTCGTACCATTCCCGGAAGCAACACCGCGCCCTTTGCGCTTGCGTTTACGGGTCGAGCCCTCTGCCGGAGAAAGTTCATAGAGTTTAACCATCTTACACCTCCTCCACTTTCACCATATGGGCAACTTTGGTAATCATACCCTGTATGGCAGGATTGGCGTCAAGGGTTACCATTTTATGCATCCTGGTCAGCCCCAGCGCCCGCAGCACTTTCCGCTGCTTTTCCGGTTTACCCACCATACTCCTTACCAACTGAATATTGAGCTTGGTTCCCATTACGATTTTCCCCTTTACAGATCTTCGATCCGCAGACCGCGCCGTCTGGCAATCTGGGCCGGGCTTTCCAGTCTGCTCAGCCCCTCAATGGTTGCTTTGACCATGTTGTGGGGGTTGTTGGACCCAAGGCATTTCGTCAGAATATCCTTGACACCGACAGCCTCAAGTACGGCACGCACAGCACCGCCGGCAATCAGCCCGGTACCCTGGGAAGCTGGCTTGAGCAATACCTTGCCAGCACCAAATCTGCCAGTAACTTCAAATGGAAGCGAACCTTCCGCCGTCAGGGGAATTTTTACCATATTCTTCTTGGCCTGCTCCACGCCCTTACGGATGGCTTCAGGAACTTCCCCAGCCTTACCAAGGCCCCAACCCACCTTACCTTCACCGTCACCAACAACGACAATGGCACTGAAACTGAACCGACGACCGCCCTTGACCACCTTGGCAACGCGGTTGATGTACACAACCTTGTCGATGTACTGTTTTTCACCCGTGTCTTTTTTAAACAAGGCACAGCCTCCTTACCTTAAAATTCCAGGCCCGCTTCTCTGGCACCGTCGGCCACGGCTTTAACCCGGCCATGATAAATAAACCCATTGCGGTCAAAAACCACCTGGGTCACGCCACCGGCCACGGCACGCTCTGCCAGCTTCTTACCGATTACCTTGGCCCGGTCCAGCTTGGCCTTGGCTTCGTCGGTATCCAGAATGTCTTTTTCAACACTGGATGCAGAAAACAGAGTACGCCCTTCAATATCATCAATGACCTGAGCATAAATATGCCTGGCACTTCTGAAAACACACAGTCTCGGGCGCGCGGCAGTTCCCCGTATTTTTTTACGGATACGGATCTTTCTTTTCAGCCGCGTCACTTTTTTGGAATTGCAGCTCATTCCCTTAAATCCTCTTTGGTTTCGAAACGTCCCACTATGGCCCCTTTGGGCCTGGGCCCGATCCTTTTTTACTTGGCGGCCTTACCAGCCTTACGAATAATATGTTCATCCGCATACTTGATGCCCTTACCCTTATAGGGTTCAGGAGGACGAACGGACCGGATCTCCGCAGCGACCTGTCCAACTTTCTGCTTGTCAACACCGGATATCGTAATATCATTGTTCTTTGCCACATCCAGGCTGATTCCTTCGGGAACAGGATAGTCCACGGGATTGGAGTAGCCCACATGCAGGGTAAGAACATCCGTTTTAAGCTCGGCTCTGTAACCAATACCATTGATTTGAAGAACCTTTTTAAAGCCTTCACTAACACCGGTAACCATATTGGCCACAAGTGCCCGGGTCATGCCCTGGAAGGCAACGGCCTGCCTGTCTTCCGTCAGCGGTTTTACATGCATGACATTTTCAAGTACCTCAAGATCCACAGACGGATGAATTTCACGCTGCAGCTTACCCAGAGGACCATCAACGCTCAGCACACGATCTGCATAACGAACAGTCACCTTGGCCGGAACCTGGATCGGTTTTTTTCCAATTCTTGACATGATCTCTCCTCGACTCCTACCAGACGTTGCAGAGCACTTCTCCACCGACATTCTCAGTCTTGGCCTGCTTGTCGGTGAGAATTCCCTTGGAGGTGGAAAGAATCGCTATGCCAAGTCCATTAAGAACGGGCTTTATCTCACCAGTCTTTGCATAGGTCCGACAACTGGGCTTGCTCACGCGGTCAATGCCATAAATCACATGCTTCTGGCCATCTGTATATTTCAGATAGACCCGAAGAATGCCCTGTTTGCCATCATCAACTTTTTTAAAATTTTTGACGTAACCCTGCTCCTTGAGAACCCTTGCGAGTTCCAGCTTGATTTTAGAGCTGGGCATATCCACACTGGCGAATTTTGCTTTCCCGCCATTTCTTATACGGGTCAGCATATCCGCGATGGGATCTATGATTGCTGCCATTTATTTCTCTCCATTATCGTCCCTTGATTCCATTCCAGATCCCGCTTTTACCAGCTGGACTTGGTTACCCCGGGCAACAGACCTTCGGATGCCATCTTTCTGAAACAGATACGGCACAGACCAAACTTCCGAAGAAAGGCTCTGGGGCGGCCACAAACAGGACAGCGGTTATACGCGCGCACCTGGAATTTGGGCTTACGATTTGCTTTTGCGATCAAAGATTTCTTGGCCACTTTTTTCCTCCTAAATTCCCTTCCGAAAATTATTTTATCAGTTCCGGAAAGGCATCCCCATGAGCCGGAGCAACTCCTTGGCTTCCGCATTGGTTTTAGCGGATGTCACAATGCAGACATTAAGCCCCTTGACCTTATCAATCTTATCATAGTCAATCTCAGGGAAAATGATCTGCTCCCGAATACCAAGGGTATAGTTGCCGTTACCATCAAAGGCTTTACCCGAAACCCCTTTAAAATCCCGAACACGGGGCAAAGCAGCATTGAGCAGACGTGTCAGAAAATCATACATCCGCTGCTGGCGAAGGGTTACCGTGCAGCCAATGGGCATTCCCTCACGAAGCTTAAAAGCGGCTATGGACTTCTTTGCCCGCGTTATCACAGGCTTCTGACCGGCAATCTTACCCAGTTCATCGGCAGCAGCATCCAGGATTTTGCTGTTATGGATAGCCTCACCAAGACCCATGTTCAGGACGACTTTTTCAATGCGGGGAACCTGCATGGGATTCCTGTACTGAAAAGTTTCCATGAGCTGGGGAACAACTTCCCCCTCATACTTACTCTTTAAATACGACATTCGATCCTCCGGCACGATCCTGAACCACCCGCCCGGTCATTAAGCGTCAATGTTTTCATTGCATTTTCTGCACACACGCACTTTTTTTCCGTTTTCCAGTTCCTGCATCCGGATGCGTGACGCCTTCATGCAGTGATTGCACATCAGCATGACATTGGACAGATGAATCGGGGCCTCCTGTTCGATGATCCCGCCCTGCCGGTTTTTCATATCCGGCTTCACATGGCGTTTCACCTTATTGATGTTCTCAACAATCACCCGGTTATCTTTGCGGATCACCTTGAGAACCTTGCCGATCTTTCCTTCATCCTTACCGGCAATAACCTTGACCTTGTCTTCTTTTTTTATATTCGTTTTTACCGTCATCACGTACTCGATTCTCCTTGTGGCCTGCCGGTTAGAGGACCTCGGGCGCCAGGGAGACAATCTTCATAAAACGCTTTGCACGCAACTCCCGTGCAACAGGTCCGAAGATACGGGTGCCGATGGGTTCTCTGTTGTTGTTAATCAAGACAGCGGAATTGTCATCAAAGCGGATTTTGGAACCATCCGGACGTGCAATCTCCTTGGATGTTCTTACAATCACAGCTTTCTGCACATCCCCTTTTTTCACTTTGGAATTGGGGATCGCTTCTTTGACAGACACCACAATAACGTCACCGATGCCGGCGTAACGCCGCTTAGAGCCTCCCAGAACCTTGATGCAATAAACTTCCTTGGCTCCGGAATTATCTGCCACCGTAAGTCTGCTTTCAGCCTGAATCATGGCGATCTTTCCTTATATCAAGCCGTTTTTTCAACGATTTTACTGACACGCCAGTGTTTGCTTTTGCTTAAGGGACGGCTTTCCGTGATAATTACACGATCCCCTATCTTACAGGCGTTTTCCTCGTCATGGGCCGCATACTTCTTATGCGTTTTCACATACTTTTTGTACAGCTTGTGCTTGATCACCCGCTCTACCCGGACAACAACGGTTTTATCCATTTTATCCGAAACAACGGTTGCAAGCTGCTGTCGTCTCATTCCACGCTCATTCATTACGCATCCTGCCCCTTGGATTTCCGTTGCTGGATCACTGTCATGACACGGGCCACCTTCTTTTTAATCAGTTTAAGGGAGGCTGTGTTATCGAGCTGTGCCGTCGCATGACGGAAACGCAGGTTCATATGCTCCTGCCTGAAATCCTTCAATCTGGCTTCAAGCTCGTTCGTGTCAAGCGATCTCAATTCATTTGCTTTCATTGCCAATCGCCTCTTTCTACGAACCGGGTTTTTACCGGAAGTTTGTAGGAAGCCAGGCGCAAGGCCTCCATGGCCTTCTCCCGGGGTACACCTTCCATCTCATAAAGAATTCGTCCGGGTTTGATCACGGCCACCCAACTGTCATGGGGGCCTTTCCCCTTACCCATACGAACCTCTGCAGGTTTTTTGGTAATGGGTTTGTCCGGAAAAATCCGAATCCACATTTTACCGCCACGCCGGACATGGCGAGTCATGGCAATACGCGCAGACTCAATCTGACGGGAGTTGATATAGCCACACTCAAGGGCCTGAAGACCAAACTCACCAAAACTCAAAGTAGCCCCGCGCTGGGCTGAACCCTTCATTCTGCCACGCTGCTGTTTCCGGAACTTAAATCTCTTGGGACTCAGCATCTCTCATAAACTCCTGAAGCGACCTACCGGGCGGCAGCCGCCTGAACTTTGTCCTTGCTCAGAACTTCGCCTTTAAAGATAAAAACCTTCACACCAATCTGTCCGTAGGTCGTCTTGGCTTCGGCGAAACCGTAGTCAATGTCCGCCCGGAGGGTATGCAGAGGAATACGTCCCTCTTTGTACCACTCTGTCCGGGCCATTTCCGCACCACCAAGACGGCCGGAGCAGATAACCTTCACGCCTTCTGCACCAAAACGCATGGCTGAAGAAACTCCCCTTTTCATGGCACGGCGGAAAGCCACACGACGCTCCAGCTGCTGCGCCACGTTTTCAGCCACCAGCTGAGCATCCAGCTCGGGCTTGCGCACTTCCTGAATATCAATCATTACTTCCTGGGAAACAACCTTGGTCAGCTCCTGTTTCAGCTGGGCAATTTCTGCTCCCTTTTTCCCGATAACAATACCGGGGCGTGCCGTAAAAATCCGAAGACGCACACGCTTATTGGATCGTTCAATTTCAACTTTTGCTACGCCCGCATGACCCAGACGTTTTTTCAGAAACCTGCGGATTTTGAAATCCTCATAGATGAAGTCCGCATAGTTCTTCTTGGCATACCAACGGGAATCCCAGGTTCTAATGATTCCCAATCTCAGTCCTGTCGGATTAACTTTCTGACCCAACCTCTCCTCCTTCCTAGGCCGTCTTCTCGGCAACGATGACCGTGATATGGCTGGTCCGTTTCAGAATCCGGGAACCCCTTCCGCGGGCACGGGGGCGGAATCTTTTGAGGGATGGTCCCTGGTCTACAAAAATATTTTTTATAAAAAGGGAGTCGACGTCGATTTCCTGCTGATCCGCATTGGCAACAGCAGACTTGAGCGTTTTCCCCAAGATCCCAGCAGCTTTCTGGGGCATAAACTGCAGCACATTGATCCCCGCATCCACCGGCTTGCCCTTCACGGCATCGATGATCATGCGTACTTTCTGGGGAGAGATGCGTACATATCGGGTAACTGCCTTAACCTCCATCTCCGTCATCCTTTACTTCTTCATTTTGGATTTTTTATCCGCAGCATGACCATAGTATGTCCGCGTTGGAGAGAATTCACCCAACTTGTGCCCTACCATGTTCTCGGAAACAAAAACCGGGATGAATTTCTTGCCGTTATGGACAGCCAGTGTCAGGCCGACCATTTCGGGAAGAATAGTAGAGCGCCTGGACCAGGTTTTAATTACCTTATTATTTCTGGTTTCCTGCGCAGCAACAATTTTCTTAAAAAGACTCTGGTCCACATATGGACCCTTTTTCAGCGACCGAGGCATGAAAAAAATCTCCCTGTGCACCGGTTCATACCGGTGTTAGACGGTTATTTGGAGCGCCGTCGTACAATGTACTTGTCGGTGGCTTTATTTTTCCTGGTTCTGTAGCCCTTGGTGGGTTTGCCCCAGGGAGTACAGGGATGACGTCCACCGGAAGAACGGCCTTCACCACCACCCATGGGATGATCCACAGGGTTCATGGCCACACCACGCACACTGGGACGAACACCCATCCAGCGCTTACGACCGGCTTTACCCAAAGAAAGGTTGGCATGTTCCTTGTTGCCCAGCTCACCGATGGTGGCTTTGCAGCGGAGGAGAATCATGCGGACCTCACCCGAGGGAAGCTTAACCAGCGCATATCCGTCTTCCTTGGCCATAAGCTGGGCAGAAGCACCGGCAGAGCGGACAATCTGTCCACCTTTACCGATTTTCAGCTCAATATTATGGATCTGGGTACCCAGAGGGATATTGGCCAGAGGCAGGGTGTTGCCGGGACGGATATCTGCCGTTTCTCCGGACTGTACCGTATCTCCGACTTTCAGGTTAAACGGAGCCAGTATATAACGTTTTTCACCATCTGCATAGTGCAGGAGTGCAATACGTGCCGTACGGTTGGGATCATACTCGATGGCCGCTACCTTGGCCGGAATATTTTCCTTGTCCCGCTTGAAATCCACAATACGATAATGACGTCTGTGTCCACCACCCCGGTGCCGGCAGGTTATACGTCCATTGACGTTCCGGCCACCGCTCTTTTTAAGGGGGCGCAGCAGACTTTTTTCAGGCGTGGTTTTTGTAATCTCGTCAAACGCAGAATACTCCTGTGCTCTGCGACCCGCCGATGTAGGCTTTACTTTCTTGATTGCCATTGGATGCCCTCTGCTTATACGCCGTCAAAAAATTCGATTTTCTCCCCAGGCATTAACGTGGCAACCGCTTTTTTCCAATCTTTCCGCTTGCCGATAATTCTGCCCCGCTGCTTCACCTTTCCTTTTACATTCTGGGTGTGTACGGACAGAATTTTAACGTTAAAAACCGCTTCGATAGCTTTTTTCACTTCGATCCGGTTTGCCTTTGGAGCCACCTCGAAGGTAACCTTATTGCCTTCTTCGAGAAGGATATTGGTTTTTTCCGTGTTCAGGGGACGAATAAGAATATCATGGTAGTTCATGATGCAAACCTCCCTTCAATACTCTGAACCGAAGACGGCACAAGCAGGAGATCATCGTAGCGGAGAATATCATAAACATTGAGCCCTTCTGCTTTCAGCACCTTGACACCGGGAATATTCCGGGCGGAAAGCTCAAGATTCCGATTTTCCTCACCGATGACAATGAGCGTTTTCCGGGTATTCAGAACCTGCATGATACCAACGAAATTTTTTGTCTTGATTCCGTCGAGATTCAGGTCTTCAAGCACCTTGATATTCTCATTTTTCAGCTTGCTGCTCAGCGCCATTTTCAACGCCAGCTGCCGAACCTTCTTGGGAAGACTGTACGCATAGGAACGGGGGTGGGGTCCGAACACAACCCCGCCGCCCCTCAAGAGTGGAGACTTGATATCTCCGCGCCGCGCACGGCCGGTTCCTTTCTGACGGAACAGTTTCCGGGTAGAACCCTTGATATCGGACCGGTTTTTTACACACGCAGTCCCTGCCCGCCTTTTAGCCAGCTGCATCTTGACAACCTCATGCAGCACAGCAGGCTTCACTTCCACATTAAAGACGCTGTCTGAAAGCTCCATCTGGGAAACTTTCTCGCCTTCTTTATTCAAAACATCAACGACAGCCATGGTGTTTCCTCATCATATCCAAACGCCGCAGTCCCGGCGCACCGGACGGAAGCTATTTCTGGTATTTCCGCTTCTTGATCTCGAGGATTCCGGTTTTATGACCGGGGACTGCGCCCTTGATCAGGAGGAGATTTTCCTCGGGGCGGATATCTACTATCTGAAGGTTTCTGACCGTTTTGCGATCCACACCCATATGGCCGGGCATTTTCTTGCCCTTTACAATACGGGAAGGCCATGCAGAACACCCCACAGAGCCGGGAGCACGAACGTTGTGGGAACCGTGGGTGACTGGCCCGCGGTGATAACCATGACGTTTGATGGTACCGGCAAATCCCTTACCCTGGGTGGTTCCGACCACGTCCACAAGATCTCCGACCTTGAAGAGATCCACGGTCACTTCCTGCCCCAGCGTGAACTGGGAAGGATCTTCCACCGCAAACTCCTTTACCACGGAAAAACACGGCACTCCGGCCTTGGCAAAGTGGCCCTTCATGGGCTTGTTTACACGCTGTTCTTTTTTCGGACCAAAGGCTACCTGCAACGCATTGTAGCCATCGGTTTCAACTGTCTTAATCTGGGTAACAACACAGGGACCGGCCTGGACGACGGTAACGGGAATACTGTTCCCATCCTGGTTAAAGATCCTTGTCATCCCCAGCTTTTTTGCGATCAGTCCTTTGCACATGATCAAAGCTTCCTCTTACAGTTTGATCTCCACGTCTACACCGGGAGACAGGTCCAACTTCATCAAGGCATCGACCGTCTGCTGGGTCGGCTCCAGAATGTCAAGCATACGCTTGTGCGTCCGGATTTCAAACTGCTCCCGGGACTTTTTATTGACATGGGGAGACCGGAGAACACAAAACTTGTTTATGCTCGTCGGAAGCGGAATCGGACCGACTATCTTGGCACCGGTCTTTTTGGCGGTATCCACGATATCCAGCGCAGACTGATCCAGCAGCTTGTGATCGTAGGCCCGCAGCCTGATTCTGATTTTCGCGTTCATCATAGTATCAAATTTTCCATTCGTTTCTCTGTTAGCCTCATACCGACACCTTCACGACAGCTCCACCTGCTTCTTTTCCTGATACAATCTCCGGAGCCTGCCAGGGCGGCTATGCCTGCGGATTGAATTCTTATCTTTCTCGCCGGTCTGTTATGTCCTGATTCTTTCCAGAATCCCGGCTTTTCCGCTTAAGACCGTCGGCTACCAACGATAATGGGCAAATGCCTTGTTGGCTTCAGCCATACGATGGGTATCTTCACGCTTCTTAACGGAAGCCCCCCGCTTGTTGGCAGCATCGAGAAACTCCGCCGCCAGCCTGCTGGCCATGGTCTTTTCACCCCGGGCACGGGCATAAGTGATCAGCCATCGAATGGCAAGGGCCGTGCGTCTTTTGGGCCTTACATCCGTAGGCACCTGATAGGAGGCACCACCCACGCGCCGGGACTTTACCTCCAGCAGGGGCTTGACATTCTCCAGAGCCTTTTCAAAGGTTTCAAGCGGAGCTTCTCCGGTTTTTTCGGCCAGAATATCAAAGGCATCATAGAGGATGGATTCAGCCGTACTTTTCTTTCCATCCCGCATCAGCTTGTTAATGAACTGACTCATAAGGACGCTTCCATACTTTGCGTCCGGGATCATTTTCCGCTCCGGAACTTCTCTTCTTCTGGGCATTCCCTATACTCTCTCTTTTCTCATCACTTGGGTTTCTTAGCACCGTAAAGGGACCGGCTCTTCTTCCGATCCGCAACACCCAGGGTGTCCAGTGCCCCACGAACGATGGAATAGCGCACACCCGGAAGGTCCTTTACACGGCCACCTGCCACAAGCACAACGGAGTGTTCCTGAAGGTTGTGACCAATACCCGGGATATAGGCTGTTACCTCAACCCCTGTGGTCAACCGGACCCTGGCCACCTTACGAAGGGCCGAGTTCGGCTTCTTCGGTGTTGTGGTGTAGACGCGGGTACATACCCCCCGCTTCTGCGGCCCCCCCTTCAGCGCCGGCGTACTGATCTTGCTGACCATACGCTTGCGCCCTTTCCGGACGAGCTGGTTAATGGTTGGCATCTTTTTCTTATCTCCTTTCCAATGGACCCTAATACCATTACGACAAAATGTTTATTTTTATACATACATATCCGACTTGTCAATAACCTATTCTTCTTCTGCCGGGGCAATAATGTCTTCAAGGACCTTGATCTCCAGCCCCCGGTACTCTTCAACCCCCGTACCTGCAGGAATAAGACGACCCATGATCACATTTTCCTTTAAGCCCCGAAGGTCATCAATTTTGGCCCGGATGGCAGCCTCCGTAAGGACTTTCGTGGTTTCCTGGAAGGAAGCGGCAGAAATAAAACTCTCTGTGGCAAGGGAGGCCTTGGTAATCCCCAGAATCAGAGGCTCACCCTGGGCAGGACTCCCACCCTTGGCAACAACGTCCCGGTTTACCCGTTCAAAAATCTTCCGGTCAACACTTTCCTCAAGTATAAAGTCCGTATCTCCGACCTCCACAATCTTGACCATACGCATCATCTGGCGCACGATAACCTCAATGTGCTTGTCATGGATACGCACCCCCTGAAGGCGGTAAACCTCCTGGACCTCATCCACCACATAGGCAGCCAGCGCAATCTCACCCTTAATATTCAGGATGTCCTGGGGGTTGACCGATCCGCCACAAAGCTGCTCACCGGCCCGCACATAATCTCCGTCATATACGTTAAGGTGCTTGCCTCTGGGAATCAGGTATTCACACTTTTCCCCCACATCCACAGGCTTGATGCTTACCTTCTGCTTGCCCTTGGTTCCCTTGGAAATGGACACATATCCGTCGATTTCACTGAGGACGGCGGTTTCCTTGGGCTTTCTTACCTCAAAGAGCTCTGCTACGCGGGGAAGACCCCCTGTGATATCCTTGGTTTTTGTGGTGGCACGGGGGAGCTTGGCCAGAATATCACCGGCGCGGACCTCATCCCCTTCCTCAACCATAAGAACCGCACCAATGGGCAGAAAATAACGTGCCATGCCGGAGCCTGTGGACAGAACTGCCGTTTTCCCGCTCTCATCCCGGATGGAAATGCGGGGACGGATATCCGCAAGCTTGGATTCGATGATCGTCCGGCTGGCCTTACCCGTTACGGGGTCTACCTGCTCCTGCATGGTCTTGCCGGAGTAAATATCCGAATACTTGACCACCCCGTCCACTTCCGTGATGATGGGTGTTGTGAAGGGGTCCCATACGGCCAGCATGTCACCGGATTTTACCCGCTGACCGTCCTCAACCCTTACCGTTGCGCCATAAATCACCCGATGCCGCTCCAGCTCACGGCCCGTATCCCCCATGATGGCAAATTCACCACCACGACGGTTCATGACCACCGTATTGCCCTCGGCATTGGTAACCACCTGAATGCCGTCAAAACGGACAGTCCCTTCCATACGGGCCTTAAGGTCCGCCTGCTCCACGCGCCTGGAGGCGGTGCCACCAATGTGAAAAGTACGCATGGTGAGCTGGGTACCCGGCTCACCGATACTCTGGGCGGCAATAATTCCCACGGCCTGCCCCACTTCCACGGGAAGCCCGTAGGCCAGATCCCGGCCATAGCAGCGGGCGCAGACCCCCCTTTCCGCCCGGCAGGTAAGGACGGAACGGATTTTCACAGCATTAATACCTGCATTCTCAATAATTTCAAGAACCTTCTCATCGATTTCAACGTTGGAAGGAACAAGGGTCTCATCGGTAAAGGGGTCCAGAATATCCTCAAGGGTTACACGACCCAGCACCCTTTCCCCAAGGCGCTGAATAATCTCCCCGCCTTCTGTCAGGGCATGCACTTCAATGCCGCTTACGGAGCCGCAGTCCGTCTCCGTAACGGCACAGTCCTGCGCCACATCGGCAAGGCGGCGGGTAAGGTATCCGGAGTTTGCCGTCTTCAGGGCCGTATCCGCAAGGCCTTTACGGGCGCCATGGGTGGAGATGAAGTACTGGAGCACCGTAAGCCCTTCACGGAAATTGGCCGTAATGGGTGTCTCAATAATTTCACCCGAGGGCTTGGCCATCAGCCCGCGCATCCCTGCCAGCTGCCTCATCTGATCCTTGGAGCCACGGGCACCGGAATCCGCCATCATGAAAATGGCGTTCATGCGGTCTACGGTTCCCTCTTCCGCATGTTCATGACGCTTGGTTTTTTTCATGACTTCCATCATGGAGTTGGCAATATCATCGGTTCCCCTTGCCCAGATATCCACAACCTTGTTGTATTTTTCACCCTGGGTAATCAGACCTTCGGTGTACTGGCGGTTAATCTCGGCAACCTTGTCCTCGGCATCCCTGAGGATATCCCATTTATTCTCGGGAATAATCATGTCATCAATGCCAACGGAAAGTCCACCTTTAGTGGAGATGCTGTAACCCAGATCCTTCAGCCGGTCCGCAAGAATAACCGTTCCCTTGGGCCCAAGGTTTCTGTAGGCATAATCCACAAGTTTCCGGATCGTTCCCTTATCCATGACCTTGTTCACAACGGAAAAGGGAATCTCCATCTGCCTCTCGACCACTTCAAAAAAGTGATACTGCCCCCCCTCTTCCATGACAGAAGACAGGGTGCCGGGTTCCATGGCAAAAAGCTGCTGTACCTCAGGCCCCTTCATACCGAAAATGCGGGTAAACTCCTTGGGATCCAGAAAGCCGATATAAGCATTGTGGTAAACATCGGCACTCTTGGAGTACTGCTGGGCAACCTCCGTAAACCGTGTGCCTGCCGTCAGAGCCTTCTGTACCATATCCCGGTCTTCTTCGCTGGTCACCATGATATGGTTGAAACTGGAAACCATGGCATCGGGAATCAATTCCCAGAGCAGTACCCGCCCCGTGGTCGTCTCCACCCGGCTGCCGTCTTTCATGCGCACCAGAATGGAGGCATGCATGGAAATCTCGCCGGCATCATAAGCCTGCCGAACCTCCGTCACGCTGGCAAAACGGGAGCCTTCCCCCTTCACCCCCTCAATCTTCTGGGTCAGGTAATAAAGGCCAAGAACAATGTCCTGGGTAGGTACAATAATGGGCTCACCATTGGCTGGGCTCAGGATATTGTTACTGGCCAGCATCAGCACCCTGGCCTCAATATGGGCCTCCACAGAAAGGGGCAGATGCACAGCCATCTGGTCACCGTCAAAGTCGGCGTTAAAAGCCGTACACACCAGAGGATGCAGACGGATGGCCTTGCCCTCAATCAGTACGGGCTCAAAGGCCTGCAGGCCCAGCCGATGCAGCGTCGGAGCACGGTTCAGCATCACCGGATACTCCTTGACCACCTCGTCCAGGGTATCCCAGACCTCAGGCGTTTCCCTTTCCACCATCTTTTTGGCGCTCTTGACCGTGGAAACCAGCCCCTTCTGCTCCAGATGGTGATAAATAAAAGGTTTGAAAAGCTCCAGAGCCATTTTTTTAGGTATGCCGCACTGGTGCAGGCGAAGACTGGGACCGACCACAATAACGGAGCGGCCGGAATAGTCCACACGCTTACCCAGAAGGTTCTGACGGAAACGGCCCTGCTTACCCTTGAGGGTATCCGAGAGGGATTTTAATGCCCTCTTGTTGGTACCCGTGACCACCCGGCCATGGCGCCCATTATCAAAGAGAACGTCCACAGACTCCTGAAGCATGCGCTTTTCATTACGGACAATGATATCCGGTGCTTTCAGATCCATAAGACGCTTAAGGCGATTGTTCCGGTTGATAACCCTCCGGTACAGATCGTTCAGATCCGAGGTGGCAAAACGGCCGCCTTCCAAGGGCACAAGGGGACGCAGATCCGGAGGCAGCACAGGCACGGTTTCCATAATCATCCAGACAGGGCTTACGCCTGAATTCCGGAAAGCATCCACAATGCGCAGCCGCTTGGACAGTTTCTGCCGCTTGGCCACGGATGTCGTTGCTGAAATGTCCTCCCTGAGCTGGTGATAAATGGTTTCCATATCCATGGTTTCCAGCAGACGCTGGATGGCCTCAGCACCGATTCCCGCCTCAAAAGCCCCTTCTCCATAAAGATCCAGGGACTCATAATATTTTTCATCGGAAAGAAGCTGAAGCCTTGAAAGCCCAGTATTTTTGGGATCAATCACCACATAGGAATCAAAATAAAGAACCTTTTCCAGGTTCTTCAGGGTGATATCCAGAAGGTTACCGATCTTGCTGGGCAGGCTCTTGAGAAACCAGATATGGGCCACGGGACAGGCCAGCTCAATGTGCGCCATACGGTCCCTGCGCACCTTGGACTGAATGACCTCTACGCCGCATTTTTCACAGACAACACCCCTGTGCTTCATGCGTTTGTACTTACCGCAGTTACACTCGTAGTCTTTGGTAGGTCCAAAGATTTTGGCGCAGAACAGACCATCCCTCTCCGGCTTGAAAGTCCGGTAATTGATGGTTTCCGGCTTGGTTATCTCACCAAAGGACCAGTCACGGATCGTCTGGGAAGAAGCGAGGGAAATCTGAACTCCCGAATATTTCCTCGGGTCCGTCGGCTTGGCAAAAAAATCATACAGAGTTTCCAAGTATCCCTCCTCCTTATTCACCTTCGATCAGGTTGACATCAAGCCCCAGTGCCTGCAATTCCTTAATCAGTACCCGGAAAGATTCCGGCAGGCCGGGTTCCAGAACGTTCTGACCCTTGACAATTTTTTCATACATGCGGGTTCGTCCTGCCATATCGTCGGACTTGACCGTTATAAATTCCTGCAGCGCGTGGGCGGCACCATAAGCTTCCATGGCCCAGACCTCCATCTCCCCAAGACGCTGCCCGCCGAACTGGGCCTTACCGCCCAGGGGCTGCTGGGTCACAAGGGAGTAGGGCCCGATGGAACGGGCATGGAGCTTGTCGTCAACCAGATGATGCAATTTAAGCATGTACATGGTTCCTACGGTAATGGGACCGTCAAAGGCCTCTCCCGTACGACCGTCATAGAGGGTTGCCTGACCTGAGACGCTTACCCCGGCCTCTTCCAGCAGGGCCTTGATCTCCACCTCCTGGGCACCATCAAAAACCGGCGTTGCCATGTGCACACCCCTTCTGTAGCGGCCTGCAAGGCTGATCAGATTTTTGTCATCGGACTCTTTAATGCCTTCTTCCATCTCCGGCTGGGACTTAAAAATACGGCCCAGCTTCTCACGCAGGGCATCGCTGTCCTTTTTGCGAATCATTTCATCCAGCTGCTGGCCCAGACAGCGGGCCGCCCTGCCCAGATGAATCTCCAGAATCTGCCCGACGTTCATACGGGAAGGCACACCCAGTGGATTGAGAACCATATCCACACAGCTCCCGTCTTCAAAATAAGGCAGGTCTTCCACCGGCAGAATACGGGAAACAACCCCTTTATTTCCATGCCGTCCGGCCATCTTGTCCCCCACAGACAGGATGCGCTTGATGGCCACATAGATTTTAATCATCTTAATCACACCGGGGGGCAGATCATCACCCTTTTCATAGCGGCTCACCTGCTCTTCAAAAACCTGACGGGAATTATCTATTTCACTGCGCCAGAGGTCTATCACCCCATGTACACGCTCCGTAACAGCAGCATCTTCCAGAATAAGTCCTTCCAACTGAGAAACGGAAAATCCTTCAAGACTGGCTGAATCCAGAACAGAACCAGCTGACAGCAGGGTCTTTTTCGCCTTGCGCAGATCACTCTGCACGGTCTGCCCCATGAGAAGGGCATGGATTCTCTGCAATGCCGCCTCCTCTATAACGGCAATGCGCTCGTCCCTGTCCTTTTCATACTGATGGATTTCTGCGTCCTCAATGCTTCGGGTTCGCTCGTCCTTGTCCACACCGCGCCGGGAAAAGACCTTGGCATCAATGACAATCCCCTCAACACCCGGAGGAACCCGCAGGGAAGTATCTTTTACATCTCCGGCTTTTTCACCAAAAATGGCCCTGAGAAGCTTCTCCTCGGGAGAAAGCTGGGTTTCCCCCTTGGGGGTAATTTTACCCACAAGGATATCTCCCGGCACCACCTCCGCACCAAGGCGGATAATTCCCGAGTCATCCAGATCCTTCAAGGCCTCTTCACCCACATTGGGAATATCCCGGGTAATTTCTTCCTTGCCAAGCTTGGTATCCCGGGCCACCACCTCAAATTCCTCAATATGAACAGAGGTGAAAACACCATCCTGCACCAGACGCTCACTGAGCAGAATGGAGTCCTCAAAGTTATATCCACCCCATGGCATGAAGGCCACCGTCACATTTTTACCCAGAGCCAGCTCCCCCTGCTCCGTGGACGGGCCATCGGCAAGAACCTGACCCTTCACAACCCTTTCCCCCAATCCGACGATGGGCCGGTGATTGAAACAGGTATTCTGATTGGAACGGGTAAACTTGGACAGGGTATAAATGCTTACCTGATTATCGAGGGATTCCCCTTCTTCCAGCTCATGGCGGATAACAATGCGGGAGGCATCCACATTCACAACCACACCATCCCGCCTGCAGACAATGGCAACACCGGAATCCCTGGCCACAACCCCCTCAATGCCGGTTCCCACAAGGGGGGCTTCCGTCCGGGTCAGGGGAACGGCCTGCCGCTGCATGTTGGACCCCATGAGAGCCCTGTTGGCGTCGTCATTTTCAAGGAAGGGAATCAAAGAGGCAGACACACTCACCAGCTGATTGGGAGAAATATCCATCATTTCCACTTCACCTGCGGGGACCATCTGGAATTCACCGGCAATACGGGCCGTCACAAGGGGATTCACATAGCGGCCATCCTCACCCACAATGGCATTGGCCTGGGCAATGGGGTGATCTTTTTCCTCAAAGGCGGACAGCATGCGCACATCCGTTGAGACCAGTCCTTCACGAACCGTACGATAAGGTGTTTCAATAAATCCGAAATCATTGACCCTCGCATAGGTACACAGAGAAACGATCAGGCCGATGTTGGGACCTTCCGGCGTTTCAATGGGACAAATTCGGCCATAATGTGAAGGATGGACGTCACGGACCTCAAAGCCCGCACGTTCACGGGTCAGACCGCCGGGTCCAAGGGCGGAAAGGCGGCGCTTATGTGTGGTTTCGGAAAGGGGATTGGTCTGGTCCATGAACTGGGAAAGCTGACTGGTTCCGAAAAACTCCTTCACCACCGCAGATACGGGCTTGGGATTCACCAGATCATGGGGCATGAGGGTATCCACCTCCTGCATGCTCATGCGCTCCTTAATGGCCCGCTCCATGCGCACAAGACCAATACGGTACTGATTTTCCAGAAGCTCACCAACGGCCCGCACGCGGCGGTTGCCAAGGTGATCGATGTCATCCACCACCCCCTGGGTATCCCGCAGCTCCACCAGGGTTCTAGCAGTCAGCAGAATATCTTCCTTACGCAGAGTACGCACATCAATGTGGGTATTGATACCCAGACGATGATTCATCTTAAGGCGGCCCACGCCGGAGAAATCATAATAGGCGGCTTTAAAAAAGAGATGGTCAATGAACTCCAAAGCCACTTCGGGCGTGGCCGGATTTCCTGGCCTCAGCCTCCGGTAAATTTCTACAAGGGCTTCTTCCCTGGATGTGGTTTTATCTGCCATGAGGGTTTTGCGGATACAATCGGCACTGTAGTTGGCGTCCACAAAAAGAAGTTCGAATTCCCGGACACCACTCTCCTGCATGCGGCCAAGGATTTCTTCTTCAAGGATGTCACCGGCTTTAACAATCAGCTCACCCGTTTCAGGGTCCAGAATATCTGCGGCCACACCCCGGTCAATCAGCTCTTCCGCGTTGACCTTCAGTTCCGTAACTCCCAGGGTGCGGAGCTGACGTATGGCTCTTTTGGTAAAGAAGCGGCCTTTGCGCACAATCACTTCGCCGGTTTCAGGATCCAGAACATCTTCACTGGCCCGCTGTCCCTTAAGGCTCTGTTCATTAAAGGCCTTAAAATATTCCTCACCACGGACTTCGATGCGCTCTTTCAGGTAGAAATAGGCCAGAAGATCTTCGTTGGTATACCCAAAGGCCTTGAAAAGGATGGTCACAGGGAATTTACGGCGGCGGTCGATGCGGATATACACAATATCCTTTGGATCGATTTCCATATCAATCCAGGAGCCGCGCACGGGTATTACCCTTGCCGTGTAGATAATTTTTCCGCTGGAATGGGTCTTTCCCTTGTCATGGTCAAAGAAAACACCACTGGAACGATGCAGCTGACTGACCACAACACGCTCGGTACCATTCACAATGAAGGTTCCCCGAGGCGTCATCAGGGGCACGGTCCCAAAATAGATTTCCTGCTCTTTGATATCCCTTATGGTTACGGTACCCGCATCTTTATCCACGTCATAGACGACAAGACGAACCCGGATACGTACAGAAATTTCATAGGTCATTCCACGGTGGATGCACTCGCTTACGGAATGCTTCACCTCACCGAAATCATAGGACACAAACTCCAGTGATGCGGTTCCCGTGAAATCCTTGATTGGGAAAACAGATTTAAAGACCGCCTGCAGACCGATGTCCCGACGTTGATCCGGCGTCACATCCATTTGAAGGAATCTCTCATAAGATTCCCGCTGCATCCCGATCAGATCCGGGATATCAATAATGGTGTGCTTTCCGCCGAAACGCTTTCTCACACGCTTGTTGGCCAGAGGGCTTCCGGACATGGCTTCTCCCCGATTGCTTACGCAACAGCGGAACAAGTCCGCGAGCCAAGGCCCACGGACTTAATTCCGCAACAGCGTTTATGTGAACGGATGGTGAAAACGACAGGACAAGACAGGAATCGACTACTTAAGTTCAACCTTTGCACCGGCTTCTTCAAGCTGTGCCTTGAACTTTTCTGCTTCTTCCTTGGCAATACCTTCTTTGACGGGAGCAGGTGTACCTTCAACAAGATCCTTGGCTTCTTTGAGTCCAAGACCTGTAATGGCACGTACCTCCTTGATAACGTTGATCTTCTTGTCTCCTGCAGCCACAAGAACAACGTCAAATTCGGTTTTTTCCTCGACGGGAGCCGCAGCAGCACCGGCAGGCATGGCAGCCATGGCAACGGGGGCAGCAGCAGATACGCCAAATTTCTCTTCAAGTTCCTTAACGAGCTCGGAAAGCTCAAGAACTGTCATGTTTGCAATAAAATCGATTACATCCTGTTTGGTAATTTCAGCCATGGATCAAGCCTCCAAAAAACAAGCGTTTTTATAGTAAATAATGATAATAATAAACGATCTGCCTGCATGCCAAAATATCAGGCAGCTTCTTTCTGATCTTTGATGGCCGTCAGGACATTCACAAGACCATTGGGAACAGCATTGATAACGCGGACAAAGCCGGTAGGCACTGCAATCATCGCTGAGAGTACCTGTGCCAGCAGCTCTTCCCGGCTGGGAAGTTCAGACAGGGCCTTAAGGTCGGCAGCTCCCAAGGGCTTACCTTCCAGAACTCCCGCACGGATTTCCAGCTTGTCATTGGCTTCAGCAAACTTGGTAAGAACCTTTGCAGGAAGAACCGGATCCGTTGCACTGAAACATATGGCACTGGGCCCTTTAAAGTGATCCCGTATGATATCTGCGCTGGTTCCTTCCGAGGCTCGCCTCAGAAGAGTATTTTTCACGACCTGGATATCTGCACCAGCTTCCCGGAGATCCCGTCTGAGACGAGAAAACTGCTCTACGTTCAGCCCTTTATAATCCGCAATAATGGCAATCTGTGCACTGGCGAGACCTTCGTGCAGTTTCTGCACAAGCGCTTCTTTTTCGGACAGCTTCATTTCCTAACACCCCCTTTCTTTTAAATTTGCATGGAGGTGCCGGCCAAACCCAAACATCATCTGTCTCGGTAGGTCGGCAGCGCCGTTTACACACTCCATGTGTACCTACTGTCTCTGACAGCACCGGAAAATTTCCGGTTTATGTGAAAAAGCAGGGAGGACACAGAGCCTCCCCCCCATTTGATTCACCTGAATTCAGACAGTTTTTTTACTTCAAAGTAAGGGTATCCACCTTCACACCCCTGCCCATGGTTGTTGAAACAGCCATGCCCCGAATATAGGCTCCCTTGGCTGCGGAAGGCTTGAGTTTTATGATGCTGTCCAGAAATGCACGGATATTTTCTTCCAGCTTTTCAGGACCAAAGGACTTTTTACCCATGGGAGCATGAACAATGCCCGCCTTTTCTACCCTGAAGTCAATTTTACCCGCTTTCAGTTCATCAACCGCCCGGGCAACATCAAAGGTCACTGTACCGGTTTTGGCGTTGGGCATCAGGCCTCTGGGGCCAAGGAGCTTACCAATTCTGCCCACAACACCCATGGTATCCGGCGTAGCTACGGCTTTATCAAAATCAAACCAGCCGCCCTGAATTTTTTCCACAAGATCTTCAAGACCTACATAATCCGCGCCTGCTTCTTCAGCCTCTTTGGCTTTTTCGCCTCTGGCAAAAACCAGTACCCGGACTTCCTTACCAAGACCATTGGGCAGAATGCAGGTACCACGGACCATCTGATCCGCATGCCGGGGGTCAACCCCAAGGCGCACGGCAACATCCACACTCTCATCAAATTTCACATACGTGGCTTCAAGGGCAAGCTCAATGCCTTCCCGCAAACCTAATTTTGCCGTGAAATCATGTCCTTTGCCCGTTTCCAGATATTTCTTACCGCGCTTCGGCATTTTTTCCGACTCCTTATTTTACTGAACAATCTCGATACCGATGCTTCTGGCAGTACCGGAAATGATCTTCACAGCGGTATCCAGGTCATAGGCGTTGAGATCCGGCATCTTGAGCCTGGCGATTTCTTCAACCTCATTCCGGCTGATTTTTGCCACTTTGTTCAGCTTCGGATTGCTGGAACCCGAAGCAATTTTTGCGGCCTTTTTCAGGAGTACGGACGCAGGAGGCGTCTTGGTGATAAAGGTAAACGTACGATCCTGATATACTGTAATCACAACAGGAATAATCATGCCCGCATCATTCTGCGTACGCGCATTAAAGGCCTTACAGAAATCCATTATATTTACGCCATGCTGCCCCAGAGCCGGACCGATGGGGGGAGAAGGGTTCGCTTTCCCCGCAGAAACCTGGAGCTTGATTTGCGCCATCACTTTTTTTGCCATCTTGGTCTGTACTCCTTACACCTTAAAGCTTGGTAACCTGTACGAACTCCAGCTCAACGGGAGTCGATCGGCCAAAAATACTTACAAAGACCTTGATCTTCCCTTTTTCCGGATTGACTTCTTCAACGGTACCGTTAAAGTTTGTGAAGGGTCCGTCAATCACCCGAATTTCATCGCCGGGTTCAAAATGATATTTTGGCTGAGGCTTCTGTTTGCCTGCTTCCATCCGCCGAAGAATCTGATCCACTTCAGCATCGGTAATGGGTGCCGGCTTATCTCTGCCACCAAGAAACCCCGTTACCTTACCCGTATCCTTCACAAGATGCCAGGTGTGATCGGTCAGGGCCATCTGCACCAAAATATAACCGGGGTAAAACTTCCGGGAAGATTCTTTTCGCTCCCCCTTTACCAACTCCACCACTGTTTCCGTAGGAACGATGATCTCACCAAAGTAATCCTTCAGGGGGGAGCTTGCGATCCGTTCTTCCAGAGAGCGTTTTACCTTACCCTCGAATCCCGAATACACATGTACAACATACCATCTTTTAACCATATCCCCCCCATAATCACCAATTCAAAGCCAGCCGAACCAGACGGGTGAGGACAGCATCGGCAACCCCTAGAAAAAAAGACAATATAAGCACAAGAACAATCACAACTCCGGTAGAAGCCAGAGCCTGCTGCCTGGATGGCCACACAACCTTAGAAAGTTCCGCACGGGCCTCCTGAAAAAATTCAAGCCCCTTGGTTACAGCCGTTTTCTTATCAGGCCTTGCAACCGAGCGGCTTCCGTGAGGTGTTTTGGATGCTTTGTCTGCCTGGGATATGCTGATCTCACCAGATTTGTGGGGTTTTACGCTTTCAGATGGGGACTCAGCATTTTCATCCTGACTAGCCTTTAACTTCAGCTTTTTTTTCTGAACCTGCTTATCTGTTTTCTTTTTTAATAAGCGTCCCATAACACCTTGCCCCGTTTTCAGCTATGATCAAACCAAGCTTCATGTTTTTGATTTGGCAGGCCAGGAGGGACTCGAACCCCCAGCCTACGGATTTGGAGTCCGCCGCTCTACCAATTGGAGCTACTGGCCTGCATAAAAGACCTGCCGACCGACAATGCTGCCGACAGGTCTTTACTATCATCAAAAAAGAGCTACTTGGTTTCTCTGTGCTTGGTGTGATGCTTGCAGAATCTGCAATATTTACTGAACTCCAGCTTATCCGGAGTGGTCCGCTTATTCTTGGTCGTAGTATAGTTGCGCTGTTTGCAATCGGTGCAGCTCAGCGTTACAATGACTCTCACCGGACTCTCCTTGAATTAGGCAACGATTTCAGAAACAACACCCGCACCAACGGTACGGCCACCTTCACGAATAGCAAAACGAAGTTCTTTTTCCATGGCGATGGGAGCAATCAGCTCGGCTGTAATGGTCACATTATCGCCAGGCATAATCATCTCAACACCTTCCGGCAGATTCATAATACCGGTAACGTCTGTGGTACGGAAGAAGAACTGGGGACGATATCCGCTGAAAAACGGCGTATGGCGCCCACCTTCCTCCTTGGAAAGGATGTAAACCTCGGCCTGGAACTTGGTGTGGGGAGTAATGCTGCCGGGCTTGGCAACAACCTGACCACGCTCTACCTCATCACGCTTGGTACCACGAAGAAGGAGACCCACGTTATCACCGGCACGACCCTCATCCAGAAGCTTGCGGAACATCTCAACACCGGTACATACGGTCTTGATGGTCTCACGAAGACCAACAATCTCAACGTTATCACCGGGCTTGATAATGCCACGCTCAATACGACCGGTAACAACGGTACCGCGGCCGGAAATGGAAAACACGTCTTCCACGGGCATCAGGAAAGTCTTGTCCACATCCCGCTCAGGCTCAGGAATATAACTGTCTACTGCATCCAGAAGATTCCAGATAGGCTTGCAGTCCTCAGAATCCGGATCATCGGATTCCAGTGCCTTCAGGGCAGAGCCACGGATAATCGGAGTATCACTTCCGGGGAAATCATACTTGTCCAGAAGCTCCTGAAGCTCCATCTCCACCAGCTCGATCAGCTCTTCGTCATCCACCATGTCGCACTTGTTCAGAAAGACAACGATACGGGGAACACCTACCTGACGTGCAAGAAGGATATGCTCACGGGTCTGAGGCATGGGACCATCGCTGGCGGAAACCACAAGAATGGCACCATCCATCTGGGCTGCACCCGTAATCATGTTTTTGATATAATCCGCATGACCCGGGCAGTCCACATGGGCATAGTGACGGTTAACGGACTCATACTCCACATGGGAGGTTGAAATGGTAATACCGCGCTCGCGCTCTTCGGGAGCCTTGTCGATATTATCATAATCCACTTTCTGACCCAGACCTTTTGCTGCACAGGTCTTGGTGATCGCTGCCGTCAGGGTAGTCTTGCCGTGGTCGATATGCCCAATGGTCCCGACGTTCACATGCGGCTTCGTGCGCTCAAATTTTGCCTTAGCCATTGATTCGCCTCCTAAAAAAACCTGCTTGATCGTTTTCTCCGAAGGATTGCGTCCGCCTCTTCACACGACGTCGGACCCACTCGAAAAACCTCAAATAGAAAATAAGCAATAAATGGAGCCCATGACCAGAATCGAACTGGTGAACCTCATCCTTACCAAGGATGCGCTCTACCGGCTGAGCTACATGGGCACACTTTATTGCCTTCAAAACATCAGACAAAAAAATCTGACGAATTTAACTGGAGCGGGAGACGAGGTTCGAACTCGCGACGTTCAGCTTGGAAGGCTGATGCTCTACCAACTGAGCTACTCCCGCCAGAAGGTTCAAAAAAGAACCACTCTTTTGTTTTGCAGGCAGCCATGTAGTACAATTGCGATTTCATTGCAAGCATTATTTGCAAAAAATCTTCTACAAGACCGTTAAGATGGTGGTGGGGGGAGGATTTGAACCTCCGAAGGCTTGGCCGGCAGATTTACAGTCTGCTCCCTTTGACCACTCGGGAACCCCACCGTCTTTTTTTTTGGAGCCAACGAAGGGATTCGAACCCCCGACCCGCTGATTACAAGTCAGCCGCTCTGGCCAGCTGAGCTACGTTGGCCCTTAAAGACAACTTCTCCTTCTAAACGAATCCCCCTGCATTTGACAAGCTTTTTTTTAAAAAAAGATAAAAAAAGCATCTGCCCGGACTCCCCACCACCATTAATATACACCCTTTTTTTCAAACCCTTTCCCGGACAAAAATACTCCGGCGCACACTGCAGAAATGCGTCATCACATGAGGCACAAAACATTATTTTTCCAAAACCAGAAAGACACCTGTTACAGAAAACATAATTCTTCATTGACACAGACAAGCAGCTTGCGTTAGTTTTTTTATGCTTGCTGAATACTACAGGCAGATGCAAAACAAGCCAGATATTGTGGACACCTTTTTATATTGTGTACATTACTGCCTTATTTCAAAGAATTAACCTCAAACCACATGATTTCCAAAACTATAAACCAACCTGAAATTACTGTGGGACATCAAAAATGAATTTCTGCAGTGAATCAGGACAACCTTTTTCTAGAACTTTAAAAAAGCATAAACATATCAGATATTGAAAACTAACAAACTGATTACTATACACTTTTGTCTTGCATTTTTATAACACCGGCCCTTTTCTGCAAAATCATCCGGTCGGCACTGCCGCAAAAATTCTTATACGAGGTTCTCCCAGCATGAAACGTCTCATCCTTTGCCTATTCTGTTCCAGCCTTTTTTTTTCCGGTTGTGCATCTTTGCATCATGCACAGGACAACAGCAAGGATCCCCTTCAGCAGAACCAGCACAACCATGAAGCCGCCCGGAAACTTGTTGCGCAGGAGAAAAAAGTCACCCTGCCCCCCACCGATCCCACCCGCTCTGCTTCTCCTGAGCTGAAGGGGACAACAACGTCCTTTGATCAGGCTCTGGATTTTTATGACGCTGCCAATGAATTCTGGAAAGCCGGGGAATATGATGCAGCCCTCGAATCCCTGGACCAGGCCTACGCCATCATCATTCGGACAGAAAGCCTGACCGCTGAAGACCTCCAGCAAAGAGATGACATCCGACTGACCATTGCACGCCGCATCCAGGAAATTTATTCTTCCCAGACAATCGGAGTACAAGGCAAACAGAGCGCTATACAGATCCCCGACAATGACTATGTTCAAAAGGAAATCGACCGCTTTACAGGCAGGGAACGGGCTTTTTTTGAACGCTCCTACCGACGTTCCGGGATGTATATGGACATGATCCTTGAAAAAATCCATGCCGCAGGTCTTCCCGAAGAGCTGGCCTGGCTTCCGCTTATTGAATCAGGGTTTCAGGTAAAAGCCCTTTCCAGCGCCCGGGCACTGGGACTATGGCAGTTCATCCCTTCCACAGGTGTTCGCTTTGGACTCAAAAGGGATCTCCTCATTGATGAACGCATGGACCCTGAAAAGGCTACCGACGCCGCCATTGCCTATCTTACGGAACTTCACCGCCTCTTTGGGGACTGGCCAACGGTACTGGCCGCCTACAATTGCGGTGAAGGCCGCGTCCTCCGAACCATCCGAAGCCAGAACGTCAATTACCTTGACAATTTTTGGGATCTTTATACTAGACTTCCCAGAGAAACAGCCCAGTACGTTCCCCGTTTCCTCGCCACAGTACATATTATTCAAAACATGGAAAAATACGGTTTCGATCCCAGCGATCTCTACAGCCCTCCCTCCTTTGAAACCGTCTCCGTTGAACGCCAGGTATCCCTGCAGGCCATTGCATCTGCAACGGGTATATCTCTGGAGAATCTGAGAAACCTGAACCCGGAACTCCGCTATGACCTGCTGCCCAACGCAACCTATGCACTGAAAATACCCCAGGGCTATACAGACCACTTCCTGGCCTCCATAGAATCCATTGATGAAGCAAGCCCCCCCCAGAGAGCCCATCTTTATCACAGAGTCATGCCTGGAGAGGCTCTGTCAACCATTGCTGCGCGTTACAGGGTATCCGTACGGCATCTGATGCAGGAAAATAATATCAGGAGAGCCGACCTCATCCGTGCAGGGGAAGTCATCAAGGTGCCGGCCAGCGCTTCAATGGCGCAGACAGTCTCCCCCAGCAGGAATATCACGCCATCTTCCCAGCAGCGCCAGACCCTGACCTACACGGTACAACGGGGAGACACACTCTGGCACCTGTCCAGAAGATTCAACCTTTCAGAAAATGACATTATAACCGCAAACCAGCTTCCAAACGCCAATCTCCAGATCGGCCAGCGCCTGCGGATCCCCGGAGCGGCGCAACAGGTAAAAACCATCGACTCCCAGCGCCAGGCATACAGGGTGAAGGCCGGAGACACCCCCTCCACCATAGCACTAAGACACAATATGCCCCTGCAACGCTTTCTTCAGATAAACAACCTGAACAGACAAAGCACCATCTACCCGGGACAGCAGCTTTTTATTGAGTAAGACACAAAGAACAGGGCAAGGACTCTCCATTTTCCTTGCAGAATAAAAAAAAATTAGCTATATGCTCCAGGGTTTTAACGTGCCCCCGTAGCTCAGTGGATAGAGCATAGGATTCCTAATCCTTGAGCGCAGGTTCGATTCCTGCCGGGGGCACCACCTTTCCACACAACCCAGCGACACCTCTGAAATCTTCTGGAAACAGGGAGCCATACAGCCCCGGACAATCCATTTTGGCAAAGCCCCTACAGGAAAAACCTGCACCCATGAGCAAGCACACCCATCGATCAAAGCTTCCCGTTGAACTGCTTGCGCCTGCCGGAAACATGGAAAAACTGGAAATTGCACTGGCCTACGGGGCGGATGCCGTTTATCTTGGAGGACAAAATTTCTCCTTAAGAAATTTTTCCGACAATTTTTCCATACCTGAAATCAAAGAAGCGGTTCGTCTGGCCCACCATCTGAATGCAAAGGTTTATGTTACATGCAACATCTTTCCCAGAAGCCATGAACTATCGGAACTGAAAGCCTACCTCAGGGACCTCTCTTCCTGTGGCCCCGATGCCCTGATCGTGGCAGACCCCGGTGTCCTTCTGCTTGCACGGGAAACCGTCCCACACATTCCGCTCCACCTGAGCACCCAGGCCAACACCACCAATGTGGCAGCCCTGAAATTCTGGGCAAAGCAGGGTATCCGCCGAATCAATGGGGCCAGAGAGCTTTCCATGGAAGAAATCAAGGCCCTCTGTCAGGAAAATATTGAGGTGGAATGTTTTATCCATGGTGCCATGTGCATTGCCTATTCAGGCCGCTGTCTTCTGAGTAGTTGCATGGCAGACAGAGACAGCAACCGTGGCCACTGCGCCCACCCCTGCCGCTGGAGTTATTCCGTGGTTGAAGCCAAAAGACCCGGCCATTACTTCCCTCTGCTGGAAGACCAGAGGGGCAGCTATATTTTTAATTCCAAAGACCTGTGCATGATTGCCCACCTGCCGGAAATGATTGCCGCAGGCGTCTCCTCCTTCAAAATAGAAGGACGGATGAAGAGTATCCATTATCTGGCTGTGACCACAGGCGTCTACAGGGAAGCACTGGATCTTTTTTTTAAAAATCCTGCGGCATACAAAGAAGACCCTTCATGGTTCAGGCGCCTGAACAGTCTCCACCACCGGGGATATGGCACGGGCTTCTACCTGAATAAACCCCAGGACATCCAGCCCGATGTCCACAATACGGAAGGGAAAAGTCCCAAAGCCCTTTTTGTGGGCAAAATCCTCTCCGACGGGCAGTCCGGCAGCCATGCCCTTGTCTGCCGTAACCGTTTTGTCACAGGAGATGTTGTTGAGGTTCTCCACCCCGGAGCCCCCCCCTCCACGGACCGCATTGTCTGCATCAAAGAAGCAGACACCCCGGTCTCCGTAGCACGCCCCAATACAAGGCTTCAGGTCACCCTTGAAAATGATCACAGGGCCCTGAGTCTGATCCGAATTCCCGAAGAACCCTTGCCAAATGCCTCTGCATACTGATATACTTTCCTGCAATGAATCAAACAGATGTTCTCCTTGCCTTAAAAATCTGATCCTTATTAGATTTTCTGATTGACTTTAAGAATGGGAAACCGGAATATTTTTAAAGGAATGTAAGGACCGTATCCAAAAGCCTTTACAGATATTTTCTCATCCCTCCCCAGCCCCGTACCCCGAATCCCCGTGCCCACAGGCAGGGGATCAGAAACCTGGATCCGTTATACCCGGAGGCGCACCATGATCTTTGAAGATGACGAAACCTTGCGCATGTATGTGGAAGAATCCCTGGAACACCTTTCAGATATCGAAAATGATCTCCTGGCCATTGAATCCCAGGGGGCCGACATTGATGAAGATCTGGTCAACAACGTCTTCCGGGCGGCACACTCCATCAAAGGAGGTGCTGGATTCATGGGCCTTGGAACCATCAAAGATCTTTCCCACAACCTTGAGAGCATTCTGGGACTGGTTCGCAGCCATGAGATGGTGCCCACACCAGAGATTATTTCCGTTCTTTTGCAGGCCTTTGACCGGCTCAGGGAACTGATACAGGACGTGGAAACCAGCAACAGTGTCAATATTGATACCCTTCTTCAGGCCCTGATAGCCATCACCGAAGGCTCTCTTCCTGAAGCGGAGAAAAAAACCGTGAGTGAAAAAGTATTCATACAGCATCCCGTGGGACAGGCGCGCATGGAAGCCTCCCGTTTTGATCTGGATCAGGCCTTCAAACACGGCAAGTTCCTCTATCTTCTGGAATTTGATATGCTTCAGGATATCCAGAAAAAAAACAAAACCCCTCTGGATGTGATTACTTCCCTCCTGAACAGCGGTATCATCCTGGATTCTAAAATTGACTTTGACGCCGTAGGCACACTGGAGGATGATTTTCCAAGAAGAATTCCCTTCCTCATCCTTTTCGCCTCCATCATAGAGCCGGATATGGCCTCCATTCTGGTGGATCTCGACCCGGAATACGTTCACCATATCCCGCCGGAAGCCACCACGGAAAGTGGCGGAACTGAATCACCGGTTGCCGCAGACCGCCCCGCAGCTCCCACGGCGCCTCCGGAAAAACCCGCAGTCAAGACAGTCGAAAAACCGGCACCCGCCATGCCTGCTCCGGCCCCCCCCCTGCCCGAACCGAAGCCGGAACCAGCAGTCAGCCCCCCTGCTGCTGCCGCGCTGCCGCCACAGGAACCGGCCTACGCTTCCACGGCTGCTTCCTGGTCTTCGGGAAACACAGATGATCCGGATGATGAGATCTCTGACAGCGCCAGTAAAAATGACAAGCAGAAAAGTCAGGCCTCCCTGAGGGTGAATGTCAATCTTCTGGATACCCTCATGACCCTTGCGGGGGAACTGGTGCTCAGCCGCAACCAGCTGACCCAGGGCATTGCCACCAGCAGCTCCCAGGCCATTGAGGCCGCAGGCCAGCGCATCGACATGATCACCTCCGAACTTCAGGAGGCCATCATGCGGACCCGCATGCAGCCCATTGCCAATGTTTTCAATAAATTCACCCGCATTGTAAGGGATCTCTCCAAGTCCCTGCACAAGGAAATCAACCTGAAGATTGAAGGCAAGGAAGTTGAGCTGGATAAAACCATTATCGAGGCCATCAATGATCCTTTGACCCATCTGGTGAGAAATTCCGTTGACCATGGCATAGAAACTCCGGATATCCGCCAGCGCAGTGGCAAGCCCAGAGTCGGCACCATCCGGCTCAAGGCCTTCCATGAAGCCGGTCAGGTCAATATAGAAATTGAAGATGACGGCAAGGGCCTTGACCCTGAAGCCATATCAAAATCCGCCTTTTCCAAGGGCCTGATTTCTGAACAGGACATCCAGACCCTGTCTGCCAAGGAAAAAATCAATCTGATTTTTCTTCCCGGTTTTTCCACGGCCCAGCAGGTTACCGATGTATCGGGCCGCGGGGTGGGCATGGATGTGGTGAAAACCAACCTGGACCGCCTTGGCGGTATTGTGGATATTGATTCCAAAGTAGGTTCGGGCACCATCATCCGCATCAAGCTTCCCCTGACCCTTGCCATCATTCCCAGCCAGATTATTTCCGTGGGCAAAGAGCGCTACGCCATTCCCCAGG
The DNA here is from genome assembly GCF_007830435.1 of Desulfobotulus alkaliphilus. Lineage (GTDB taxonomy): Bacteria > Desulfobacterota > Desulfobacteria > Desulfobacterales > ASO4-4 > Desulfobotulus > Desulfobotulus alkaliphilus. Next base: position 27,142 of record NZ_VLLC01000013.1, on the reverse strand, counting down.
TCAACCTCAATGAACTGCTGCGCATACCCGCAGCCCAAGTAAAGGAGCGCATAGAAAAGGTCGGCAAAGCCGCTGTGGTCCGCCTCCGCGGAACCCTGCTGCCCCTTCTGGATCTGTCCGATGTCCTTGGCATTAAAAAAACATACATTGACCCCGAAACCGGGGAAGAAAAAGAAGACAGAAGGGTCAACATTGCCGACCGCAGATCCGCCCAACTGGATGGCGGCAGGGAAAAGGTATTAAAAAAAGAAGATAAAGCCCCCAGAAAACAGGAAGACCGTCGGTTCAGGGCCGACAGTGCCATCAATATCGCCGTGGTTTCCACGGGCACCTTCCGTTACGGTCTTGTGGTGGACCAGCTGAGGGATTCCGAAGAGATTGTTGTAAAACCCCTTGGCCGCCATCTGAAGGACTGCAAAGGGTATGCAGGTGCCACCATCATGGGAGATGGCCGCGTTGCCCTGATCCTCGATGTGGCATCCCTTGCGGAAATGGCAGACCTTTCCTCCAGCGGCGCCTCCAAAACCCTTGCCCATGCAGAAAAAGAACTCATCGAAAGTACCCAGAGACAGGAAGACAAGGCATCCCTGCTTCTTTTCCGCAATGCGGAAACGGAACAGTTCGGCGTTCCCCTCAATCTTGTGGAACGCATTGAACGCATTAAGTCCACGGACATCGAATATGTCGGTGGCAAGCGGGTTGTGCAGTACAGGGGAGGTTCCCTGCCCCTGCACGAGCTGGGCGAAGTGGCCAATATCCAGCCCCTTCCCGAAAGGGAACAGGTGGAAGTCATTGTATTTAAATTTACAGGCAGGGAAATCGGCCTGATGGTCAGCCCGCCCGTGGATGCCGTAGAAGCCACCCTGAATGTGGATGCCAGCACACTGAAACAGCCGGGTATCATGGGTTCCATGATCATCGGCGGACGGACCACCCTGATGGTGGACATCTTTGGCGTTGTAAAAACCCTCAATCCGGAATGGTTTACGGGACTTTCTGCCACGGCACCCGTTCTGGACAGCAATGGTCAGATGCAGGGTGGCGTCAAAATTCTCTTTGCCGAAGATTCCGCATTTTTCAGAAATCAGGTCACAAGCTTCCTGACGGAAGACGGATATGAGGTTCTTGTTGCAGAAGACGGAGTGGAGGCTTTCTCCCTTCTGGAGACCCATGTCGATGAAATTGGACTTGTGCTCACGGACCTTGAAATGCCCAATATGGATGGATTTGAGCTGACCCGTAAAATAAAGGGAGATTCCCGTTTCTCCCATCTTACGGTCATTGCCCTCACCTCCCTTGCCGGTGAAGAGGATATCATCAAAGGACAGGCTGCGGGCATAGACGACTACCAGATCAAACTGGACCGGGAAAAACTGCTCATATCCATACGGGATACCATGGCAAGTATTGTATGAGCCCATTTTCGGGGGGCAGGGAAAATCCTTTGCCCCCGAAAATTCCTGTCCGGTCCCATTGTAAGGAAAACACCCATGCAAAAACAGGCTGAAAAAAACACCCAGGAAAACCGTTTACTTGAGCTGGCAACCTTTTATATCGGAGATGCCCTCTGCGGCATTGACATTCTGAGGATTCAGGAAATCAATAAGCTCACGGAAGTCACCACCGTGCCCCAGGCTGCGGACTATGTGCAGGGTGTGCTGAATCTCAGGGGCCGCATTGTCACCATCATTGATCTGGGCATCAAGCTGGGACTTTCCTCCGTTGAACCCGGAAAAGATAACCGCAATATCATTGTGGATTTCAAGGATGAGCAGGTAGGCCTCCTTGTGGACAGCATCAGTGATGTTCTGCTGGCCGAGTCTTCCCGCATCGAACCTCCACCCTCCAACATCGGCGGCGTGCAGGGACGTTTTTTCCATGGGGTCTTTAAAACAGAAAAAAAACTCATCGGACTTCTGGATATCAATGCCGTACTGGAAGACTAAGCATCTGGCCTTTCTTCAGGAAAGACGGACCAGACAATCCGCCGTACTCCTTCTCACCTCTTATCAGGAAACGTGTATCCGTGAGCCAGCTCCGTGTTCTTGTTGTTGATGATACCATTGTATACCGGAAAATCGTCAGTGATATCCTCTCCACCATCCCCGGCGTACAGGTGGTGGGCAGTGCCAATAATGGAAAGGTTGCCCTTTCCCGTATCGCTGCACTCAAACCGGATCTCATTACTCTGGATGTTGAAATGCCCGAAATGAACGGGCTTGAAGTATTGGAAGAAATGCACAGAATTGCCCCTGAGGTCGGTGTGGTCATGCTCAGTACCCTCACCACCCGGGGAAGTGAAATCACCATCCGTGCCCTGGAACTGGGAGCCTTTGATTTTGTTCCTAAACCCCAGAGCGGTTCCATGACAGAAAATCTGGCAGCGGTGCGCAGCATCCTTGTACCCATCATCCAGACCTTCCAGCGAAGAAAAGACATACGGGAACGCCTCCGGGGAATGCCTTCTCCTCCCGCCCGGAAAACCGTCCCATCGGGACCAGCGCCAGCAGCCCCTGTCCGCAGCAGCACCGTAAGTGATATCGGTCAGCGCATGCAGAAACTGACCGCACGCAGATCCAGATCAGAAATTGTCGCCATCGGTATCTCCACGGGTGGTCCCAATGCACTGGCCCGTATGATGCCCATGCTTCCCGGTGATATGGGGGTACCCATTCTCATTGTTCAGCATATGCCTCCCATTTTTACCGCATCCCTTGCCAAAAGCCTCAACGCCAAATGCACCATACAGGTGAAAGAAGCGGAACAGGGAGAAATCATACAGAACAATACTGCCTATATTGCTCCGGGAGGAAAACAGATGAAGGTGGTGGCTGCCGGAGATGGTAAAAATCGCTTGATCAAAATCACCGATGATCCTCCGGAAAACAGTTGCCGTCCCTCTGCGGATTACCTCTTCCGCTCCGTTGCCAGCCATTATGTGGGGCGGGCAACCGGTGTCATCATGACAGGTATGGGATCCGACGGCTCCGCAGGCTTAAGGGAAATGAAAAACTCCGGAGCCCATATCATTGCCCAGGATGAGGCCAGCTGTACCGTTTTTGGGATGCCCAAAGAGCCCATTGAATCCGGCATCACGGATATTGTGGTTTCCCTGAACGATATTGCTTCAGCCATTCTGAAAACCGTTCGCCCTTAAAATCCGGTGGCCCATGATAAAAATTACCCCCCAGGAATTCGCTCTCTTTTCCAAATATATCCTAGATATTTCAGGTATTGCCCTGGCTGCCGGGAAAGAGTATCTGGTGGAAACCCGACTGCATCCTCTGCTGGAAGAACTCGGAGCGACCTCCTATACGGATCTTTACCAGAAAATTCAAAAGGATTTTAAAAAAGATCTTGAAAAACGGGTCATTGATGCCATTTCCACCAATGAAACCTATTTTTTCCGGGATAAACACCCCTTTGAGCTGCTCCAGCACAAAATTATTCCGGATCTTGTGGACAAGCGGAGTCAGAAAGCGAAAAAAACTGGCGGAAGAATTCCCATACGCATCTGGAGTGCGGCCAGCTCCACGGGTCAGGAAATCTATTCCATTGCCATGACCCTGAAGGAACTCGGCCTCAACCTGAAGGATTATGACATCCGTCTGGTGGGAACGGACATCTCCGATGCTGCCGTTGCCCAGGCCAGCTACGGTCGTTATAACAAGTTTGAAGCCGCCCGTGGCCTCACCCCCCAGAGGCTGCAGCGTTACTTCAACAGGGACGGAGACAACTGGCGTATTAAAGATGAAATCCGGGCCATGGCTTCTTTTAAAAAGATGAACCTCATGAAGCCTTTCACCGGAGTCGGCAAATTCGATATTATCTTTTGCAGAAATGTGGCCATCTATTTCACCCCCCAGGACCGCAAACAGCTTTACCAGAAAATTGCCAGTGTACTGGAACCGGATGGCTACCTGCTCATCGGCTCCACGGAATCCTTAAGCAATGAAACGGCTCTTTTTGAACCAAAAAAATACCTGAACTCCATCTTTTACCAGTTCAGGGGCCAGTCATGAAGAACCCGTCATAAGGAAATGATCCATGACAAAAATTAGTATTTCCGAATTTATCGATGAACTGAAGTTCTGCATATCACAAAAGGACATGGTAAAGGCCAAAGCCCTGCTTCAGTTTCTTCCCAAAATAGATCCAAAAAACCAGATCCGTACCCTTTATGAAATCAGCAAGGCCGAAGACCGGGTGGTCCACCCAGCCCTCTGCTATATGCTGGAGCTGCCCATTTCCGACTCCGGAGTCAAAAACAGGCTCCACGATCTGCTGCTGGACAAATCCTGTGCATGTCAGGATCTGCTTCTGGAAGAACTGAAGGCCGACACTCTGGATAAACGTCTTCCCCTGATCCGCATTGCAGGAGAACTTCAGGTCAAAGAAGCCATACCCCTTCTCTCGGATTACCTTTCCCGTAAATCCGATGCGGACTTTCTCCGTGAAACCATAAAAGCCTTAAGCCTGATGGCCTCCCAGACCTGTATCCGGGCCATTGCGGATTTTATTTTTTACGGAGATGAAGAACTCAAACAGGAAGCCATCTTTGCCCTTGCGGAAATCGGCGGCCCCACAGCCATCCACCTTCTGGCAGAAGCCATACGGGGAGACAACCGCACAGACCAGCTCATTATCGAAGCCCTTGGAGAAATTCAGGATCAGGCGGCTCTCCAGCGTCTCACCCAGCTTTTGAACTCCCATTACGTGGATGTCCGCAACTGGACCATAGACAAACTGATTTCCATTGGAGACAAGGCCGTACCCGTTGTGGTGGAAAATCTCAAGGAAACCGATGATGACGCCCTTGTGCATACCCTCAATGTCCTTGGCAATATCGGTGACAAAAGCGCCATTCCCGCCATTCAGAAAATTCTGTTCAGAAGACCGGACAACGCAAACGTCCGCTTTGCCGCCTATGAAGCCATGGAAAGGTTGCCCGCTGCCAAAGCCGCCATCAGTCTGGCCACGGGCCTTGAAGATCCCGAAGAGCAGGTCCGCCTTGCTGCGGCAAGGGCCGTGGATAAAAATCTTTCTCCCATACTTGCAGCAGGCCTCAAGAACATGATTGCCCCCGGTGATGACAATGCCAGCCAGATTGTGGCCACCCTCATTGATGCGGGAGCGGATAAAACCTTTGAGAATCTCATACAGGAAGAATCTTTCAGCAATATTGCCATTTCCCACCTTGCGGGCAAAGCCCATCCGGATATCAGAAAGCACTATCTGGCCCTTATGCAGAGCCAGGGCCACCATGAACTGGCAGAGAAAATTCTTGCAGCCGTGGCACCGGAAAAGGAAACCAGGGGACTTACGATATTTGTTGTGGACGACTCCAAGATGATGCTGCGTATTTACAAGAGCAAACTCCACGCCATGGGGCATTCGCCTGTTCTTTTCGATTTCCCCTCAAGGGCCATCGAAGCAGCCCTTGAAGAAAAGCCGGACCTTGTTATCACGGATCTCAATATGCCGGACATCAACGGTATCCAGCTCACAAAGGAGCTGCGCCGCAAATACACCCCGGCCAGCCTGCCCATCATCATGATCACCACCCAGAGCGACTTTGTGGGACAGCACTCCGGTCATCCCAACGCCCGCATAGACACGGAAAGCATGAAAGGTATCGGTATTTCCATGGTCATGCATAAGCCCTTTGATGATGCAGACCTTGCAGCCAACATAAAGCAGCTGACCTGATGCTCTTGCTTTTAATAAAACACGGGACCCGACGACCTTCTGTCCGGGTCCCTTTTCATTTTCCGGAACCTGCGACATGAAACGTTTCCTGCTGATCTGGTGTTTTCCGGGACTTATTGGGGGTCTTCTTCTTGGCCTTATCATTGGAACCATGCGGGATCTCCCCCAGATCACTGCCCTTGAAGAATACCGGCCTTCATCCCTGACCCAGGTTTTTTCCAGTGACGGTGTGCTGCTGGCCCGGTTTTATGCGGAAAACCGCATGCCCGTTGTCTCAGACCAGATACCCGATATTTTAAAACAGGCACTCATTGCAACGGAAGACAGAAATTTTTATTCCCACCATGGTATGGACCCAAAGGGCATTTTACGGGCTGTTGTCAGAAACCTGCAATCCGGCGGCTACTCCGAAGGTGCCAGTACCCTGACCCAGCAGCTTGCGAAAACCCTTTTTCTCAGTCCGGATAAAACCCTGATGAGGAAGGTTCGGGAGGCCTTTCTTGCCCTGCAGATAGAACGAAGATATACCAAAGAAGAAATTCTCACCCTTTATCTCAATCAGATTTATCTGGGAAGTGGCAGCTACGGCGTGGAAGCCGCATCCATAAGGTACTTTGGAAAATCCGTGGAGGAAATCTCCCTTGCCGAAGCTGCCCTGATTGCAGGCCTTCCCAAAGCCCCCTCCCGCTTTTCTCCAAGGGCCAGCATGGAAAGGGCCCTTGCCCGCCGCAATACGGTCCTTCGCCAGATGCATGCAACGGGAATTATTTCACAGGATCAACTGGAAGCGGCTTTGGAAGAACCGGTTACCCTTGCTGCTGGCCACTCCCCCTCCTCCAGAAAGGCGCCCTGGTTCATCGAACAGGTGAGAATGGAGCTGGAAGAAGCTTTAGGTCCGGACATCCTGTATCAATCCGGCCTGCGTGTGCACACAAGCCTTGACAGCCGGGTACAGGAAGCTGCTGAAGAGGCCGTGCACACCCATATGGCTGCCCTTGAAACCCGGATGCGGGCTCAGCAAATCACAGCCCTTCCCCAGTCTGCGGTACTGGCACTGGATATCCATACGGGAGCGGTTCTGGCCCAGATCGGGGGCAGAAACTACGCCCAGAGTCCCTTTGACCGGTCAACCCAGGCCAGAAGACAGCCCGGCTCCGCCTTTAAACCCCTGATTTTTGCCATGGCCATTGAAGGGGGAGCAGAGCAGGATCAGATGATCAGCGATACACCCGTCATTTTTCCCCAGAGCCGGGGCCAGAACTGGATGCCCCGGAATTTTTCAAGGAATTTTATGGGCAATATTTCCCTGAGAACCTCCCTGGCCCTGTCAAGGAACATCCCTCCCATCCGCCTTACGGATCAGATGACGCCCGAAAAGGTGGTGGCCTTTGCCGGAAATCTTGGGATCAAAAGCCCCCTTCAAGCCAATCTTTCTCTGGCCCTGGGAACATCGGAAGTCACTCTGGAAGAGCTGACGGCCGCCTATGCGATTTTTCCGGCAGGCGGCATGTATCATCAGCCCTGGCGTATCAGAAAAGTGGAAGATGCCAGCGGCAGGATTCTTTATGCCTCGCCCAGAAAAAGCCGATCCGCCATGCATCCCGAAAGTGCGGCCATCATGACGGACATGCTTCAGGCCGTAGTCACTGAGGGGACTGGCCGCAGGGCAAAGGCCTCAAACCGTGCCCTTGGTGGGAAAACAGGCACCACAGACAATTTCAGGGACGGTCTTTTCATCGGATTTTCACCTGCCATGGCCCTTGGGGTCTGGACAGGCTGTGACAGGAATGAAAGCCTTGGACCTATGGAAACCGGTGCACGCACGGCCCTTCCCATCTGGAAAGACATCATGGTGGAAACCGGTCCTGCTGCAAGACCCGAATACTTTTCCATTCCTGCCGGAACGGAACGCAGGCCAATGGCATCGGGCAATATGGGGCTTTTCCGTAAAGAATACAGGTAAGACAAAAAGACACTTGCTGCAGCCGGGAAAAAGGCGTAAAGGAAATTCTTTTATCTTCAATCTTAAAGCGGAGAAACGCCCATGGTACGGCACGCAACCATTAAAGATATCCAGACCATTTACAGGCTGCTGCAGTTTTTTGGAAACAGGGGAGAAATGATCCCCAGACCCTTAAGCGCCCTTTACGACCATGTCCGTGATTTTGTGGTCTATATTTCCCCTGAAACAGGTATGGTTGCAGGTTGCTGTGCCCTGCAGTTCTGCTGGGAGGATCTTGCGGAAATCCGGTCCCTTGCCGTGGATGTGGCCCATCAGGGCAAGGGGGTAGGAAAAATGATGGTGGAAACACTGGTGGAAGAAGCCAGATCCTTTGGTATCACCCAGCTTTTCACCCTCACCTACCAGCCTGTCTTTTTCGGGAAGCTGAACTTTAACCGCATCGACAGGGCCGATCTCCCCCTGAAAATATGGTCGGACTGTGTCCATTGCGTAAAATTTCCGGACTGCGATGAAATCGCCATGATGCGGGAACTTTCCTACGCATAAATCAGATTCACCGGCATGGGAGGGTACATCCAGGCATCCACCATGGGAAGAATCCTCTGGGAGCCTACGGTCACCCAGTATGGGTCCGGGTTGATTTCCCGAAGCTTGCCATCTTCCGGGGGCTTTGCGTGCTGGGTGCGGGAATAGAGAACCTGCAAAACAAATACCGCATTTTTCCCCTCCCTTGCCACGGCATAGTGCTTGCGGAAAGTGGATACGGACATGTGATTCTCATCGGCAAGGGTCCGGGTTTCCTCATCGGAAAAACGGACCAGCGTTACCTTGCTCACTCCCCGCTCCGAAAGCCGGATCAGGGAACGGGACTCACTGCTGCCCGCATATACGGTGGATATACAGGAAAGACGGCGCAGATACTGGGCCGCAACAATGGCCGCCGTACGCCTTCCCCCTGCCATGACCGGCTGGGCATAGTATTCAAAAAACTTCTTCTGCACGTCTTCGGCATACTTATCCCCCTTTTCATAAAGATCCTTGGAAATATACCTCAGACGCCGGGCCATGTCCTCTGCTGCATCGGATATGGGCCAGTCAATGCGCACATGAAAATGGGAGAGATTGTAGCGGTCTCTGCCACGGCTCATGGGATCCCGCTGAATAAGAAGGGCATAATCCACGGGCAGAAGCTCCCGCAGCACATCATTGAACTGGGCAGACTCCAGATACTTCTGGCTCCGGTCAAATTCATTGGCAAGGGAGAGGGTTCTTGTCCTGAGCAGGTTGGACTTGGTGGTTTTATTGTCATCAAAAAAACGGATATATTTTTTATGGACGGCAGGAATGGTATCTTCCACAAAGATCACGAGAAAAGCATTCTGGGCTTCGTATTCAAGGCTGGGGATTCTTGCTTTGGGTTTCAGCTCCCGACGCTCCACAAAGGGGTAGGGAACCTTCCTTGCCTTGAAGTTGTTATAGGAATCCACCAGAGCATACCGCACCATCTGATAATCCAGATGATCCCGCAGCAGCTCGTAATATGATCTCCGAAGCCGGTTGGCCATACTCAAATGATCCCGATACGTCCAGAAGCTCAAGCCATTCTCCTCCCTGATACACGCCAGAAAAATTATTTATCAAACATATCAGCACTACCTGTTTTCAGGATGCCAGCGCATCCACAGCAGGGAGGGACTCACCCTCCAGCAGCTTCAGAAAAGCACCACCACCCGTGGAAATATATCCCATGGCCGATGCCACCCCGGCCTTATGGATTGCCGTATCCGTATCCCCGCCCCCCACAATGGTCAGGCCGTGGCAGGCGGCCACGTGCCGGGCCAGCCCCATGGTCCCACCACTGAAGGGCTCCATTTCAAAAACCCCCATGGGACCATTCCATACCACAGTTTTAGCATTGGCAAGGGCGGCCGCATAAAGTCTCACCGTCGCAGGACCGCAGTCCGCCACTTTCCAGCCCTCGGGAATTTCCTGTACGGGCACCACCATGCCAACGGCATCCTCTGCAATTTCTTTTGTTACTACGGCATCCACGGGCAGATAGAAGCGGACACCCCTTTTTCTGGCTTCTGCCATGACGGCCTCAGCCGTCTGAAGCATCTCATCTTCAACCAGAGAATCCCCCACAAAAAGACCGGAAGCCTTTAAAAATGTATTGGCCATGGCTCCGCCAATCAGCACCTTGTCCACCCTGTGGAGCAGATTTTCCAGCGCCTTGAGCTTGCTGGAGATTTTTGCTCCCCCAACAATGGCCACAAGGGGGCGGGCAGGCGCGCCCATGGCAGAATCAAAATACCTCAGCTCATCCATCAGGAGATGACCCGCAGCCTTTTCCTTTACAAAGGTGCATATGGCATGGACCGAGGCATGTTTTCTGTGGGATACGGCAAATGCATTGTTAATGTAAACATCACAGAGATCCGCAAGCTGTCTGGCAAAATCTTCATCATTGGCCTGCTCTTCGGGGTAAAAACGCAGATTCTCCAACATGAGAATGTCACCGGCAGCAAGCCCCTCTACCGCTTTTTTGACATCAGGGCCTATGGAATCCCCGATCATTCTCACCGGCCTGTCAAGGAGGGCTGCAAGGTGATCCGCCGCAGGTTTGAGACTCAGGCCCGGCACAATCTGTCCCCTGGGCCTTCCAAGGTGGGATGCCACAATCACCCTTGCTCCGGAATCCGCTGCAAAACGGATACTTTCCATACCCCGCCGGATACGGGTATCTTCAGCAATATTCCCGTTTCTGTCCATGGGCACATTAAAGTCCACGCGTATCAGCACCCGTTTTCCCGCCAGCGGCAGATCCACAATCCCCTTCACAAGCCTTCCCCCTGTTTATAAAATTTGTAATTATTCAGCACAGTTTATTCCGAGCTGCCAATGCTGAAATTGCAGCAGCTTCGTACTTTATGCAAGGCTCCGTGGCTATTTGCAAGTGACATTGCAATCGTTTCGGATCAGAGCTTCGCAGGCCTGTGCGAAAGAAGCGGCAAACTGTCTGAGCCGCCACAAAGGCAGCGTGCTGAAGCCTACCATGGTAATCAAAAAGTTTATCCTGCCTGTGGCGGGGGGTTTTTTCCGCTTCCGCACAGGGCAAGAAGCTCCCGAATAAGATTGCGTCACGGGCAAATAGCCTGGGGCCTGTGCATCTGTCTGGCAGGAATAGTTTTGGAAAACTGTGCTGAACAGTTACTAAATTTTTATAAATGCTCAGTCCGCTTTTCTGCCTTTATTCTGATGCAGTGCCTTGCGTCTGGACCATCTGCCCAAAAAACCCAGATGCCCTGATGCATAGGCCCTGTCAAGTTTTTCTTCTTCGGCCTTCCAGCCCTTTTCCCCCTGCAGGGCCGCCCGAAGACAGGCTGTTTTATTTTCACAGGCCAGACACATCTCAGGACTCTCCCTTAAGCCCTCTTCGCCCATGGGAAAAACCCTGTCCAGCTCTCCAAAACAATGGGGTTTTTGATCTTCACAGCTCATCCTGGTGCCCACTCCTGCATGAATCTGGATTCCGCCTGACGCACCTCTTCATACATGGCCCGTATCACTCCCTGTTCGGCAAAGCTGTAGTGCCTGTTGCTCCCGATGATCAGGTGCTCATGCACCGTTACATTCACAGGGGCAAGGGTATGCACCAGACGCCTTGTGATGGCGTAGTCCTCCCTTGAAGGCTCCGTATCGCCGGAGGGGTGATTATGGACCAGAATCACGGAAGCCGCCTGATGGGCCAGCACCGAACGCAGCACTTCTCTGGGATAGACCGGACTGGCCGAGAGGCTGCCCTGAAAAAGTTTTTCCGTTTCCAGCAGGCGGTTTTTCACATCCAGAAACATCACCATGAAAACTTCTCTGCTGCTTTCCCTCAGCTCAAGGTAAAGATAATCCAGCACCGCCTGAGGTGTCCCAAGAACTTCCCTGCCCTTGATACGCTGCTTCAGAAAACGGTCCGCAGCCGCCTTCACCAGCTTGATGGGAATGGCATTGGTCTCCCCTATCCCTTTAACGGCACAGAGATCTGCAAAGCCCGCCTCAAAAACAGCAGGAAGGGTTTTAAACTGGTTGAGAAGTTCCCAGGCCATCCCCTTACAGTCTTTTCGGGGGGTTGACAGGGTCAGCAGCAGCTCCAGCACTTCATGATCCTGAAAACCGGCCAGACCGGATTCACGGAAACGCTGACGAAGCCGCCTTCGATGCCCCTCCTGGGTGGATTTTTCATCCATACCCCGCCTTTCAAGTCCAGACGTAATTTTTCAGCACAGTTTTCCAGATACCATACCTGCAAGACTAATGCACAGGCCCTAGGCTATTTGCCCGTGACGCAATCTTATTCGGGAGCTTCTTGCCCTGTGCGGAAGCGGCAAAAACTCCCCGCCACAGGCAGGATAAGCTTTTTGATTACCATGGCAGGCTTAAGCACGCTGCCTTTGTGGCGGCTCAGACAGTTTGCCGCTTCTTTCGCACAGGCCTGCAAAGCTCTGATCCGAAACGATTGCAATGTCACTTGCAAATAGCCAAGGTGCCTTGCATGCAACAGTACGAAGCTGCTGCAACTACAGCATTGGCAGTTCGGAATAAACTGTGCTGAACAGCAGCTCACGCCCTGCTAGGGCGTCTTGTCATAGAGTAACTTGTGCAGGATTCAAACTAATTTCGATCAGTGATGGATAATTGGTCATTTTTTAAGCTTTTGTATTAAAAGAACTAAATTCAAGTTACTCAGAAGTTACTCTCAGACAAGATCATGGAATTCCTGTTTCAGGGTCCGGTTCATCAGGCGCTCTCCGGCCTCACGGGGTGTGCTGCCCTCGTAAAGCACCCGGTACACCTCATTGCATATGGGCAGCTCCACACCAAGCTTTGCCGAAAGGTTATACACGGAACGGGCAGATTTCACCCCTTCCGCCACCATGCGCATTTCCTTGAGGATCTCATCCAGGGACTTTCCCTGTCCAAGGAGCTGACCTACGGTGTGGTTCCGGCTCAAGGCACCGGTACAGGTCAGCATGAGATCTCCCACACCGGAAAGACCGGAAAAGGTATGGGGATTGGCTCCCATGGCCACACCCAGCCGCCGGATTTCCGCCAGCCCCCGGGTAATCAGAGCTGCCCTTGTATTCAGGCCCAGTCCCATGCCATCGGCAACACCTGCGGCAATGGCAATGACATTTTTCATGGCCCCGCCCACCTCAACGCCCATGACATCATCGCTCGTATAAACCCGAAAAACCGGACTGGCAAATATTTCCTGAACCTTACGGGCATTGCTGGCCGCTTTGGAAGCCACCGTCACCACCGTGGGCCTTTTTTCCCCCACCTCACGGGCAAAACTGGGACCGGAAAGCACTGCCATCTTTTCTTCGGGAATTTGCAGGATCTCTTCCTTAAGAATCCCCGTCATGGTTTTGTGGGTGACATTTTCAATACCCTTGGATGCCGTCACAAGGATGGATTTTTCTGAAATCATGGCTGCGGCCCTGCGTGCTGTCTCCCGCATCACATGGGAGGGCACCACAAAAAGCACCAGATCCTTACCCTTCAGGGCCTCTTCCATATCCTGTGTGGCCACAAGGTTTTCCGGCAGCATAATCCCCGGAAGATAGGTTCTGTTTTCCCTGTATTCCCTAATTTCCATGGCCACTTCCGGCTCATGGACCCAAAGCCTGACAGGATACCCCTTATCCGCAAGAAGCATGGCCAGAGCCGTTCCCCAGCTACCGCCCCCCAGCACCCCTATCTGAAAATCTGCTTTTTTCCCTTGTGGCATACGTCCACCCTTAGATATTTTTTCTGTAAGTATTCAGAACAGTTTTTTCCGAACTGCCAATACTGTAATTGCAACAGCTTCGTACTATTGCAAGGCACCTTGGCTATTTGCAAGTGACATTGCAATCGTTTCGGATTCCGGCACTCAAGCCAAAAACCTAAAGGCTGCTATAAAAATAATCTGATTACCACTATCTTTCAGCCATACAAACCTTAATCATGGAAATTATATGACCAGATTTTAAGCATGTTCGCGGGCACCCGTAAAGGGTGCCCCTACACAAAACAGGGCCTTAAAAACCTTTCGTAGGGGCAGGCCTTGCGCCTGCCCGTATTAAAAGCCCGCACCATAGGCCTGGCAACAACCTGACCAGCAAGCTGTGTCTGAGTCAGGGTAGTAATCAGAAAAAATAATAAGCTTTTTCACAGCTTGAGTGCCGGATTGCGTCACGGGCAAATAGCCTGGGGCCTGTGCATCTGCCTTGCAGGTATGGTACCTGGAAAACTATGCTGAGCAGTTACTTTTTTCTCAGGTTTAAGGCATTAACAAACATGAGCAGGATATACTCCAACAGACCTTATTCATCCTGATCCAGATCCACAGGCACACATTCACCGCCATCCCCTTCTCCGTTAAGGGTATCCCCATCATCCTGCGCCTCCTCATCCAGCCTTGCGGCATCGATGAGCCGTTCTGCTTCTTCCAGCTGAATCAGCCGGACTCCCTGGGTGGCACGGCCAATGACGGAAATACTGCATGCGGACATGCGGATCAGACGCCCCTTGTCGGAAACCAGCATCACGTCATCGGACTCATCCGTAAGTACCATGGCCACCACCTTGCCATTGCGGCCATCGGTACGGATACCAATCACCCCCTTACCACCCCGGCGCTGCATGGGGAAGGCTTCCACCTCTGTTCTTTTGCCATAACCATTTTCCGTGGCCGTGAACAGGGTGCTTCCATGGCCTGTAACTTCCATGCCAACAATGTAATCATCTTCTGCCATACGCAGGCCCCGGACCCCCCGGGAAACCCTGCCCATGGGACGCACGTCCGACTCGGCAAAACGGATGGTCTGCCCCACGGCGGAAGTCAGCAGAACCTCCTTGCTGCCATCGGTGATCCTTGCGGCAATGAGGGCATCCCCTTCCACAAGATCAATGGCAATGATTCCTCCGGCCCGGGGTCTGGAATAGGCCATGAGATCCGTTTTCTTCACAAGCCCCTGCCGTGTTGCCATGAGGATGTAGCGGCCCTCCTCAAAATCCGGCACAGCCAGAACCGTACTCAGTTTTTCATCCGGAGCCAGATCCAGAAAATTCACAATGGCTTTGCCCCGGCTGGTCCTGCCGCCCTGGGGAAGTTCCCAGACCTTGGACCAGTAAACCTTGCCGAGGTTGGTAAAGAAAAGGAAGGTATGGTGGGTGGAAGCCACAAAGAGCTTTGTGACAAAATCCTCATCCCGGGTGGTCATGGCCGTCTTGCCTCTGCCGCCACGGCGCTGGCTCTGGTACAGGGTAATGGGATTGCGCTTGATGTATCCGGTGCGGGTGAGGGTTACCACCATGTCTTCTTCGGCAATGAGGTCCTCCATGCCGATTTCCCGGGTGGATTCCACAATTTCCGTACGTCGGCTGTCTCCGAACTCCTCTTTAAGGGTGACAAGCTCTTCTTTGATCAGATCCATGACAATGGCTTCGCTGCCTAAAATTTCCTTGAACCAGGCAATGTCTTTCATAATCGCATCATATTCTTCAAGAATACGGTCCCGTTCAAGCCCCGTCAGTCTCTGCAACCGCATGTCAAGAATGGCCTGAGCCTGCAGTGCGGAAAGACCAAAGCGGGCCATCAGGCCGTCCTTGGCCTCCACAGGAGAAGAGGACTTGCGGATCAGGGCCACCACCTCATCAATATTGTCCAGAGCAATTTTGAGGCCTTCAAGAATGTGTGCCCTTGCCTGCGCCCTTTTCAGATCATAGCGGGTACGCCGGATAATCACTTCTTTTCTGTGACGGATAAAGTGGGTGAGAATCTCTTTAAGGGTAAGAACTTCCGGCCGGTTGTTCACCACGGCAAGGAAAATAATGCCAAAACTGTTCTGAAGCTGGGTATGCTTGAAAAGCTGGTTGGAAACCACCTCGTGCATGGCATCTTTTTTAAGGCCTATGGCAATGCGCAGGCCATCCCTGTCCGACTCATCCCGGACATAGCTGATACCCTCCAGCTGTTTGTCCCGGACCATGTCTGAAATGGCTTTCACCAGACGGGCCTTATTTACCTGATAGGGCAGCTCCTTGACCACAAGGATCTCATTGTTTTTTGCATCGGTCTCCAGATCCAGAAGCGCCCGTAGCCGTATGATTCCCCGACCGGTCCGGTAGGCTTCCACGATACCGGATTTTCCGTAAATGATCCCGCCCGTGGGAAAATCCGGCCCCGGCAGTATGGAGATAAGCTCAGTGACATCAATATCCGGATTGTCGATGACCGCAATGATGGCATCCGCCACCTCCCTGAGATTGTGGGGAGGAATATTGGTGGCCATGCCCACGGCAATACCGGAAGAACCATTCACCAGAAGTGCCGGAAGACGGGTGGGCAGCACCAGGGGCTCTTCCAGGGACTCATCATAGTTTGTGATGAACTCGACGGTTTCCTTATCAAGATCCGCCAGCATCTCCTGGGCCAGACGCTGCATGCGGATTTCCGTATAACGCATGGCAGCCGGTGAATCTCCATCAATGGAGCCGAAGTTTCCCTGCCCGTCCACCAAAGGATAACGCATGGAAAAATCCTGGGCCATGCGGACAATGGTGTCATAAACTGCCGTATCACCATGGGGATGGTATTTACCAATCACATCCCCCACGATACGCGCAGACTTTTTGTAGGGGCGGTTCCAGTCGTTTTTAAGTTCCCGCATGGCAAAAAGAACACGACGATGCACAGGTTTCAGACCGTCCCGCACATCCGGCAGGGCCCGGCCAATGATCACGCTCATGGCGTACTCAAGGTAGGACTGCCGCATCTCTGTCTCGATGCTGATCTCCGCACCCAAATCTGTATCGGTCATGGACACATCCTGCTTTCCGTGGAAAAGCACCTGTACAGGGAACAAACCCAAGATGCTTCCATTTTATGTTTTTTTATTTCCCTTACGCCATTACGGCTCTTTTAAACCTCCGCCAGAATAAAGGATCGGCGCAAACATGCTATCATAACACTCTTCAGGAAAGCCTGCGACCCTTTTTCGGGTATTTTATTCAAAAGAAACAAAAAATAAAAGGCCGCACCCGCCCGAAAGCAGATGCGACCCCCACAAACAAAATACCAGAAAACCAAAAAAGTTTTTCACACTCTTTCAGTATGGCAACAATTCAAATTCCTATGCTTTTTCAACAATCATGGCCATACCCATGCCGCCGCCGATGCACATGGAAACAATCCCCGTGCCATACCCTTTGCGCTGCATCTGGTACATCCCCGTCACCATCTGCCGTGCGCCAGTGGCGCCTATGGGATGGCCTACGGAAATTCCGGAACCCAGCTCATTGGGTTTTTCAAAATCAATGCCCAGCTCCATCATGCAGCCGATGGCCTGACCGGCAAAGGCTTCATTGAGTTCAATCATATCGATGTCCCCCATCTGCATCCCGGTACGGGCAAGGAGCTTGCGGATGGCAGGAACAGGGCCTAAGCCCATGAATGCCGGATCCATACCGCCGGAAGCAAAACCCTTGATTTTGATAATGGGCGTAAGACCCAGCTCTTTGGCCTTCTCCGCCGTCATCATCAAGACGGCAGCAGCACCATCATTGATGCCGGAGGCATTACCGGCGGTGACGGAGCCATCTTTTTTGAAGGCGGGTTTCATCTTGCCCATTTTTTCCATGCTGGTTTCCATGGGACGCTCATCGGTATCCACAATGGTATCGCCCTTGCGGCCCTTAATCACCACAGGAGCAATTTCCGACTTGAAGGTACCGTTTTTGATGGCTTCCATGGCTCTGGCGTGGCTGAGGACAGCAATCTTATCCTGATCCTCACGGGAGATTCCATACTTGCCCACAATATTTTCAGCGGTAATCCCCATATGGTAACCATAGAAGATTTCATAGAGTCCATCATAAACCATCAGGTCATGTACCGGCCCCACGCCGGTGAGTTCCATGCGGTGTCCCCAGCGGGCCTTGAGCAGGGCCATGGGGGTGTTGCTCATACTCTCCTGCCCACCGGCCAGAACCACTTCCGCATCCCCTGTCATAATGGCCTGGGCTCCCAGGGCAATGGCCTTGAGACCGGAACCACAGACCTTGTTCACCGTAAAAGCCGGGGTCTCCTTGGAAAGCCCTGCACGGATCATGGACTGACGGGCCGGGTTCTGCCCCTGCCCTGCCTGCAACACGTTCCCCATGATCACTTCATCGATGGCAACGGGCTTCAGGGCCTCATCATAGTCATAACCGCCTGCTTCCAGATCAATGCGGCCCAGACCTTTGAGCTTATCCGGACAAAAAGACTCCATCTCAGCACTGGACTGGGGACGCAGACCGGCTTTTTTCAGGACGTCCTTCATGACCGTGGCACCAAGATCCACACAGGAAACGTCTTTAAGTACGCCACCAAAAGCACCGACGGCTGTCCGCGATCCGCTGACAATAACAACCTCTTTCATTCTTTTATCCTCCTTAGCGATGACGAGTGCCCCCGCACTGTGATATAGGCATCTTTCCCCGAGTTTTCAGAAACGCTAACCGGATACAGCGGGAAAGTCAACAATCAGGTAAACAAAGTACCCCTTTTAAAAACGGCGTTGCAGCTAAGAGCCAAAAAAACCTGACAATCAAAGCTTCAGAGGCTTTTGAAAGGAAAACACAGCCCATGTGCCTCATCCTCTTTGCAGTGCAGCAGCACCCGGACTGGCCCCTGATCGTGGCGGCCAACAGGGACGAATTCCACAGACGCCCCACAGAACCCGCCCGCCTGAGGAATGCATCCCCCCCTGTCATTGCAGGAAAGGATCTCCAGGAAGGGGGAACCTGGATGGGCATTGCTCCCGAAACCCTCCTGTTTGCAGCCCTCACCAACTATAGAGATCCCTTTTCCAGAAAAGACCCTGCCCCCTCAAGGGGCCATATCGTGGAACAGGCCCTTGGGTCCGGTGAAGATATGGAGTCTTTTCTGAAAAAACTGAAAAATGAAGCCAGCGCCTTCAACGGATTCAACCTGATCTGCGGCACCCCTGAAAAACTTTTTTATTACAGCAACCAGACAGAAAAGAGCCTTGTGATTCCTTCCGGCGTACACGGCCTTTCCAATCATCTGCTGGACACCCCATGGCCCAAGGTGACAAGGGGATGCAGCATGCTGGATCAGGCCCTTGGCAAGGGGGCCGGAGAAGAAGATTTTTTTCTTCTGCTGCAGGACCGCTCCATGCCGGAAGACAGGGATCTGCCGGATACGGGCATGGGACTTGAGTGGGAAAGAATTCTTGCACCCCTTTTCATTGTCAATGAGCTTTACGGCACAAGGAGCAGCACGGTGCTGAGGGTACACCGCAGCGGAGAATTTTTTTTCACGGAAATCAGCTGGGATGAAAGGGGAAGGGAAACGGGGAGGGTCCGTTTTACGGGGCAGTCCGATGCCAAACCATAATCTGCTTACTACCCTGACCCAGCCACAGCTTGCTGGTCAGGCTGTGACCAGACCTATGGTGCGGGCTTTGATACGGGCAGGCGCAAGGCCTGCCCCTACGAATGGTTTTTACAGCCCTGTTTTGTGTAGGGGCACCCTTTACGGGTGCCCGTGTAATTATTTGAGTAA
This sequence comes from Desulfobotulus alkaliphilus, assembly GCF_007830435.1. Taxonomy (GTDB): domain Bacteria; phylum Desulfobacterota; class Desulfobacteria; order Desulfobacterales; family ASO4-4; genus Desulfobotulus; species Desulfobotulus alkaliphilus. Next base: position 7,859 of record NZ_VLLC01000013.1, on the reverse strand, counting down.
TTATTCAGCACAATTTATTTCGAACTGCCAATGCTGTCATTGCAGCAGCTTCGTACTGTTGCAAGGCTCCAAGGCTATTTGAAAGTGACATTGCAATCGTTTCGGATCAGAGCTTTGCAGGCCTGTGCGAAAGAAGCGGCAAACTGTCTGAGCCGCCACAAAGGCAGCGTACTTAGGCCTGCTATGGTAATCAAAAAGCTTATCCTGCCTGTGGCGGGGAGTTTTTGCCGCTTCCGCACAGGGCAAGAAGCTCCCGAATAAGATTGCGTCACGGGCAAATAGCCTGGAGCCTGTGCATCTGTCTTGCAGGTATGGTACTTGAAAAACTGTTACTTATTTGACAGATATGGCAATCAAAAAACTGCAACAGGCACAGAGCCGTCAACCATTAAACAACATACAAATTCCTAAGGCTTCTTCCGGTCAGCTTCCCGGATTCTGCGCCAGCCATCCATGCGCTGGGCCACCAGCTTTTCATAGCCCCGGTCCGTGGGGGTATAGTATCTGTCCTGCAAAAGATCTTCGGGAAGATAATCCTGAGGAACATAGGCATCTTTAAAGTCATGGGCATAACGGTACTCCCTGCCGTACCCCAGATCCGCCATCAGGCCTGTGGGTGCGTTGCGGATATGAAGAGGAACCGGCGGCGCACCGGTTTCCCGGATGCGGGCCACCACAGCCTTCTGGGCCATATATACGGCATTGCTTTTGGGTGCCGTGGCCAGATAAACGGCCGCCTGGGCCAAAGCCCCCTCCCCTTCGGGAGAGCCCAGAAAACGGTAGGATTCCATGGCTGAAAGGGCAAGGGCCAGTGCGCCGGGATCAGCCATGCCCACATCCTCGGAAGCAAAACGCACCATGCGCCGTGCCAGATACAAAGGATCGTCTCCGGCTTCCAGCATACGGAAAAGCCAGTACAGGGCGCCATCCGGATCACTGCCCCGCATGCTTTTATGGAAGGCTGAAATCAGATTGAAGTGGGAGTCTCCGGCCTTGTCATGGCGCAGTACCCGGTCCCCGAATACCGCAGCCACGTCTTCCTTTATAATTACCCTCTCCCTGCGGCTTCCGTCTCCAAGGCAGTGAAACACCGCCATTTCCAGCCCGGACAGGGCTGCCCGCATATCTCCGTCCGCCATTTCCGCAAGGAGGGCAAGGACATCATCACCCGCCGCAACACCCAGCCTGCCAAGCCCTTTTTCCGCATCCAGAAGGGCCCGTTTCAAAACCCCGGTACATGCCTCCTTCGATACGGGCTGCAGCACCAGCACCTTGCAGCGGGAAAGCAGGGCAGCAATCACCTCAAAGGATGGATTTTCCGTGGTAGCACCAATGAGGGTGATAAGGCCTTCTTCCACATGCTGCAGAAAGGCATCCTGCTGGGCCTTGTTGAAACGGTGAATTTCATCCACAAAAAGAAGGGTTCCCCTGCCCTGCATACGCCGCCGGCTACGGGCTTCCTCAATAATTTTGCGCACCTCCTGCACACCGGAAAACACGGCAGAAATCTGAACAAACCCTTTTTTTGTCTCCTTTGCAAGCACCCGTGCAAGGCTGGTTTTTCCGCAACCCGGTGGCCCCCAGAGAATCATGGAAAAAAGGCGGTCCCCATCCACAGCACGGCGCAGCACCGATCCTTTGGCCAGAAGATGCTCCTGCCCGACAATATCCTCCAGAGAGTCCGGACGCATTCTTTCCGCAAGGGGGTTTTCCGGATAAACGGGACCATCCTGTGCAAAGAGATCTTCCATAAAAGAACCTTTCAGCCTAACGATTTCTACGCTTACGGCTCCGCCTTGTTGCCTGCAGCTTCTTCAGAAGAGCAGGAGAGGGCTTGCTTTTTTTGCCACTGTAGTCGGTCCGGCCGCTTCTTGCCCTGAATTCAATGCGAATGGGCGCAAGATCCAGCCCGAGGGCTTCCCGGATCTGATTGACCAGATACCTTTTATAAGAGAAATGAATGGCATCCGGATAATTGGTGACAAGGGCAAAGGTGGGGGGCGCATTTTTTACCTGAGAAGCAAAATAAAACTTGATGCGCTTGCCATTGTGAAGGGAAGGTTCTGTCCGGGCTGTGGCGTCTTCAATAATCCGGTTGAGGTGACTGGTGCTGACCTGGGTGATGTACTGCTCATACACCTTATCGATCATGGGAAAGAGCCTGGTCACCCGTTGGCCCGTCAGAGCGGAAATGGTCAGCACAGGGGCATAACCTAAGAACTTGGCCTCCATGGCAATATCTTCTTTGATGCGTTTGACGTCTTTTTTTTCCGGCGGCACCAGATCCCACTTGTTGCACACAAAAATACAGCCGCACCCCCGGTCACTGGCATAGCCTGCCACCCGGACATCCTGATCCGTCACCCCTTCAGCGGCATCCAGCAGAACCAGTGCCACCTCACAGCGCTCCAGGCTTTTTAAGGCCTTGATCACAGAATATTTTTCAATGCGATGGGTGACCTTGCCCTTCCGCCGTATTCCTGCGGTATCAATGAAAAGATAGGATTTACCGCCAAAACGCACAAGGGAATCCACGGAATCACGGGTGGTGCCCGCCACCTCACTGACCACCATGCGCTCTTCCCCGAGAAGGCGGTTGATCAAAGAAGACTTGCCCGCATTGGGCCTTCCCACCACAGCCACACGGATCGGACCTTCGGGCTGAATGCCTTCATCCTCCCCATCCAGGGGCATATCTGCCGTAAGGGCATCCATGAAATCGGAAAAACCATAGCCATGCTCTGCGGAAATAGGAAAGGGCTCCTCAACTCCCAGAGCATAAAAATCATTGAGTGCCACCTCATGCTTTTCTCCGTCAATCTTGTTCACAAGACAGAAAAAAGATTTTCCCTTTGCCCGCAAAAGCGTCACCAGATCCCTGTCATAGTAGGAGATGCCGCTTTTACCGTCCACCACAAGCACCACATGATCCGCATCCTCCAGAGCCAGTTCCACCTGGGCCCGGATGTGGGAAGCAAAGGAATCCGCATCATTGGAAAGAAATCCGCCGGTGTCCACCAGAATAAAGGACTTATCCTCCCAGCGGGCATCACCAAAATGACGGTCCCTTGTCACCCCCGGCATGTCATCGACAATGGCATCCCGACTCCGGGTCATACGATTGAACAGGGTGGATTTGCCCACATTGGGGCGCCCCACAAGGGCAACCACTGGCTTCATGTCATTCATTCCTTATTATTGTTGTGGCTTTTTGTCCGGGAAAAAGCAAAACAGGCCTTTAAGATATGCTGCACCGATGCCTGTCGAAAATCAAACAAAAAAACAGACACGCCATCCTAACAGGCCAGAAACAAAACAGGCACTCACATTTCTGTAAGTGCCTGTTTAAATTTGGCGTCCCCAAGGGGATTCGAACCCCTGTCGCCGGCGTGAAAGGCCGGTGTCCTGGACCGGGCTAGACGATGGGGACTTATAGGTGGTGGGTCGTGTTGGATTCGAACCAACGACTCTCTGCTTAAAAGGCAGATACTCTACCGGCTGAGTTAACGACCCTTGCAACCGTCAAAAACGAGTGCTTATCTACCCGTGATGCCTCCATGTGTCAACATAAAAAAAATACAAACCGCATTTTTTTTTAGCCACCCAATTCAAAGGACTGAAAAAACGCTACATCCCAATCCAAAAAACAAGATTTCCTTTTCTACCACCATCTCAGTTCCGCCAGAATTTTGGTGAGACCACCCTCTGCCCGGATAAAAATCTTGTCCAGACTGAACTTTTCATGCAAGGGTAAGTGAGGAATTTAACAGACAGCCAAAGGTGAATTTTTCCATGAACCCATCAATGCCGCCCACCATACCCTATGGCAGACAGAACATCTCCGAAGAAGATATCCGTGCCGTACTTGAGGTGCTCCATTCAGACTATCTGACCCAGGGACCAAAGGTTCCGGAGTTCGAAAATAAAATGGCTGCCTTCTGCGGCGCTTCCCATGCCCTTGCCGTCAACAGTGCCACCTCGGCCCTGCATCTGGCCTGCCTTGCCCTTGGCCTCGGGCCCGGCGACACCCTCTGGACCAGCCCCATCACCTTTGTGGCTTCGGCCAACTGCGCCCTTTACTGCGGTGCTTCGGTGGATTTTGTGGACATCGACCCAAAAACATGGAACCTCTGCCCCAATGCCCTTGAAAAAAAACTCAAAGAAGCCGAAAAGAAAAAGAGTCTGCCAAAAATTGTGGTGCCCGTACACCTCTGCGGCCAGCCCTGCGACATGGAAGGTATTCACCGGCTTTCTTTAAAATATGGCTTCTCCATCATAGAAGATGCCGCCCATGCCACGGGGGCTTCCTATAAAAATGAAAAAACAGGCAACTGCCGCTACAGTGACATCACCATTTTCAGTTTCCATCCCGTTAAAATCATCACAACGGCGGAAGGCGGCATGGCCATGACCAACCGGAGGGCGCTTGCTGAAAAAATGGCCCTTCTCCGCAGCCATGGCATTACAAGGGACGAAGACCTGATGACACAGGCACCGGACGGGCCATGGTATTACCAGCAGATTGACCTTGGCTTCAATTATCGCATGACGGAAATGCAGGCGGCTCTGGGGCTGTGCCAGATGGACAGGCTTGGGGATTTCATTAAAAAACGGCGACAGCTAAGCCAGCGTTACACCCACCTGCTGCAAGGCCTTCCCCTGACCCTGCCCTTCTGCCATCCGGATGCCAACCCGGCATGGCACCTTTATATTATAAGGCTGCAGAGGGATCAGATCTCCAAAAGCCACAGAGAGGTCTTCGGGGAATTGAGGGCAAAAGGCATAGGGGTTAATCTCCACTATATACCTGTACACACCCAGCCCTACTATAAAAACATGGGCTTTCGTGAAGGCCGGTTCCCCGAATCGGAACGCTATTATAAGGAAGCCATCAGCCTGCCGCTTTTCCCGGATCTTCAGGAGGCGGACCAGAACAGGGTGGTGGATGCCCTTACCAAGGCACTGGGACAGCCTTCATGAATACGGAAGCTGGAAGGGGGGCTTCGAGAGCCTCAGCCACCAGACTTCGAGAGCCTCAGCCACCAGACTTCGAGAGCCTCAGCCACCAGACTTCGAG
>NZ_VLLC01000013.1:0-2772 GCF_007830435.1 Desulfobotulus alkaliphilus | reverse complement strand
CTTCGAGAGCCTCAGCCACCAGACTTCGAGAGCCTCAGCCACCAGACTTCGAGAGCCTCAGCCACCAGACTTCGAGGGCCTCAGTCAACGGTAATAATGGGAAGTGGGAATCAGGGCAAGGCCATGCCCTGATCTGTCCACATAAAAAACAGACCATCCCCAGCGCGCACAGTTTCTGGGGCAGGCCACGATACAAGCAGACACCTTGATGCAGACAGACGCAAGGCCTGTCCCTGTGAAAAATTTCACAATCCTGCTTTGCGGGGGCACCCTTTACGGATGCCCGCTGCCAAAGGCAAAATCTGGGCTTTCAGTTTCCCTGATGCCAGATTTGTATGGGTGAAAGATCGTGGTGATCCGACTGGTCATAAAAAAAACAGCTTTTCATGATGCTCTCGCAAAAAGTCAAAAACGGCCCTTCTTATGGCTATAACATACTGATATTGCCAACCGACAAATTCTAGAGCCAGAGTTTTTGCGAGTGCATCAAACACACCGTTTAAAAAAAAGAGGAAAACACCATGAAAAAACTTCCCATTGGTATCCAGAGCTTTGAAATCATACGCTCGGAACCCCATTACTACGTGGACAAAACCCTTTTTATAAAAAAACTCATGGATACGGGAAAATACTATTTCCTCTCAAGACCGAGGCGCTTTGGCAAAAGTCTTTTTCTGGACACCCTCAGGCAGGCTTTCCTTGGAAAAAAAGAATACTTTAAAGGACTTTTCCTTGAAAACAACTGGGACTGGAATACAGTCCATCCCGTCATCCGTATCAGCTTCGGCTCCGGTGTTTTCCGATCCATGGAAGAACTCAGAACAAAAATTGATTCCATCCTCACGGATATCAAAAATGAATTTCTAATCGAATATGAAAAAAACGCCGTCAACGACCGCCTCATGGAAGCCATTGTCAAAATTTCCAGAAAAACCGGCCTGAATGTTGTGATTCTGGTGGATGAATACGATAAACCCATCCTGGACTGCATTGAAAACAAAGAGCTTGCCATAAAAATCCGGGAAGAACTCAAAAACCTCTATTCTGTTTTCAAGGATGCGGACGCCCACTTAAAATTTGTTTTCATCACAGGGGTCAGCAAATTTTCCAAGGTTTCCCTTTTCAGCGGACTGAATAACCTCAATGACATCACCATCGATTCCCGGTACAGTGCCCTCTGCGGCTACACCCATGATGATGTGGAAGAGGTATTCAAGGATCAGATGATTTCCGTGGACAAAGAAAAGTTCAGGGCCTGGTACAACGGCTATGCATGGTTAGGCGAGAAAGTCTATAACCCCTTTGATGTGCTGCTTTTTTTCGATAAAAAAGAGTTTCAGCCCTACTGGTTTGAAACCGCAACGCCCACCTTCCTCATTCAGCTCATGGGAAAACAACAATACTTTGTTCCTTCCATGGAAGACATAGTGCTGGGCAGGGAACTCATCGGCTCCCTTGATGTGGACATGATCTATGTGGAAAACCTTTTATTTCAGACTGGTTATCTCACCATCAAAGAAAAAATGCCAGGAGAAGGCATGATCCGCTTCAGGATGGGATACCCCAACCTTGAGGTCAAATACAGCCTAACCAATTATTTTTTAAACTATCTTGTTCAGGATTACCGAAAAAAAGAAAACATCCGCAGCAACCTCTACACCTGCTTTGAACAGGAAAAACCAGAGGCCATGGAGGATATTTTCCAGAGTTTTTTTGCATCCATCCCCCACGACTGGTACAGAAAAAACCAGCTGGCTGGTTATGAAGGCTACTATGCCAGTATCTTTTACTGCTACTTTGCCGCATCAGGATTTGATGTGAAGGCTGAAGATGCCACAGGTCATGGACGCATGGACATGAGTGTTTTTTACAAAGATACCGTGTATATTTTTGAATTCAAGGTGATTGAAAACAGCACCAAAGGCCGTGCCATGGAACAGCTCCATGGAAAACAGTACCACCGCAAATACGCCAAAGAGGGCACCGTCATTTATCTTATTGCTGTGGAATTTTCAAAGGAGGATCGCAATATCAAAAATTTTGAAGTAAGATCCCTTCCATGAAAGAGAATGAAATCTCCATAACGGCATCCGCCTCCTTTTCACCGGTCCTTAATGCTGAAAGCACCCCTTCCGGGCATCAGGAAAAGTACATGGCCCTTTAAAAAACATCATCCTTTCCAAAATCGACCGCCGAGAGGTCAAGAAGATCCTGATATGGAATCTGCCGGAGCTGATTCAGATGCTTAAGTGAAATGATGGAGCCAGGCAAAACGACACTGGAATACATCAAAATCTTTCTGCGCTACGTCATCTCGGCAAGCCAGGACATTGACGAGGCCGCCATTGAAAAGACCCTCGATGCTCCTTCCCACGCCCCCTTTTTCAGGCTATGACTCTTTCCGCCATATGAACCAGTAACTAACGGGAGGCTCCCTTGAAACATTGGCTGACGGATCACCTTGCCCTGCATTTGCTTGAACTTCCCAAGATTACTGATTACAATGTGGAAAAGACCATCGATATGTGGCTCTATTATCTCAAAAACGAAGGCCAGAGCAGGGAGGATAAGATTATGGATACCATCTTGAAGAACAACCCCCACATCGCCAGTGCCAGGGAAAAGTACATCAAGTTCACCCAGGATGATCATATGCGTGAAGCCTATGAGTCCCACATCAAATGGAAGCGGGATCATAAGACGGATCTGCTTTATGCTGAGAAAAAGGGGCTGGAGATAGGCCGTAATGAAGGACGCCATGAGGGACGCCAT
>NZ_VLLC01000012.1:52117-118238 GCF_007830435.1 Desulfobotulus alkaliphilus | reverse complement strand
GTAGTCACCATGCATCCGCTTCTGATGGATTTCATCAAGGACAATGTTTGTTTTCAGGAGTTCACGGCATAGGCTTCGGTAGTCCTGGCTTTCTTTGTCGGCTGTTATTCCAGCGTCTTCAAGGTATCTGTCGGCGGCACGGTGAACGTGGTCATAGTCTCCCAAGGATAAAGCATCTTTGGATTCATCAATGGAATCCTGGATGATAGCAAGCCGTTCCTTCCGGCTTTCTGCATCAAAGGCACCGCCCTGATAACAGGTAAATTCATCTTCGATGCCTTGGAGTCCGTCCTGGAAAAATTTTTCTGTGATCTGCCTGATCTGATCGGGGCTTATGCCTTTCATCTTTTCATCATTCCTGATTTTTTTAAAGAGAACTTTAAACTTCCCTGCAAGGATCATTGCCAGATCTTTTGCAGAAGACCGGGGGAATTTCCCAAGATTTTTTTTCAGCTCTCTTTTACCGAAAAGATTGCGTAGGTCAACGGGAATTGTCAGGCGGAAAAAGCAGGATGTGGGAGTAGTGAGCAGGTACGTTTTTCCGGACATAAAAAAGGGCCTCATTTGTGCCTGAAATTTGTATTCAGGTTCCCAAATTCAACCCCAAATAAAAGAAAAACGTATGATTTTAAGTATTTGGTGGAGCTGAGGGGGATCGAACCCCTGACCTCATGGCTGCCAGCCATGCGCTCTCCCAGCTGAGCTACAACCCCACATAAACAACGAGGCTCTATTTATGGGAACCTGTTCCGAATGTCAATATGTTTTTGTACCTTTTTTTGTACGCATTTTATTTCACTCAGAGAAGCTGAATGGCAAGCTCAGAAAGGGCCGATCTTTCTCCCTTCACAAGGTCGATGTGGGCATGTTTTTCCTGGCCTTCCATTTTCTCCACAAGATAGCTCAGGCCGTTGGACTGACCGTCCAGATAGGGGTGATCAATCTGAAAAATATCTCCCGCAAAAACAATTTTCGTGTTTTCTCCGGCCCGTGTCAGAATGGTTTTTACCTCATGGGGGGTCAGGTTCTGGGCTTCATCAATGATGAAGAAAATTTTGACAAGGCTCCGGCCCCGGATATAGGGCAGGGGAGAAATGATGATTTTTTCTTCTTCCAGCAGCTCCTTGATACGTGATTTTTTCTTGTCGTGGTGGGAAAACTGATTCTGAATCACCGTGAGGTTGTCATAGAGGGGCTGCATGTAGGGGTCCAGCTTGGATTTCACGTCTCCGGGCAGATAACCGAGATCCCGGTTGCTTAAGGGCACATTGGGCCTTGCAATGAAAATCTGCCGGTAATTTTCCCTGCGTTCCAGAGCCGCAGCAAGGGCCAGCAGGGTTTTTCCCGTACCTGCCTTGCCCGTGATGGTGACAAGGGGGATTTCATCATTGAGCAGGGCATCCAGGGCAAAGCTCTGTTCCGCATTTTTCGGAGAAATGCCGTAGGCGGTGGGTTTTTCCACTTTTTTTAATTTTCTGCTGGCCCCATCCATCCGGACCAGAACGGATTTTTTGTCACAGCGGAGGATGGCGTACTCATTGGGCCTGAAGGGGGTGGAAGGGGTGAAATCTTCGGCATCCAGCTCAAAGGGTTCCTGATGCAGGCGGTCAATGATACCGGGGTCCGTATTCTCCTCGACCCTGTAACCGGAATACAGCTCGCGGATATCCCGGACATGGTCTGTGGTGTAGTCTTCGGATTTCAGACCCAGAGCCTTGGCTTTCATGCGGAGATTCACGTCCTTGGACACAAGAATCACTTCTGTGCCGGGATGGTTTTCCCTAAGAAGATAGGCCGTGTTCAGGATATGGTGATCTGTTTTTTTATTGTCAAAATTCCGGGCTACTTCTTCATGGAAGGGCTGCTGCAGGCAGATGGAGAGTCTTCCCTTTTCCTCACCAATGGATACGCCGCCATTGAAAAGCTTGCTGCCACAGAGGGTGTCCACTGCCCGGAGAAATTCCCTGGCATGGTAATTCAGCATGCCGCTTCCCCTTTTGAACTGGTCCAGTTCTTCGATGACGCTGATGGGTATGACAATGTCGTTGTCCTTGAACTGGTACACGCAGGTGCTGTCATGGAGGATGACATTGGTATCAAGGACGAATTTTTTAATGGTATTTGTGGGCATGGAAACTCCCTGTTTTGCTAAGGGTCAGGACGACAGACGGCATTCCGTTTATGCCGGAATGCCGTCTTGTGATAAAAAGTTTATTTTATAAAATGACTCAGAAGCCCTCCACAAGAAAGGGGGAGCAGGGTGTGGCGTTGCTTCCCCGCCGTATCCAGAGGCGGATGCGGGAAACGGTTCTGCCTTCAATGTCCACAATTTTTGCAAGTTCTTCCACAAAGGAAATGTCTTTGATGTGGAACTCGTAATAGCAGGGGTCGCAGCCTTCGGGGTCTGCCAGAAGATAGAGCTTTTCAGGGTCAAAGGGGTGCTTTCTGGGGGTGCCGCAGAAGGGCATGTGGCTTTTTTTTAAAAGCCGGATGCGGTCTGTATCCTTGAAAGATGTAATTTCAAGTTTAGGGATGGTTTCCAGAAAATGCATGGTATTCATGGGAACTCACCTCCGGACGGGTATGGATAAAAGGATCGTTGAGGTTTGAAAACAAACTTGGTTTAGTATTATAGCGATATTCTTTGTTCATGGGAAGAAGGTTTCAGGCATCTTTGTAAAATGATGTCTGCGGTACCTTCCGGGTTTTCCAGTGGGAAAAAATGACCGGCATTTTCCATCCCGTGGATTTCGCAGAGGGGAATCTTCTTTTTCAGCCGTGATGCCGCCTCCGGGGCAAAAAGGTGGGAGGTCTCTGCCCGGATGATATGAACCGGGCAGCCAATGGCAGGAGCATGTTTCCATGTGTCCGTGGGAACACTCTCATAGAAGCGGGCTTCCAGCTCCGGCTGGCAGGAAAGCCGCAGGCCGCCTTCTTCGGCTGGTTTCAGGCCCTGATCCAGAAATCCCTGAAGGCTGTCTTCTGTCCAGAAGCGAAACATCCCCTTGCCCCTGTAATGGCTTGCAGCACTTTCTTTGTTCGGGAAAAGGCGCCTTTTTTTCCGGGTATTGCGGGGCAGGGAAAACCAGTTTTTCAGTTTCAGGGCCTGGGTGAGACGGAAAAGAAAAATGTGGCCGGGTGGAAAAATTACAGGATCCAGAAGAATGATCCGGGAGAAGAGTTCCGGAAAGCGGGCTGCTGCGGCATAGAGAAAATAGCCACCCATGGAATGGCCAATGGCTGTGACGGGTTTTGTCTGTGTTTCTTTGAGGATCAGGGCAATGTCATGGATGAAAATATCCCAGTTTCTCAGGGGCAGGGAGCCATCCTCTGTGGAAAGTCCGTGGCCCCGTATGTCTGCCGCCAGAACAGGGTGGCCCGCCTGATGCAGTTTTTCCAGGAGCGGCAGGCAGGCTGCCGCACAGAGGCTGTTTCCGTGGACAAAAAACAAAGGCTCTTTTCCACTGTTTTTGCTCTGGAGGGTATGCAGTTCTCCTTGTCGGGAGGCAATCCAGCGGCTTTGAAAGTGCAGGGTTTCTTCATGCATCTGCTGGCATCTCCACGCCCATGCGGACGAGATCTTCCCGGAAGGATGCAGCTTCAAAACCCTTTCCTTCCCGCCACAGGCCCCGGTACTCCAGGGTGGGCACTACCCAGTCATCGCCGCCGTTTGCGCCAATAACTTTTTTTACGGTTTCTTCTCCTGCCTTTTCAATATCAATGACTTCAAAGGGTATTTTCTGGTTTTTCAGCCAGTCAATGGCTTTCTGGCAGTGTGGGCACCATGTGGCACTGTAAACTTTGAGCATGTTTATGACTCCCTTGGTTTCTGGTTCCGTTAAGGATTACCGGGAAGATGGCCATTCCCGGTTTATCTGAGCAGATCTGTAAGGTTGACAGCGGTTTGACGGTATTCATTAAGGGTGATGACTGGGCTGGCCTCCCATGATATCCGTTTGGGAGAAAAAGAGGTGAACCCTTGTACCGCTTCCATTGCTGACATAATAGCAGGAGGCTCTGTGAAGCGGAAGAAAATCTTTCAGGCTGCGGCTTCCCTGCCCGCCGCCTGGCTTTTCCGACAGGGAGTCAGGGAAGCTTACGGATCCTGAAAGGTATTGATTTATAGTTTTAACCTGCCATTTTGTCATCCCGGTACCGTTATCGCCAAGGCAAAGGTAAAAGACAGCTCCTTCAGAAAAAGAGCGTGGCAGTTCTGTTTTGGATGGTGCCTCTTCAGAGCTGCTGACAAGTATTTCCGTGGCTCCTGCATCAATGGCATTATATATAAGATCCCTTAGTACATAGCTGAAAATTTTGCTGTTGGTATTGAAGACAGGATTGAATTTCAAATCTTCAAGAATCTGGATCTGGCTGCTTTTTTCCAGGCAGGCCTGCCTGAAGGCCTGTTGCAGGATCTCGGAGAAGGGTAGTTTTTCATTAATTATAAGGTTGTCCATTGCTGTAAGGCGCAGGTTCATCTCCATGCCAAGTTTCCGGATTTCAAGAACGGGCAAAAAAAGGCCAAAGATATCTGTGTCAAGAAGCAGGGAGGGCAGGCCGCTGCCCTGAAAACGTTTAAGGATGTCAAGGTAGGATCTGTAGGCTTCGGAAAAACAGGTTTCTTCAGGAAGAAATGAGGAAAGAAATGAATCTTTGTCGTTTGTATGGAATGTTTTTGGTGTCTGAGTATCAGAAGGGTCATCAAGTACAAGCTGCATCAGTTTAATTCTGATCTGTTCCGGATTCTGAAACATGGTTGCTGTTATGCCAAAAGGACTGCAGCATGTATGCAAGAACGCAAGATGGCTCTCGTTGCCTGAACTGTAATGATAAAGAAGCATGATTTGTGCAGTAACAGCTTCAATGGCCCTTGTTCTTGCTGATTCCATTTTGATCAGAGCCATGTTCCTCAGGGAATGTCTGTCTCCGGCTACCTGAATCCTTGAAATCTCTCCAACAAGACGGACAAGAATCCTTTGTCTTTCTCTGATTTCTGCATTGGCAGCCTTGAGTTTTTGATTGGTACTGTTCAGCCTTTGGAAGTTTGATTTCAGAGCCTTTACGAGTTCATCATGCAGCAGTTTTTTTTCGTTTTGCTTATCGATGGTTTCTTTCTGCTGCCCACGGACGGCTTCAAGTATTCTGAGCTGCTGAAAAAGAATTTCATATTCTTTTAACAAAAAAACAGTTGCTGAACGGAACTGATCTTTTCCGGCATCAGGCGTATTCAGGAGGGTTATGATTTTGTCTTTTACATAATCATTCTGATCCTGCATCCGCTCGGTATCCTGCTTTTCGGATTAATCCTTCGGGTACTAAAAAGATCATTTCCCACTTGGCGTAGATAAAAATATCTGACCATTATCATTAAGCCTGAAACAGAAGATGTCCTGTCGAGTAAGTTTTGATCTTATTAATAAGTAAGATGTATGATTCTCTTCGGTAAGGTTGTACAGATGTTGTTTTCAGTGCTGGTCTGTGGAGCTGGTCTTTTTAAGAGACAGCTCTTTTTTGCCCGGCTCTCATGGTTTTGATCATTGCGGAAAGATCATGATTGAAGTTAAGGGCATGTTTGCGCAGGCCGGACAGTTTTTCAGGTACGGCGGCCTTGATGACTTTGAAAATGTCTTCCATGGGAACCTTTGTTTTTTCTGCCAGAAAAAATGCAATGTCAGGGTAGAGGTCATGGGTTTGCATGATCGCCTTGGACTGGATGACCTGTTCGGGGTAGCCATTGTATATGATTACAATTCCACCATTTTTTAAAAAGTGCTGAAAATCGTTGTTGTAAAAAAGTGCTTCAGCAGGTTTTTGTTCACCCGGAAAATTATTGCTTAAATTATAGTCCAGTATGGCGTAAATCTTTGCTTCAGGAATTGTTTTCGCATAGTTCTCAAGAAATTCTGAAACCTGGGGGATGCTTTGTCCGACGCACAGCTCCACATCTGTATCTGCACCGAAGTATCTTAATGCGCCCAGTTCCAGCGAGGAATTGATTTCAGGATCATCCTCGACAAGCATAATGAGTTTTTTTACAGTCATCGACTCACCTCCTTTGTCTCATGTCATGGTGCTTGCGCTGTATGGGGCATCGTTAATGGTGGCACACTAAGACAGTGCCTGATTGCTCCTGCATTTTGTCAGGGTTTCTGTCCGGCATGAGAAGCATGGGAAGGCTTTAAAAAAACAGGCGTCTCAGGATTCAAAGCTTAACTCAAGGGTGAAGGTGCTGTCAGCCACACTGAAAGGTACGGCAATTTTGGGACCATCCGTGATGTGTTTGAGCTCATGGTTTTCACCGGAGGCAACCGTTGGAATGGCGCCATCATAAACAACACCAGTCGTTTCCAGTTCCTTCCGGGCCTGTCCTGAGATCATGTTTGCCAGCTCTCCTGCGGCTTCGGCAACTTCGTCGTTAAGGCTTTCAATGGTTTCTCCGAACATGCCGGAGACAATGGCCAGTATGGCCTGCTTCTGAAAGCTGATGGAGAAGGTTGCATGGGAAGGTCCGGTCATGCCCACAATGGCGCTGACGTCTCCTATGGCTTTGTTGTCTTTTTTTAAAAAGGGTTTGCCTGGAACGGGTTTGACGAAGGCCATGGTGGAAATGACACCAATGGTAGCGCTGATGAAAGGATTGATATGTTCGGCTTTCATATAAACCTCTGCAGGGCGGGAAGGTCAATCGTGTCCGTTGGTTCTGACCAGTGGGGCAGCAGGAAATTTTTGTACGGGTCAGAAGCGAAACTGAGTCCTTAAGGGCTTTTTTTGCAGTCGTCCGGGTATCCCCGGACTGCCTGCTGGAAAAGGCAATGCTTTTCAGTGCTGCTGCATAGCCAGATTCAATGTCCGGCAAGAATACCTGAAATGAGTTAAAAGGTAGCAGATGGAAGGCCGTGATGCAACGGGATTTCATTCCCTGCAAAGGCTTTTTTTGTAATAGCACAGGCTTAATTTTGTCTGATTCCTGTTTTTTTTTGTCATGGCAACATGCAAGACAGATCAATTGCTCGAGGTTTCATGGTCTGGGGCAGGGTTTTGGTCCGTAAAGGATTGCCATGGGTATTTTTGCGGGAGATGGTTGCTGGCAGCTTCGTTTTTTCGCTGCTTTGTGTATTCAGTGCATGGAGCCTGTGATATAAAATATTTTTTCATGAAGATCCGTAGGGTGTTTTTTGGGTAAGGGCTCACAAATTGCATGTATGGGCGGGTTGGAAAGGGAATGGCCGTGCAGAACAGGCCGTCAGGCGTATATGCTGATTTCTGCCCTTTCTCAGGTACCATTGACTGGTCTGTTCTTATCAGGCCCATGTGTTTTCATGCGGGCAGCCGTAAGGACGGCCCCTGTTAAGGATTTTTACGGCCCTGTTTTGTGTCGGGGCACCCTTTATCTGCGATAAACGAACACGCATAAAATCGGGTCATAATAATTTCCATGATTAGGCTTTGTATGGCTGAAAGACCGTGGTAATCAGAAAAAAATCTGTGATGGACATCGGAGGAGGATCTATGTTCAAAAAAACGTTTATGGGTGGGCTGCTTCTTGTTGGGGGGCTTTTTTTTCTTTTGCTTAAAGGTATTGCGGGATTCATGGAAATGGATTTTGAGGCTGCGGATCTTACCCTTGAAGCAATGATTCCTGCAGAAAGACTTGCCTGGGTGGACAGGCTTCCATGGGAAATTCTTCAGACAGCAGCGGATGCGGTTCTTCTTGCGCCTTTGTACGTTCTTTTGATTGCTATGGGGATTTTTCTCCTGATTCTTGGGGGCATCATGGATAAATAAGGGCTTTGAAAAAAGGCTGGGCTGTCATCCATGAAAGGGAAAAAAGGACCAGATTGCCGCAGGCGTGGATAATGACAGGGGCTGCGAGACTTCCTGAAACCCCATAGGCCAGCCCGAAACCCAGCCCGCCGATCCACTGGGTGGGCTGGGGGGGAGAGTGGAGCATGGCAAAGATGGTGGTGCTGATGAGAAGGGCCGGGATAAAGCCATATTTCTTTAAGTATCCGAAAATGAAACCCCGGAAAAACAGCTCTTCCGCCACTGGTGCTATCAGGCCTCCTGCAATGAAAAAGAGGATGATATGGATTGTGCCCTCAGGCAGAGGTACATGGATGAGGGGCAGGGGGCTGATGCCGTTAAAGTGAAGCGCAAGACCGGCACAAAGGGCGCTGACTCCCATCAAGAGGCATCCCAGAATGCCGGTTTTTATTCCTTTGCCCAGATTTGTCAGGCCAAGACCTGCGGCTGCGGGTGGATGCTTTCTGAAAAAGAGCAGGCCGAGAAGTACGGCGCACTGAACAAGCCGCAGCAGGCATATTTTTAAAAGGCCGGGCCAGCCGGAGGGCAAAAATCCTGCTGCATATTCAAGGATGATCACAAGAGTTGCCGCCAGCATCAGGGTGATGGCATCAAGGTGTGTCCGCCGGTTTTCGTCCATCCTCTATATTCCCATAAAAATTCAATGTCTTTTCTGGTCACTACCCTGGCTCAGCCACAGCTTGCTGGTCAGGTTGTTTCAGGTCCATGGTGCGAGTTTTCATAGGGGCAGGCTTGAAGTTCTGCCCCTGTGAATGGTTTTTACGGCTCTGTTTGGTGTAAGGGAACCCTTTACGGGTGCCCGTCGGCATGCATCAATTATGGTAAGGTCAGGGGCAATGATCCTGTGCTGCTTATGCCTGGCAGAGGCCCCAGTCTTTTCAGTGCCCGGAATGCATACCACTGGATGTAGGGGTGGCTGCTTGTCTGGAGGGTTTCCAGTATGGCCTGCTGTGCTTCCCTGCTTCTGTTCAGGGCAGGACCGGCAAGGGACAGGGATTCCACTGCTTTGCAGACCACGTTGATCTGGGGATCTTTCAGGGCCTGCAGCAGAAGGGGCCAGTTTGTTTCCGATGGCCTTGCTCCCAGATAAGCCGTTGTCCAGTAGCGTTCCGCAGGGTTGCCATGGGAGAGGTAGGTTTCAAGAATCTCTTTGCTGGTCTGAAGTCTTTTCCCTTTGGCTGCCGAGCGCATGGCATGGAGCCGCTGGCTTTTTTTTTCCGAAACAAGATAGCTGTTCAGGGTTCCCGTGTCCTGAGGGCCCCGCTCCGTTTTTCCGAGATAATGGATGGGGACAAGCATAAAGAGGCCTGTTGCAAGGCAGATGCCTGAGGCCAGCAGGGATGCCGCAGGCCGGTCAAAAATCCATGCAAGGATGCAGCGCAGGGAGGAGAATACGAAGGTGTAGAGAAGCAGGGGGAATCCCGGAATGAGACAATAGAGGATAAGGCTGCGGAAACCTTTGAGGCGGTCCCCTGTCAGGGTGGCTTTGTCGAGGCTGTGTCCGGGAGCGGATTCAAAGTCCGGCCTGAACAGCCTCGTTTTTGTTATTTCACTGCCGCTGACCGTAAGGAGGCTGTTTTGTTCACTGATCCGGACATGGGGTCGTGTTCCGGGGCCTGCGGGATGCCAGCCCTGAGCTTTAAGATGGTATATTGTTTCTTCGGAGAAAGCAGGGGCTGCCTGATAGAGCTTCAGTTGTCTTGCGGCAATGGGTTTGATGACTTCTGCGGCAGGCAGGGTGTGCTGGTAATAGGCATCGCTGACGGCAAGGCCTGCACGGGTGGAAAAAAGCAGGCTGTCACGGATATCGAGGAACATGCCCTTGCTCAGCATGGGCAGGGCAGCAAGGGTCAGGATAATAAGGGGGACGAGGTGCATGGGCTTGTGGAAAAAGGGCTCACGGATGCTGGATTCAGGCAGGTGTTTCAGGGTGCTTTTCCATGTGATGGCCGGGATGATCAGCACCCAGAGGCTTGGAAAAAGTACCGGGCCATCTTGATTTACAAAGAAAAGCAGGCCTGCCCACAGGGCGAAGGATGGAAAAAGAATATAGCGCTGGTCAGGGACAAGACGGCGACTTGCAAAGGCAAGGGCAAAGCTTGCCAGCGTGAGTCCGGCGCCCAGAGAAAGCACAAAGAGAAGGGCCGCAGAAAAGCCCGCACCTGCCCCCGAAAGGGTCTGGATGGCTGCTCCGTGGGGGATGGTGAGGATGCCCTGTTCCTGAAGAAGAAGGGCATTTTTCAGTATGGGATCCATGCAGAGATGAATCTGAAGGAAAGCCAGTATGGCGGAGGCAAGAAGGCCGGGAAGCAGAATGGAGGGCACGGGCACAAATCGGTGCATGGGTTAAATCCATCTTGATATAGTTGGCAGTCCGGATTCCCTGCGGTCAAAGTCTTGTAACAGCTTTGGGCCGGACTGCTGTTATGGTTGTTTGTTAGTAATTATTCAGCACAGTTTATTCCGCACTGGCAATGCTGTAGTTGCAGCAGCTTTGTACTGTTGCAAGGCTCCGTGGCTATTTGCAAGTGACATTGCAATCGTTTCGTCACGTGCAAATAGCCTGGGGCCTGTGCATCTGTCTTGCAGGTATGGTACTTGGAAAACCGTGCTGAACAGTTACGTTTGTTTTTAGTTTTCTTCTTCCTGCTCACCGGAAAAAATATCCAGAATGTCTGAGAGATCGGTCCCCGTCTCAAAGGTAAGGGGAGATGTTCAGCCGGGTTTTTTTCGGGAGGATTCCGGTATGAAAGGATTGAATCTTCTGGATGGCTTTTTTTGCTCTTCCGTTTCCATTGGGATGCTCCTTTTTTTAAATGCATCAGCATCAGCGTTTCTCTGACTCCAGAATACCCCAGAATCCCCTGAAATGCGATACCCATGTGCTCTGTCACAAAAAGATCTCGCAGTTTTACGGGTTTCTTGCCAGTGCTTGCCAGTCCCTGTGAGTCCCTGTTCCGTCTTTTGTCTGGCCTTGTGTTCTCTGCCCGGAAAGCCCATTGACAGAATCCGCAGAATGGTGTTTCTTTGCGGAGAAACGCTGGCCGCCGCTGGCACCATATGAAGGAGGACGGATGGAAAAGGCATGGCGGGAGCTGATTGAAATCATGACAGAGATCCGGGATCCTGCGGAGATGGAAGGTTTTCTAAGGGAAATTCTTACACCCAGAGAAATTGCGGATATCTGCCTTCGCTGGCAGCTTCTCAAGGAGCTGTATGCCGGAGAGCCCCAGCGACGCATTGCGGAACGCCATGGTATCAGTCTGTGCAAGATTACGCGGGGTTCCCGTATTCTGAAATCCGATGATTGTACCTGTGCAAAAATTTTTGACCGCCTGGTATCCAGACCGGGCTTTTTCCTTGAAGGATGAGAAAATGACATCAACACTGAAGGGCTATGCCCTGCCCGATGACAAAGGCTATTTCGGAGAATATGGTGGTTCCTTTATTCCCGAAGTTCTGCAGACCATCATGGATGATATTACCGCTGCCTATAATGACATACGGAAAGACCCGGAATTTCACAGGGAGCTGACCTATCTGTATAAGCATTTTGTGGGGCGGCCCAGCCCGATTTTCCATGCCAGAAATCTTTCAGCAAAACTGGAAGGCGCACAGATTTATCTGAAAAGGGAAGATCTCAACCATACGGGTGCCCATAAAATCAACCACTGTCTGGGTGAGGCCCTTCTGGCCAAAAAAATGGGGAAAAAGAAGATTATTGCAGAAACCGGGGCGGGTCAGCATGGCGTGGCACTGGCAACGGCAGCGGTGCTGGTGGGCCTTGAGTGCGACATCTATATGGGAGAGGTGGACATTGCCAAGGAATATCCCAACGTGGTTCGCATGAAGATTCTCGGGGCCAACCTGATTCCCGTAAGCCGTGGCACGAGAACCCTTAAGGATGCCGTGGATGCGGCCTTTGAAGCCTATCTGGAAGATCCTGTCACCCAGCTTTATGCCATTGGCTCTGTGGTGGGGCCCCACCCCTTTCCCATGATGGTGAGGGATTTTCAGCAGGTGGTGGGCATGGAAGCCAGGGAGCAGTTTCAGGAAATGACAGGAAAGCTTCCGGATAATCTGGTGGCCTGCGTTGGCGGCGGTTCCAATGCCATGGGGCTTTTCACTGCTTTTCTGGAAGATGATGCCGTTGCCATGTATGGCGTGGAGCCTTCCGGGCGCAGCCTGAAAGAAGGGGAGCATGCCGCTACCCTCACCCTGGGTAAGCCCGGTGTACTCCATGGATTCAAGTCCTATCTTCTGCAGGATGGGGAAGGGATGCCCCTGCCGGTCTATTCCGTCGCTTCCGGTCTGGATTACCCCGGAGTAGGCCCCCAGCACAGTCTGCTCAAGGATCTGGGCCGCGTGCAGTATGTGACAGCCGATGATAAGGAAACCATAGACGCTTTTTTCATTCTTTCCCGAACCGAAGGTATTATTCCTGCCCTTGAAAGTGCCCATGCCCTGGCCTTTGCCATGAAACGGGCAAAGGAGCTTGATCCATCCCAGAGTATTCTTGTCAACCTTTCGGGAAGGGGAGATAAGGATATCGATTTTGTCGTGGACACCTATGGCAAGGACTACGGAATCTGATTGTCGGCAATATGGCGGCCTGACAACGGAAGTCAATGGCAGTGGTTGAAAAAAATCAACGCCCTTTTTCGTGATGTATTTGCGATCAGGGGCGTTTTTTTGTTCTTTTTTTTCGTAACCGTTCAGCACCGTCTT
Organism: Desulfobotulus alkaliphilus; assembly: GCF_007830435.1. GTDB lineage: Bacteria > Desulfobacterota > Desulfobacteria > Desulfobacterales > ASO4-4 > Desulfobotulus > Desulfobotulus alkaliphilus. The sequence goes on along the minus strand of NZ_VLLC01000012.1, from coordinate 105,686 downwards.
CGCTGGCTAAGAACCATAACTGCACAGCCAGGGTGCCTTGCAATCGTTCAAAGCTGTTGAAATTACAGCGCATAAATTCCAAAATTTAATATAATGAATAATCACATTTTCTCACTGATTGTCTGCGGGCATCCGTAAAGGATGCCCCTGCAAAACAGGTCCGTAAAAATCATTCACAGGGGCAGGCCTTCAGGCCTGTCTCCATTTAAAAATCCGAAAAATATCCGGATGGCCCTGCCAACAACTGGGCAGCAGACAGTTGCTGAATCAGGGTATGATTTGGCAGGTCTTTTTGTGCGCTTTTATGAGCGGTGTTTTGTGGGGATTTGCGGATCTGCTGTTCGCTGGTATATCAGTTTGTTTGAGCGCAATGTTTTTTTTGACCGCTGGTCATCGTATATTTTTCTTGATTTTTTAATCCCGCTTCTTTATAAAAGCTCAACTGATTTTCCGTGTTTTTTGTGCGGCGTTCCTGGGCTTTTTTGTAAAAAATCTCCTTTATTCAATGTTTTGACGGCTTTTTTCTGTTGTTTTTTTTGCAGGGCAAATACTGGTTGTGCGTAATGTTTTTTCGCATCTTGTCAGTGTGAGAGATTGATTAAGGGTATTGCTGTGCAAATGATTTCTGATTCTCGTTTTTATCTGGTTATTCCTTTCAAATCAGTTGTTTGGGTGTTGTTTTTTTAAAAAAAAATCATGTGGGGAGGGAGTGGGGTGGCAGGAAAGTCCGGGCTTGAAAAAGGTTTTTTTGGCAGTCAGCGTGGGTTGACTTTAATGGAACTGATGATTGCTCTGGCTGTTTTTGCGATTTTATGTGGCATTGGTATTCCACGGTTTCAGGAGCAGGTGCAGCGGTATCGGTTTCAGTCCGCATCCCTTGAACTCTATACTATTTTTCTTTTTACAAAATCAGAGGCCGTCCGACAGGGGAGGGATGTGGGGCTTTTGATTGACGGGGATACGGTAAGGGTTTTTCTGGGGGGTAACGAGGACGTTGTTTTGAGAACCTTTCAGCTTTGCCGTACTATCCGTATTAATGAAGCAGGCAGCAACAAAAAGGAATTTGTCTTTAACCGCAGGGGGATGACCACAAGCTGGGGAACGCTGGTCTTTGAAGGTGCCGGAGGAACAAGAAAGATTGTGGTGTCCAGCCCGGCCAATATCCGTGTTGAAGCAGGGTAGGTCTGAAATGATAGCAAAAATGAAACACGATCTGGATTCCAAGGGGTTTACCCTGCTGGAACTGGTGGTTGCCATGGGGGTGATGGCTATTCTGGGGGCCGTGCTGATGACACAGTTTATTCATCACATGGATATGTATGTCAGACAGAAAGCAAAAATTGACACCCAGCAGAAGGTCAGGACCGTATTGATGTGGATGGAGGATGAATTCCGGATGGCGGGCTTTAATCCTTCTTTCAGGCCCCTTCCCAGTCATCCGGTACTGATGGCAGAGGCAGAGACCTTTGCCTTTTTTTACCGGCAGGATTCTGGAGATAGCTGGAAGCGTCTGGATTATTATATGGGGGCAGACGGTTGGCTTCGGCGCAGGGATCGTAATGGTTTGGATAATTTGGGGTCTGTCAGCAGGATTCTGGAAAATGCCCGCCTGAATTTTGTTTATCTGGATCGTCACCAGAATGCGATTGATTCACCGAAGGAGGATGACTATCCGCGTATCCGTGCCGTGCGCATCGAACTTGGCGCAAGCTATGAAGACCGCAGGGGCAGGTTGGGCAACGTAGATCTTGTTACCACCGTAAAATGCAGAAATCTTGGGATAGGATCATGAAAAAAGAACTGAATTTCTCCGCTCCCGGTGCAGCGGGTTTCACCCTTGTGGAAATTCTCATCGCCATGGTCATTATGGGTATTGTGGGTCTGGCTATTTTTTCCATTCAGATACAGAGCATTCGTACCGCTGCCAGATCCGCATCCATGACCGAGGCAGGAGCGCTGGCTTCCCAGCAGCTTGAGCTTTTTCAGAACATACCCATGGCTGCACTGCTGGATTTTGGAGACAAGGCTGAGGAAGATAGTGGCTGGGCGAGGGTAATAGAAGAAAGGGATATTCATGGCATCAGAGTATACAGGATTTTCTGGAATATTTTTGAAAATACCCCGGAAGCAGGGATGCTTTCTGTAGAAATGGAAATTCAGTGGGAGGATCAGGGCCAGCGCCGTTTTATTCCCTTTAATTTTTTAAAAACTCAGATGTTATAGCAGGCCGTGTATTTTTTCCGACTGTTTCAAGCCAGATGGTCAAAAGCACCCAGGAAAGTTTTTGGGGTTTTCCATGCTGATCACAGGGCAGCAGTCTAGTCTGAAAATATGGAGTGATCTGTAAGGTAAGTCTTTTGCTGGAAAGGGGATTTTAAAGTCATGCAGGAAAAAAATCAGCATACGGGGCGGGATTTTGATGCGGTTTCTTCCTTATTGCTTTCTTCTGCGGGTATGGCCCTTGTTACCACCCTTCTGACCCTTACCCTCATGACCCTTTCGGGCTTTGCGTTATTGTACTTTGCCACAAGGGATATTCAGGTTTCCGGCAATGACAGGGTATCAAGAATCCTGCTCCACCGGGTCGAAGGGCTGGGGCTTTATGTCAGTCACCATATATGGGGAAAGGACCCGGATCGCCTGCTGAGGGGGAGCCCTGAGCGTGAACCCTGGTTGCAGAGCGAGGACGCGGCAGCGGATCTGGCTGGGTTGGGTGCGGGTAAAAGCTTTAAATGGCTTACGGATAAAGAGTTTAATGCTTTTGTTGGCAGTTGGCCTGAAACAACTTCAGGCGAAGTCTTTTTTTTAAATGATTCACAAGTATTGCCCTTTCTTGCTGGTGGCAGCGGCAGGGTGCTGGTGGTGGATATGGGGCCTTCCGGGGTGGGTTCTCAGGATATCGGTGGTGCGGTTCTCCACGAATATATTGTTTTTTCTGAATATGACGATGGCAGAGGCAATGTCCGTTTTTTGGAAACAGGCCTTCGCCGGAAGCAGTAGGAAAATTTTTTTAGACGATTTTATCCAGCAGCGTTGCCCTTTCCCATCCTCTTTCTCCGGGAGGGTGCGACAAGACGTTCTGAGAGGGTGTGAGCTGTTTTTTAGTACATCTGATCTGCTTACTGGTTGCTGGCCAGAATGACGGGGTGGTGGAGCATTTTAAGTATGTGTGATGGGCGTAGCCGCCTAAAGCCGGAGCCTGCATTTTTATCTTGCAGGTAATTTCTGATAAAATTGGAATAACTCACCGGGAGAACCCTATGGTTGTAAAACAGAGCATGTGGAAAAAAGCCTGCACAGTTCATTTTCTAAGCATCCTCATTTTATCAGGAATCTTCTGGCCAGCCCATGCCGTCGAGATCAGTGATCAACCCATGCTCAGTGCCATCAAGCCGCCGCCTGCCAATATCATGTTTCTCATAGACAATTCCCAGAGCATGGATTTTGAAATTCTTCTGGAAGGCCGTAAAAAGGGGCTTTTTTACCGCCAGTCGGATCTTTTGGAGGTGTTCGGCTATGCCTATCTCTTTGGCAATGATGGTCTGGATCTGGGGGCTGATGTGGAATCTTCCTATGATCTGGATCAGAATATAAGACGGGATCATATGAGAAAACGTGTTGCCGCATCCAGGCAGTACTGGGAAAGTCGGTGTTATGGATATAATCGTTTATATTATAATCCCTCTGCTTTCTATTTGCCCTGGCCCGAAAGCGGCAGTGGTCAGGTGTTTGGCAATGCAGACCCCTTGAACCCAAAGCTGAATCCTGTAAAAAGCCAGACCGTTTCCATGAAGGATACCTACCTTGAAGTACGCCGTGCAGATCTGGATTCCAGGGATATTGAGCTGGATGATGATATGGCAGACAGGCAGGGTCAGTGGGAAAGAAAAAACATAGGTCTTGGCCTGACGGATATTGCTGCTTTTAACGGACATTACCACGCCACCCGTGATGATAATGCAAAAATTACCTATCCCTTTCATCTTTCTGATGCAGGCAGGCATCAAATTCAGGTGAACTGGCCCCTTTATACGGCCCTTGATCTTGCTCAGGTTGTTGTCAGAACGGGCGATGCCTTTTTAAGGGTTTATGATCACAGTGGCAGAGTTTTATATGATAAAGAGAAGATTACCCAAAGGGGAAGAAACGGGCTTACTATAGAAGTAGAGGTCGTGTCCCTCAATCCTCACGGGCCGGATATTTTTGTGGAGCTGTCTTCGGTGCCCAATAACACAAGCGGGGCTTTTAACAGACCAGCCTGGCTTGTGGCGGACAATGTGGAGGTGCAGGGCAGAACAAAAATATCCAATGCCCATTATTTTATGTTTGATGATGCCAATGACAACACCCGTGTGGACACAGGGGAAAGGGTTTTTCTTGTTAATTTTGTCTGGCATGATTTCGGTAGCGGGGAAGAGCTTTACCGTCAGATCTATGAAATACCCGGAGGGAACAGAATAAGAGACAGAAAACTGGATGTGGGGTTTATAAGGGCGATAAGCCCCGGAGATCTGCCTTTAAGGCTCAGGAAGCTTTATGATGGTGCTTACAGGGAGGATGGCAGCCAGGGTGATGATGAAAATGCTTTTTATCTTTCTCCTGAGGCGGATCTGCAGAATTTTGCCAACTGGTTTCAGTACTACCGCACCAAGCTCCTTGCCACCAAATCTGCCATAGCCAATACCATCTATAATCTTTCCGGTGTCAACATCGGTTTTCACACCATTAAAAAAGATGTGACCCAGCCTGTTCTTTATGTGGGAAACAAAGGCGATGCAACTGTCATTATAGTGGATGACAGGGACGGTGGAGAGTATTACGAGGAATGGGGGCCCATGATTCAATGGGCAGACTCCCATGCGCCTGTGGCCTACAACAGCAAATCCAGAAACTCCGTATCCACGATATTCACTGCAGATGCCTGGGCAAAATGGCGTGCGGATGTGCCTGTGACCGGTGAATACGATGTCTATGTGCGCTGGAGCCGCTATGGCAGAAACGCATGGCGGGACAGGCGGGCAGAATACAAGGTTGGCTTGCAGGATGAAGATGGAAATATTTCCTGGGGTGAGACCTTTGTGGTGAATCAGAACGGGGATGAGAGATATGGTTTTCCGGATCGCTGGAATAAGCTGACCCGTATCAATGTAGACAATCTCCATGATGGAAAAGAGGTGGTGGTCAAGCTCACAAGGGGAGACATCTGGCCCCACAGACCCACCAATGCCGATGCCATCAAGCTTGTCCGCAGGGGAGGTGGGGGCGATGAAGACAACAGCAAAACCCTTTTAGACCGTCTGTACGCCATAGAAACGAAGATTGATCTCATAGGGGATAAAAAACCCCTAAGGGAAGGCCTTGATACAATCGGACGTTATTATGCCACAGACCTTTCTGCCCCCGCAGACAGTGAGCTGGGTGACTCCCCCTATGTTTCGGAATCTGAAGGGGGGGGCTGTCAGCAGGCCTTTGTAATCATGACAACGGATGGCCTCTGGACGGACACGGATCATGTGAATGTGGGAGATGCGGACGGTGACGGCGTTGCCAACACCCTTGCCGATGTTGCCATGTATTATTACGAAAGGGATCTGGCTCCGGATCTTCCCAATCTTGTTCCGGTAAATACCTTTGACCAGAACAGTCAGCAGCACATGGTCACCTATGCCGTGGCCTTCGGCAATGCTGGCCGCATCAACCCGGATACCCATAAGTATTGGGAAAGCGATGCGGACCCCAGAGCATGGCCCTGGCCTGAGGGGAGTTTCCGTCACTGGGATGACAGGGATAAGATGGATGATCTTTTCCATGCAACGGTCAATGGCAGGGGGCGTTATTTCAATGCATCTTCGCCGGATGAGCTGCTTTTTTCCATGCGCAGTACCCTTGAAGACATTATCATGCGTTCCCAGGCAACGGGTGCATCCCTGTCCGTGGACAGCCAGAGAATACAGCAGGGAATGACCGTGTTTCAGACGGAATACTACCCCATGGACTGGCTGGGTGACCTGAAGGCAAAGGGGCTGGATCCCATTGGAAGCGGGCTTGAAACCGGATCGGAAAAATGGAGTGCGGCTTATGAACTGAGCAGGTTAGGGGCAGGGGATCGCAATATTATTTCCGCATGGGGTTCCACTGCCTTTGCATTCAGGCCCGCATCCGTTCCCGACAGCCTCAAAGCCACCATGCGTGATAATGTGGGGGGGCTTCCATCTTCTGTAACATCTTCAGATATTATCGCATATCTGAGGGGGGATGATAAAACGGGTTTCCGCAAGAGGTATGCAAGGCATGAGGATGCCCCTGTGCATCATTATAAAACCGGCGACTTTGTGCATTCTGCACCTGTCTATCACAGGGGGCTTGTTTATGTCGGAGCCAATGATGGCATGATGCATGCCTTTGATGCCAGATCAGGGCAGGAGATTTTTGCCTTTGTTCCCTCCTTTGTCTATCCCGACCTCTGGGAGCTGATGCGTCCGGACTACATGGATAGTCACAGGTATTTTGTGGATGGTCCCATTTCAGTGCGCACGCTTGTGGACGATGGCAGCCTTAAAGATGTCCTTGTGGGCGGCCTTCGTAAGGGAGGGAAGGGCTATTATGGCATGACCCTCCGTGATTCCCTTTTCGGATGGGATGTTGCTAAAGCTGGGGCCAGTGAAGGCGAGCTTGCCACAAAGCTGTCTGTATGGGAGTTTCCTCCGTCTGATGAGCGTGGCTCTGAAGAGGATATGGGGTACTCCTTCAGCTCCGCAGCCATTGTCAAAGCTAACACCTTAGGTAATCCTCCGGTGGCTGTTTTTGGGAATGGATACAATTCTTCTTCAGGGGAAGCCGTGTTGATCATTGTGAATGCCCTCACGGGCGGTGAAATCAGAAGAATAAAAACCGGTGCTGCAGGCGGTAACGGCCTTTCCAGCCCCGCTGTGGTGGATATCGACGGAGACGGCACGGCAGACTGGGTGTATGCGGGGGACCTTCAGGGCAATATGTGGAAGTTTGATATTTCTTCCGATAATGCCATGGACTGGGGCGTGTTTTTCAGCAGGAGTGGACAGCCTGCCCCCTTGTTCAGGGGGGTGGGCAAGGCCGGTGAAGATCCCCAGTCTGTCACCACAAAGCCCGGCGTGGCAAGGCACTGTTCCGGTGTGGGCTATACTGTGGTGTGGGGGACGGGCCGCTATCTCCATGAGTCGGATATGGAGAATTTTGATCAGCAGACCTTTTATGGTGTGTGGGATTATTGGGGGCCTTCCGGAGACACGGGGCAGGAGAAGAAGGGCTTGGGAACCCTGGACCGGTCCGATGTCATTCATGTGGGGGATGTCAATCCAAAGGCCAATCATTATGGCCTTGATGGCTCTGCATACCGCCTTGTGGAGCAGAGGGTCCGGGTTACTTCCGGAGTACCACGGGATGGGGAGCTTGTCGGGCAGACCGGCCCAGGGGTTACTTCGGAAGTCGCTTCTCACACGTCCTTTCCCCAGACTTTTGAGTGGGAAGAAGATAGCGATGGAAGGAAGGTTCTGAAGGAAGGCAGTACGGTTGGCTGGTTTTTTGATCTCCCGGATATGGGGGAGCGCATGGTGCAGGATGCCACAATTCATGGACCCTATGCCTTTGGTATTTCCTTTGTTCCGGAAGGTTCCGTTTCCCTGTGTGAGTCCGGTGGCTACTCCTGGTTCAATGCCGTGGAAAGCTGTACCGGAGCCCGTGCGGATCAGGTGGTATTTGATGTGGACGGAGATGGCAGGCTGGATGCAGAAAAGGATGTGCTGAAGGTGGATAAGGATGGCTACCATGTTTCCCGAAGGCGGGTGGAGGGCATGATGTATACGCCTGTTACTCTCCATGGCAGAGAATATGATGCCCTGCTGGCGTCCACATCCCACAGCAACTCCATGGTAAATATGGTGATCGTTAAGGAAGGGGAGGGGCTTTTTTACTGGCGGATGCGGTAGCCTGCTTGTTGTTTTGGGTTTTGCCCCGGTTTTTTATTTTTATGTTCGGCCCTGACACTATTTGTCAAAAAAAGACAAATAGTGTCAGGGTTTTTGATTTTTTCAGGATGCCTGTGAAAATCAGACAGGATTAAAGCCCTGCCATTGGCGGGTTTTTTCTGTTTTTCATTTTTTTTTTGCCGTGGTGCAATCCTTGCTACCTTTTTTACAGGGCTTTTCAGGGGCTTTGCTTTTGTCCCTTGTAAACGGTGTTTTGTATGTTGTAGGATAAAATAATGAAGGAAGCACTGGGTTTCAGCAGGCACTTGGGCTTTGTTAATGATTTTGCAACGCAGAGGGAGTTTTTGATGACTCTGGAAATATACCCAAAAAAAACAGGACAGGTGGCAGAATGTGATCTTCGCTCTTCATCGGGCTTTACCCTGATGGAGGTTCTTCTGGTTCTTGTGATTTTGTCCATTGGCCTTCTGGGTCTTGCTGCGTTGCAGAATATGGCCTTAAAGGATAACCACAATGCCCTTTTGCGTTCCAGAGCCGTGCAGCAGGCAGAGGATATTCTGGACAGGATGCGGGCGAACAGGGCCAATATGGCAGATTATGAAATTGGTATGGGTGATCCCGACGATTGGGATCCTCAGTCGGCGGTTCGTGCAACACTTGCAACAAAACTCACAGCGGCAGGCTATACGGGAATGGTGCATACGGATCTTTTGGAATGGAAGATTGGTCTTGCCTGGAGTCTTCCCGGTGGCGATGGTTTTGTTGAAGAAGATGACGGTCAGGTGACCGTTGAAATACAGTGGCAGGAAGGCGATCAAACTGTTTCTATAACTGTTGTCACAAGGCCATGAATCAGCGGAGTGGGGAGTGAGATGAAAATAAATGAAAAAATAAACAGCCGTTCCGATGCGGGTATTACCCTTGTAGAACTTCTTATAGTACTTGCCCTTTCCCTTGTTCTTGGCACGGGTATTTATCAGGTTTTTGTGGGAACCACCCGCTCCTATTCCCTGAATGAAGAACTGGCAATGCTTCAGGAAGACGGTCGCATGGCCATGAGCTTTCTGCGTTCGGAAATCAGGGGGGCTGGGTATCTTGGATGTTTGCAGGATGCAGGAAGTACAACTGTCGTTTTAAGACCAGGTGGTGATTTCGCTTTTACAGATTTTGACAGTGCAATTTTTGGTTTAGAAGCTTTGGATGCAGGTGGGTGGGAAGATAATTCTAATACATCATATAACCAAGAAGAAGTAAAAGCCTTGATGAACATGGATTCTGATCCCCTTGAGGGAAGTGATGTTTTAGTTGTAAGAGGTATTCGTACTGACTTTCCAAATATGACTGTAAATACAGGCCATACGAGTTCTGTTTCTGCAACGTTGAAGTTGGAACAGGAAAAAACAGGGTTAGATTTAGAAAGAGGAGATGTCCTTTTTTTAAGTGATTGTGTTTCTTCTGCTATATTTCAGATACAAAATTATTCTGATAACAGTGGCACCATAACGTATAACACGGGTTCATCAGTGGATCCCGGGAACGAACCAAGTAGAATGGGTGCTGTTTCTGATATTATAGACAGGGGGCAGGATCCAGAGATTTTTCAGTATGTGACTACTGTTTTTTATCTTGCTGATGAAGATGGAGAACCAATGCTTTTTAGGAAAATTGGTAGGCATGATGCTGAAGCTTTTGTTTCTGGTGTTGAAAGCTTCAGGGTTCGTTATGGAGAGGATACAAGTACGCCAAGTGATGGTGCTGTTAATGCCTATGTAATGGCCAGTGATGTAGCAAACTGGGAGAATGTCCTAAGTGTCCGCATCGGCCTTCTTCTTCGCAGCCCGGAAAGCCGTGACCCTACGGCACCTGTTGATGAGGCTGAGTACGATGTCTCCGGAGATGGTACTACAGACTTTACGGCTCCGGGGGATCGGCGTATGCGTATGGTGTTTTCCGGGACAGTGGGTTTGCGTAACCGTATCCGATAGCTTTAAGGATGAAATCCTATGAAAAATCAAATTCAGCATGTCACAGAAAATGAAGATGGCATTATTCTCATCACAGCTCTGGTTCTTCTGGTTGTTCTCACCCTCATAGGAATCGGTGCCATGCAGTCTTCCACCATGCAGGAACGTATGGCTGGGAATATGGAGCAGAGGGATATTGCTTTTCAGATGGCCGAAGCGGGTTTAAGGGAGGCAGAGGAGTTTTTTATCACCAATGTTTTGCCTGATTTTGGTACGGGAGGCGTGTATATCGCAGGTAATGCTCCTGCGAGGTGGTGGGAAGGTAGTGGAAATTCGGCTGGAGCAGACAGTGGCGCAAGGTATATCATTGAGTTTGTAACTGAAATAAGCACAGGAAGCAGCAGTAGTAACTCCATGGCCTTTGCCCCGGTAAGCTTTGATGCGGCCATGTACCGCATTACCAGCCGGGCAGAAAGCGGCAGGGCTGTGGTTATGTTGCAGACAACTTTTCAGTTTTGATTATTTTATGTGGGAAATAAAAAGGGGGTTAACTATATGCGAATAAAAATGATGATAAGTTTTTTTTCTGTGTTTGTTTTGGCGACATTTGCATGGGCAGAACTTAATCTTAATCATGGTCATTTGGATGCCATTGATCCTCATGCTTACACGGTAACTATTGATGGTAAAAAATACCGGCTTGCAAATAATGTCAATATTTATAAAGATCATAGTCAATCTTATGAAAGTATTACAGTATGGGATTTGCAAGAGGGCTCGTTGGTGGTTTTTGAATTGCATAAGAGCAGTCGTCTTGGAGATGAACAAATAACAAGATTGACTTGGTTTTTGCATGTGGAGCCACAGTAAAATAATAAAAGGGGGCAAGTATGAAAATATTAAAAGAAAAAACGCATGTTTTTTATATACGCCTGTTGTTGGTATTGATTATGTTTTGCGTTGGTATTCTTTGTGTTCAAAAGTCGGAGGCAGAGGTAGCCCAGGTACCCCTTTTTCTCAGTGCCAGTGTGGACCCCAATATTTTATTTATTATTGATGATTCAGGTTCCATGCATTTTGAAATTATGCCGGATGATTACATCAAAGCTGCATTAGTAGGTCTTGGTTATAGTGCTGGTGCTCATTGGTATATTACTAATAGGAGCTACTCTCCTTATTATGTTTATCCAAGAGATGCAGGGGTGTATGGTGCGGATGATTATACTAATGCTGTTCCTACATTCGGTGATAATAGGTATAACTCATTCGCCAGATCACCAGTGAACAATACTGTTTACTATAATCCTTCTATAACTTATAAGCCTTGGTATGGTGTTGATTCTCAAAAAAAAACATTCTCAAATTCACCCCCGAGTGCTGCCTGGAACAACCCTTACCATAAAACCAGAGGAGAAAAGTCCTTAACACAGTATATAACTCAGAGGGCTATATGGGTTACTTGCGATAGCAGTACTAGTTGCAAGGCTGTATGTGCAGATACAAGAAGTGGTTGGTTTTATATTGTGGAAGGTGGAAGGTGGGTATTACGAAATCTGGATGATGTTTGCATTGATTATGAATCAGAACAAACTTTCTGGCCCGCTGTTTACTTCTGGCCTAAAGACGAAACAGAGCTTGAAATGGGTGTTACATGGGATGCCTGGAATTTTGATCATTATCAAAAGGTGGAGATCAGGAACACTCAGCAAATATATACGGGGCATGGTCGTGAAAACCGGACGGACTGTGCAGACAGTGCTAATGCAAAATGTACCTACGCAGAAGAAATCCAGAATTTTGCCAACTGGTATTCCTATTACAGGTCAAGGATACTTGCTTCCCGTGCAGCCATTGGTGCCGGTTTTGCCGGACAAAGTGAGAGAATGCGGGTTGGTTATGGTGCTATCAATTATGGTTATGAAAATAGATATGATGGGTCGGGAAGATTAGTTGAACATGCGCATTTAAGGCCACCTTCAGCAAGTCAAGCAACAGTAGATGGTTTTTCTATTGGTACCATCATAAGAGGTGTAAGACCTTTTTCTGGTTCTGACAGGGTAAAATTTTTTGAGCATTTATATGGGGATGATATTCCTGCCAAAGGCACACCTTTGCGTCGTTCATTGATGGATGCGGGTACTTATTATTCACAGACAAGTAATATGGGCCCCTGGGGAGGCACCCCCGGTACAGATGATGGTAAAGATCAGATTTCCTGCCGCACCAGCTATACCATTCTCATGACGGATGGTTACTGGAATGGCTGGACTCCGAATAAAGGTCATGTGGATAAAGATATGGGGCCTCCTTTCAGCGATGAAGTTGAAAATACCCTTGCTGATGTTGCCATGTATTATTGGAAAAATGATTTACATAAAACCTTAGATAACAATGTGCCGCCTAGCGAGGGTAGAGAAATTGATAATCCTGCCACCTGGCAACACATGGTAACCTTTGGTGTGGGGCTTGGTGTTACAGGAGATATGGACCCTGATGATGTATGGGAAAAAGCCCGTAATAATGAAGCAATAAACTGGCCTGATCCAGCAGAGTCAGATGAAGCGAAAATAGATGACCTTCTCCATGCAGCGGTCAATAGTCGTGGCGGTTTTTTTAGTACCACTGATCCGCAGGTTTTTTCTGACGAACTCAGCGGTGTTCTTGATGATATAGTGAACCGTGGCATGGGCACCGCCGCATCCATCGCCACCAACTCCACCCGCACCATCGGTAATACCTATGTGTATCAGGCTCGCTTTGATTCAAACTACTGGAACGGGGATATCATTGCCTACCGGGTGAAGCGGGACGGTTCCCTTGAGCAGGAAAACAATCAGAACAAACCCGCTTGGAGCACTTCGGATACGGGAAAAATTCCTCAGCATAATTTACGCAACATTTTTACCTGGAAGCCGGGAACCACGGGTACGGGCGTGAAGTTTCTTTGGGAAAATATTGGTGCGGCTCAGCAGCTTGCTCTGGGTAACGAGGATGTTCTGAACTGGCTCCGGGGAGACCACAGCAATGAGCAACGCAATGGGGGGGATTTAAGGAATCGTATTGATGATTACAACAAGTCCTGGGTTTTGGGGGATATTGTAAATTCAGATCCCCTTGTGGTGGGCAGTCTGAATTTTGGTTACGATAAAATGACTGGTTATGCAACTTTTAGGAACGACAACAGGAACCGGAAACAGGTTCTTTATGTGGGAGCCAACGATGGTATGCTCCATGCCTTTGATGCCATGACAGGCGAAGAGCTCTTTGCCTATATTCCCAGTTTCTTTTTTGATAATTCGGATGGAGATGCTGCACTTGTAAAGCTTGCAAAGCCGGAATATCAGCACCAATACTTCGTGGACGGGCCTCCTGCTGTGTGGGATGCCTATATCGATGATGAGTGGAAAACCATTCTCATTGGTACCTTAGGTGCAGGAGGTAAGGGAATTTTTGCTCTGGACATTACAGATCCCGATGAGTTTGATGAAAGTAAGGTTCTCTGGGAATTTCAGCATGATGATCTGGGCTATGTCATGGGGCAGCCTGTGATAGGAAAGTTAGATAACGGGAAATGGGGTGTTATTCTGGGTAATGGATATCATTCCAAAAACAATAAGGCAGCTCTTTTCGTTGTTGATCTTGAAACCGGACAATTGATGAGCGGTCAGGGGCAATTTGACGGCAAGGTTGATATCCCAACATCTTATAATAATGGCGGTGCAAACGGCCTTTCTCCCGTGACCCTGCTGGCGGGAGATGACCGGATATTAAAATATGCTTATGCGGGAGACCTGCAGGGCAATGTGTGGAAGTTCAATTTATCTACACAGGGAAATAACTGGGGCATAGTCCATAAGTCAAAGACGGGGAACAACCCGGTTCCTTTGTTCAGCGCAAAGGATGACAGCGGTAATGTTCAGCCCATCACAGCACCCGTTGAAATTAGAAAAAGTTTGAATGAAGAACATATACAGGTCATTTTTGGAACAGGAAAGTACTTTGAGGTTGGGGATAATTCTGTAGCCGGTTCTCCACCAGTACAGTCATTTTACTCCATAATAGATAAAGGTGACCCTTTGCCCCAATCTGAAACCCGTGAGGGTATTAAGCTTCTCAGGCAGGCAATCAGCCACGAGGGAATTTTTGAAACAAAGTCAGGAACGAATTCAGCACACCCGGTCCGTGTGATAACAAAACATGAGCAGGAGTCAGGGGATTATTATGGATGTTTTCTGGATCTGACTTCTCCAGATACCGAAGTCGGAGGGCGTGGAGAACGGATTGTATCAGCACCACTGCTTCGCCATGGCAGGGCTATTTTTTCAACCCTTATCCCTTCCGAAGACCCCTGTGATCCCGGCGGTTCAAGCTGGTTTATGGAGTTGGATGCCCTGACCTGCGGCAGGACGGATAATCCTGCCTTTGATATTAATGGTGATGGTAAGGTGAATGAAAAGGATAAAATTAAAATAGGTGAAGAATTAGTGACAGCTGCGGGTATCAATATCGGTATAGGTATCACCAGTACGCCTGCCATCATTACTGGCTTTGATGGCCTGGAGTTCAGATTTTTGGGAGGCTCCAGCGGAGAGATGGGTAAGATAACGGGGGCTGGCAGTGATGCGGATGGCCCCCACAGGCGGTCATGGCGGCAGATTCAGTGATGGTTTAGATAAAAAGGCCTTTCCTTAGGAGAAATGTTTGCCTGTGGAAAGGCCTTCTTTGAGAAAGTGGAGGCTTCTATGGAAGCGTGTAAGAATGAAAAGGGTTTTACCCTGATAGAGCTGATGATTGTTATCGCCATCATAGGTATTCTTTCAGCCATTGCTTGGCCCCAGTATAACAACCATGTGCTCCGTACAGGCCGATCCGATGCAAGGGCCAGTTTGATGGAACGTGCCCAGCAGGCAGAGCGTTTTTTTGTGAGAAACAACAGTTATGCCGATGCCTTTGGCCCCGATGATGCCGATAATACATTTCCTTCAGCACAGGGACGCTACACCATAGTATATGAAGGTACGGCAACGGGTTTTACCCTGACAGCCACTTCCCAGAGAAATGACCCCCTTTGTAATACAATGGTGGTCAATAATTTAGGGCAGAGAACAGCAAAGAATAAAGATGATGAAGATACAGCGGACGCTTGCTGGTGATTGCCTGTGGTTTGTGGGAAAAAATTAAAAGACCGGACTGGGTTTCGGCCCCATCCGGTCTTTTGCTTTTTTTTATCTGGTTTTATTCTTCGGTCTTTTTGATTTTTTTGGGTCCTTTGGTGGAAAATCGTCCATTGGCTGCAATGTCAACTTCATAGTGTGTTTTGGATGTTTTAACACCGCTTCCAGAATCTGATCCCACCGTAATTTTTCCAGCGGCATTGCGGCTAAAACCCGTAGGATTATAAATGATTCTGTCCGCAGCATTGCCTGTCCCCGGCATGGCAATGCCACCCCTTGCCGGAGGAAATACCCTCAGCAGCTCTTGGCCTGCATCCCTACTTCCAAGCGTCCCGCTGTCATTGCTGTCCACAAAAACAATGTAGCCTGTTTCCCATCCTTCTCCTTTTTCTTTGCTGCACGCAGGAGCAGGTGTGGCAGCGACATTGGGTGCATTGGGATTGGCAGACCTGCATATGGTTACAGTCACGCCCCGTGTTACCGCTTCGTTTCTGGCATAGCTTAAGGCTGTCCCCAGGGTGAAAGCGGCGGTTTTTTTCTGGTTGTTTTCCCTTACTTCCCGGAACGTGGGGGTGGCAATGGCTGCAATGATGCCGATCAGGGCCATGATGATGACAACCTCAATCAGTGTAAATGCTTTCTGGTTACCCATGGTTATTCATCTCCCCTGAAAAAAATGTCTGCTTTTAAAATGCAGGAAGCGGATCTTACATTATGGGGCTGGTCACCAGCGTACCAATCTCCGCATCCTTCCTTGAATCAATCACAAAGGCCGCAGAAGCCCCTTCCCTTGTGTCCAGAATAAAGATGGCACCAAAGGGAATGCGGTCAATGCGCCTGTCACGGCGGGAGCCTGTGGGGGTGATTTTTTTTTTTTCAATCAGGTGGTAGGTCTGACCCGCACGAACACCGTCCTTTTCTCCCCGGTTGATATACAGGATGTCTCCCTGGCCGAACATGACCTGGTTCAGATATCCAGCAATGATTCTTCCTTCAAGGCCTTCTGCATGGGGCTGCATGGGGATGGAAGCTTTGCGCTGGGGGAGAGGTAAAAGTACGTCTCCTTCTGCAATGGGCCGGAAGGCGGAAACGACATTGCCGATGGTCAGCTCATTTCTGTATTCAGTAATTTCAATGATACCGGAAATGTGGTGAAGGTATCCTGCGTACTCCCGCCGTTTTCCGCCGGGTTCTCTGATTCTTTCCGGCTTTGCGTAAACGATGTAGCGGCCTAGTATGGGCAGGGTTCTGTCCGGGGCGGGCTGGATATAGATGCGGTCACTGGCACTGATCATCTCCCGGTTATCCGTTGCTGAAATGATTCTTCCGGAAGGCTCAGCAGGTGCAGGCGTAACAAAGCCGACCCTGTGGATGGGTGCAAAATGGAAGGAGGGTGGTTCAGGTGCAGGTTTTTGGGGCGGAGGGCTGATTGATTCCACCACGGGCAGGGGAGCAGGTTCCGGAATGGCAAGGGGAGCTTCCCTCAGGGCAAGGCGGAGTTTCTGGCCGGGGTAGATCCAGTGGGGATTGTGGCTTGTGATCTGCATCTCATTTTCTGCCCAGAGTCCCGGCCAGTACCAGGCCGTATTGAAAAATCTGGCAGAAATGTCCCACAGGGTGTCCCCTTTCTGAACGATGTAGTAATAGCTGTCTTCAAATTTCAGAACACCATCGGGAAGCTGGTCGCTTGCTGAAAAGACGGGAGTACATATCAGAAAAGCGGTGAGGGTGAAATAAAGGAGAAGTTTTCGAATCATGATTATACTTTCCTGTATGGGGTAATAGGGCTTTGGACTTGGGGACCAATAACAATTTTTAAAGGGTGATATGCAAATTTTGATCCTGATGATTTTTTTATTCTGCGTGAAACGGTAAGGCTTGCGGGGTGGCATAAAAAAAACTGGTTTTCAGTTCCGCCTTGTAATAGAAAAAGTCTTTCTTGAAATATAACTTGTAATATAAAAGGTCTTTATTTTTAATGGTAATAAGGAGACTTTGTCAAGGTGGAACTCTTTGCGGCTCCAGGCAGCGCCATGGGCTGGCAGGGTTTTTGTTATCAGTGAGAAACTAAAAGACAGAAAGATGAAAGACCATGCAGAGGATTGTCCATCTTTTTTTTGAGGCCCTGATGCTGAAGCGCCTGCCCCGATCAGGCTATCATTTTCTGGGTTCCGGCAGTGAAAGTGTGGCAGAACATTCCTTTATGATCAGCCTCATTGCCTATGTGATGGGTCAGATGACGCCGGAAGCGGATAAGGGAAAACTTATGGCCATGTGCCTTTTGCATGATCTGCCCGAAGCCCGCATGGGAGACCTGAATTATGTACAGAAAAATTATGTCCGTGCCGATGAAAAAAAGGCGGTAAAGGATCTGGTGCGGGGGCTGCCCTTTGGTGAGGAAATGGAAGAGCTGCTGGAAGAATTTGCAAAGGGTGAAAGTCTTGAGGCCCGTCTGGCAAGGGATGCGGATCAACTGGCCTTTCTTGTGGATCTCAAGGCCCTTGCGGATACGGGCCGCAGGGGACCAGCCAAGTGGATGGGGGTTGTGGAAAAAAGAATTTTTACGGATACGGGCATCAGCCTTGCCAAAAGTCTGATGGATACGGACTGGGATGCCTGGTGGCTGGAAAAATATGTGGAACCCTCGGATGCCTCCGAATGAGATGCCGGTGGTTTTTTCTGGGCTGTTGCAATCCGACAGGTGTCGTTATTTGTCATTTTTTGACCATGTTTGTCAGGTTTGCGCGTGGGAATCCTTTGAGGGTTTCTTTAGGCAATCTGATTGCCACTTTCTTTCAGCCATGGAAATTACATGACCAGATTTTACGATTGTCTATACACCTGATTAAAGGTATTCGATTTACCAAAGGAAAATTGTGTTGAACAGTTACATCAGGTGTATCTTTACATATGTTTTTATTTTGGAAGGCTATGCAAGATATTTCCGAAGAGAGAAAAAAAAATGAGGCCCTGCAGGGAGAGCTTGCGAAAGCAAAGCAGGCCTTTGGGAAATTAAAGGAAAAGTATCTGCGCCTTTCAAGGAGTTTGGTACAGGCGCAGGGGCTTTTGGAAAATGCCCTGGAAAGAAACCGGCTTCTCCTTGAAGAAAGGTCTTCCCTTCGGGAAGAGGTCCGCATTTTCCGGAAAAGACGGAGGGTCTCCATAGAAAATACCGTTTCGCTTCTTGTCTTTTTGCAGGAGCTGCATATGGGTGAGGATGGCGGTTTTGTGGAGGATCTTTGCCATGCCCTTGCCTTGGCCCTGAACCTTGATAAACGCCAGCAATGGCGGTTGCATCAGGCTTCAAGGCTTTACAGGCTGGGGCTTTTCCATGTACCGGAAGAGCATCGGCAAAGGGTGGACCTTTGTTATACGGCCACGGCAGCGGATTGTATGGTGCAGGTGCCACTGGCCTCGGCCCGTATGCTGGAGCAGATGGACGGACTATCCGAGGTGGCAAGGATTCTCCGTTGCACGGGCGAGCGCTGGGATGGCAGTGGTGGGCCCCTTTGCCTGAAAAAAAAAGCCATACCCCTTGAAAGCCGGATGCTTTCTGCGGTGCTGGCATACAGGGCCATGCTGCAGGAAGGCACAAGCTCCGGAGATGCCCTTTCTGCCCTTGGCAGAGAGGCCGCATGGGACCCGGAGGTCATTGAAGCCCTGCGTGTTTTTGAAAGTGACAGCATAAAGCAGAAAAGGGAGAGCCTGCGTATCCGCATATGGGACCTTGAACCGGGTATGAAACTGGCGGCACCTGTCCATGCAAGGGCAGGGGCCATGCTGCTGCCCGAAGGTACCCTTGTGACCCAGAGGCACCTGGCGTGGCTTGCAGCATACAGCGGTGCAGGGCCTCTGGATGATATGGTTCGGGTTTATAAAGAAGAATTGGAGAAAGCAGGTGGAAATCTGCTTTGAATTTTCATGAAATTCTGTAAGTATAGGCGCATCAGGCGGATGTTTTGGCCCGGAGCTTTTTGTATTCGGGTGTCCATGAAAAGAACAGGATATTATCCTTCAAAGATGCTTTGAGTATGGCATATCGGATTTTTTTGTTCTGATTACACATTAGGGGGCGTTTTTCTATGGATATTGCTTCCATTGTCGGTCTTATCGCAGGGCTGGGTTTTATTCTCATGGGGATTCTTCTGGGAAGCGGCCTCGGGCTTTTTGTTAACGCCCCTTCCATGGCCATTGTCATCGGTGGAACCATTGGCGCTACCCTTGTGGCCTTTCCTTTGAAGGATTTTTCCAAGGTGGGCAAGGCCATGAAACGGATTTTCATGTTTAAGCTGGAAAAGCCCGAAGATCTGGTGGTCCGTTTGGTGGAGATTTCCAACAAGGCAAGGAAGGGGGGGCTTCTATCCATAGAAGGGGATATTAAGTCCATAGAAGATCCTTACTTTGCCTCGGCCCTGCAGATGACGGTGGATGGTGTGAAAACAGCAGATATTGCATCCATCATGCAGAAAAAAATAAGCATGGTGACCAAGGATAACAAAAGCGGTGCCACCCTTTTTACGGTAATGGGAACCTACGCTCCGGCCTTTGGCATGATCGGCACCCTCATCGGTCTGGTGCAGATGCTGGCCACCCTGGATGATCCGGCAACCATTGGCCCCAAAATGGCCGTGGCCATGATTACCACCTTTTACGGTGCTGTTATGGGTAATCTTTTTTTTCTGCCCATGGCGGACAAGCTGAAGGTGCGGGGAGCTGAAGAAATTCTTAACATGAAGCTTGTGTATGAAGGGGTACTTTCCATAAGGGAAGGGGAACATCCAAGGCTCATGGAAGACAAGCTTAATATTTACCTTGTGAACACAAAACCCGCTCAGGATAAAAAATAGAAGGCAGGATCATTGCTTTTTATCAAGCCTGCCCCTTTCTTTAGTGAGCACAGTTTGTCCATGGGAGATTATCTGAAAAAGGAGCCGGTATGGCTGAAGATAAAGCTGCATCAGAAGAGGAAAGCCCGTCTGCTCTGACCACACCCGTACCCGATGAAGAAGAGGAAGAGGGGGGCGGTTCCGGAGCCCCACGCTGGATGACAACCTTTGCCGATCTCATGACCCTTCTTTTGTGCTTTTTTGTTCTGCTCTTTGCCATGAGTACCATACAGGATGAGGTGTTCAAGGAAATCATTCAGTCTTTGCGTACGGCCCTTGGTGTGCAGACCATACCCGAAGCCGGAACCCGTGAGGGGCTTATCATGGACCCCAGCAGCCCTGAGCCCCGGGAAAGACAGCGGGAGGCCGTGGATGAGCTGGGGGCCATGGTTCAGAAGGAACTGGACGAGATTGTTTCCGATGTGCGGGAGCTGGTGCTGTTTAACCGGCTTGGGGGCATGGTGGAGGTTCGGGAAAGTGATGTGGGGGCTGTGATTACCATTTCAGATATGGTTCTTTTCCGCTCCGGAGAGGCCACCATGGTTCCGGAAGGAAGGGAGATCATGGGAAGGCTTGCGGAAGTCCTGATGCAGTTCCGTTATCCCATCCGTGTGGTTGGTCATACGGATAATGTGCCCATTAGTACGCCGCTTTTTCCTTCCAACTGGGAGCTTTCCACGGCAAGGGCTTCCCAGGTGGTCCGTTTTCTCATTGACAGGGGCTTAAACCCCCTCATGCTTACGGCTCAGGGCTTTGGAGAATACAGGCCCGTGGATACCAATGACAATGCCCAGGGGCGTGCCAAGAACCGTCGGGTGGAAATTATCTATGAACGGGCCAGTATCGGTGATGTGCTGCAGCAGCAGTAGAAAAAATATGCTTTTCTGAGGTTTTTTTACGGCAAAGATCAGCACCAGAAAATGGCTCCAGTGCACAAGAAATGCAATACCGGCAACGGCATGGCCTGTTGCCGTTTTCATTGCTGAGGTCGGTAAAAGAGGCCTTGTAAAAATGGTGGGAAAAAACAATGAAACGTCTCCGTCTTCAGGAAACGGCAGCAGGCCTTGATCTGCCTGTACATACTTTGGAACGCTGGATTCGTCAGGGGCGTATTCCCGTTGTGCTTGTGGATAATTTCTGTGTTTTCCGGGAGGAAGCCCTTGCCCGATGGGCAAGGCAGCACCATATGCCCTTCCGGATCAGGGAGAAGGATGCCGCATCTCAAGGTGTTTTCTGTTCCGAAGGCCTGGGAGCGGCCCTGCAGCGTGGGGCTGTCATGCATCTTCTTGACTGTAAGGACAGGGAAGATCTTTTATGGCAGATGGTGAGGGCGGTGCCCTTTCTGCCTCCGGCCATGGAAGGCCTTCTGCTGGAAAAACTGCTGGAAAGGGAGTCCATGGTGTCCACGGGGGTTGGAAGGGGGATCGCCCTTCCCCATCCCAGGGTTCCGCTGGATAATTTTCCTGAAAAATCCTGCATCATCACCGCCTTTCCCCATGAGCCAGTGGCGTATGGAGCCATGGACGGGCAGCCGGTCTTTGTGCTTTTTCTGCTGCTGGCAAGGGATGTGAAGGCGCATCTGCATCTGCTCTCACGTCTTTCCCATTGCCTTCAGGATGAAAGGGTGTACGCACTTCTCATGGAAAAACCTGAAAAAAGTGCCCTGCTGGAAATGCTGGCGGCAAAGGAAAAGGCGCTTGGGGAAAAACAGGTGAACCGTCCATGAATATGACGGCATGGATGAAAAAAGGGTGGTCATGGCTGCGCACCCACATGGATCCTCGCCTTTTTATGATGCTGATGGCCATTGTTGTGGGGATTTTTGGCGGGTTGGCTGCGGTGCTTTTGCATCATATGATAGAAATGGTGGCAGGCCTTTTTTCCGGATACCGCCAGAGGGCCTGGTCTTTTCTTCTGCCAGCCATGGGCGCTGCTGCTGCGGTTTATTTCATGGAAAAAATTGTCCGGGAAGGTGGCGGTCACGGGGTACCTGAGGTGATCTACGCCGTCAGCCGCCATGGCGGTCTGATCCGGCTGCGTTCCACCTTTTCCAGAATTTTTGCCAGCAGCATGACCATCGGCAGCGGAGGCTCCGCAGGGCCGGAAGCCCCTGTGGTCATGAGTGGTGCAGCCATTGGCTCCAATATCGGAAGAATACTGGGTCTTAATGAAAGGCAAAGGGTGGTGCTGGTGGGCTGCGGAGCTGCCAGTGCCATTGGGTCCATTTTCAATGCCCCTGTGGCGGGTATGGTTTTTACCATGGAGGTGCTGCTGGGTCAGTGGCGCAGCAGCCACCTTCTGCCCATCACCCTTGCAGCGGTTACGGGAACCCAGCTCAGCCGCAGGCTGCATGGGAATCAGATTCCCTTTGAAAGTGCCATTTTCGGTATCCAGATGCATGATACCCTGGCTTCCGCAGGGCTGGCCCTGATAACGGCGGTGGTTGCCATTGGACTGATACGGGGGATGCGCAGGATGCATGGCCTGTCCCTTTTCCTGGCATCCCGCTGCCATCTTTCCCCCTGGACCAGGGCCGGTATCGGCGGACTTTTTGTGGGGATGATTGGTATTTTTTTTCCTGTTGTCCTTGGGGAAGGATATTACGCCGTACGGGAGATGATCGCAGGAGAATTTTCCTCAGGTATCATCTTTGTCCTGGTGATACTTTTAGCCAAAATGCTTGCGACAACATTTACTTTAGGGTGGGGCGGCATAGGGGGGATTTTTGCCCCAAGCCTTGTCATGGGGGCCATGGCAGGTCTTTTGTATCACAGAATTCTTGTTTTCCTTTTTCCTGCGGTGGGCTGGGTGAATGAGGGATGTTTTGCCCTTTTGGGTATGGCCGGGCTTCTGGCCGGGGTATTGCAGGCACCTTTAACGGCAATTTTTCTGATTTTTGAAATTACCGGCGGGTATGAGGTGGTCCTGCCCCTCATGGTGGTATCTGCATTTTCCACCATTCTCTGCCGCTACGGTGAGCCGCATTCCATTTATCTTAAAGACCTTGTGGCAAGGGATGAGCTTCTGAGACCGGGGACCGATGGCCGGGTGCTTCTGGATCTGCGGATCTCTGAGGTGATGGAAAAGGACTGCATTCCTGTTCAGAGAAATATGCTGCTCAGGAATTTTATCCATCTTCTGAAAAATTCCAGGAGAAATTATTTTCCCGTGGAAGATGCGGCAACGGGGCGTTTTGTGGGAATGGTGCATCTGGATGATGTGCGGCCCTATCTGCTGGATCAGATGCTGTATGATACGGTGCTCATGGAGCAGCTGATGCACAGAAATGTGATGGTGGTGCATCCCGATGATGAGCTTGGGGATATTCTTGAAACCATGGACAGGCTGGGCCTTTTCAGTATGCCCGTGGTGGCTGACCATCGTTTTATGGGGATGATTTCAAAGGCAACCCTTCTGGATCATTACCGCAAGGAACTGCGGGTACAGACAAGTGATGAGTGAAGGCGGGTGACAGGTTGTGAATCCACGTTTTTTTCATGTATATCAGGATACGCCTGCGGGCAGGGAAGCCCTTCTGCAGACGGTTTTTTTCTGCCGGATGCTGGGTGCGGCACCTGTGGTGTATATTCCGGAGACCCCCAGATTTCTCATGTATTTTGAAAACCGGGTGGTGCAGGTGGACCTTGACTGCGACCCTTCCGATTTAAAAAAGAGGGCGCGCTGGCAGGCAAGGGCTTCGGAAATACTGGCCGGGTCCGGGCTGGATGCCCATTTTCTTCAAATTCACCACAGGACAACGCCGGAGCTGCCCGATGTTCCTGTGGATTTTGATTATATGAGCTGCCCGGTTCCGGCTTCTGCACGGCATTTTGTATACTCGGATCTCGGGATGCGGAGGCTGCCCGCTGTGGCTCCCTTTTCCGTACTGATACCGGCCCTTGTCGCCAGAGGCTGGAAAAGTCTGGCGGTTTTTTACGGGGGCGATGAAAAAAAAGAGGGGGTGCTGGCCGCAGGGCTTGCCATGGCAAGGAATACGGGGCTGCCCCTGGATGTCTTTACAAGGGGGCCGGTTCCCGTCATCCGGTCCGCATCCTTTAAGGCCCATGTCCGTCATGTGGTTGCGGGGAATAAGGGCAATGATTTTTGGATGGATGTTCCTCCGGAAGCCCTGATGATCGTGGGGGCTTCCGGAAAAGGCTGGTTTCGGGAACGTTTTTTTTCCACCTTCAAAAAGGAGCTGCGCAGCAGCCTGCCGGGCACCTGCGTCTTTGTGGGGCCGCAGGCGCAGGAGAGCTACATGCGGATCTGGGAAAGGGAGACGGATTCCTGAAGCATGGTTTTTGCGCTTTTTTCAAACTGCTCCGTAATGTCTGAAACATAAAAGCGGTGATTGTGGTTTTTTGTCAGCAGAGTGTCTGTCTCAGGATGCTCTTTCAGATAGCGGGCCACGGTATCGGCAACACAGCTTCCGGAGTTAATGATGCGCACTCCTTTGCCGATTTTTTTGGCGATGGGTTTTTCGAGAATGGGATAATGGGTGCAGCCAAGAATCAGGCTCCGGATCTGTCTCGTTTTCAGCGGGTGCAGATATTTTTTTATGATGCGTGTGGTTTCCGGTGTATCCAGCCAGCCTTCTTCCACAAGGGGAACCAGCAGGGGGCAGGGAAGGGAATGCACCGTGGCATCGGGGTTCAGGGCCTTGATCTTTTTTTCATAGATGCCCGATGTGATGGTGGCACGGGTACCGATAACGCCGATGCGGTGGGGCAGGGGGGTGGCAAGGGCGGCCTCTACGGCCGGGTCCACCACTTCAAAAACCGGAAGATCAAAGGAAGCCTTGACGGCATCGACGGCAATGCTTGCTGCGGAGTTGCAGGCAATTATTATTATTTTTGCCCCGTTTTCCAGAAGAAAGCGGGAGTTTTCCATGGCATACTGCTGAACCGTTGCAGGGCTCTTGGAGCCGTAGGGCATACGGGCTGTGTCGCCATAATAAAGGATATCGTAACCGGGAAGTTTCTGCATAATGGCCCGGACTGTGGTCAGGCCTCCGATGCCGGAGTCAAAAATACCAATCATGGATGCTGCTTTCAGTGGCCCTGTCCTTTTTTAAGATGGGGAGCTGCGGGCTGGAAAGGAATGTCTGATGAAATTTGATACCAACCCCATGAGTCAGAAGATTTTTACAAGGGGGCTGGATGTGGATACCATTTCTGCCTACCTCTGCTGCTGTGGTCTTGCCGCAGAAGAGGGGACCATGTCTTTGGAACGCCTGCTCGCCGTGTGGAATCAGGGAGAAGACGCTCTGAACAGGGCCCTTCAGGTTCTGGAAGCACAGAATATTATCACCCCTTTTGTCCGGAATGGAGAGGTATTTTATCAGGTGCATCCGCCGGAGCAGTGGCTTTCTCCGGTATGAATCCGGGCCGGGTTTTTTTCAGTTCCGCAAGGGTTCTGGCATAAACCGCCTCTGGCAGTGCATCTTTCATGATTCCCGGACAGGCATCTCCCATGAGTCGCCAGTTGCCCGGCTGGCGCAGGACCGCCGGTATAAAGGGCCATTCCCGGCACATTCTGGGTTTGACGGGGTGGATGCTGCAGATGTTCTGTTTCTGGAAAACACAGCGGTTTTCACCATTAACAGCGAGGACGGGGCCGTTCGCCGATATCTGGCAGCAGGTTTCACGCAGGGTGTCTTCGGACATGCCGGTAAAGGCGGCAATGGCAAGGATGTCTTCTTTGCTCACATAGGTGCCGCCAAAACCCACGCAGCATTCGCCGCACTGTTTACAATCAAATACAGGATCTTCATGGGACATGACGCCTGGACTCCAATGCCCTTTTCAGGGTTACCTGGTCAATGTATTTCAGATCGCCCCCCATGGGAATGCCCGATGCGATGCGGGTGACCCGGATGGGCAGACCTGAGAGCTGTTCAGCAAGATAGGCTGCGGTGGCTTCTCCTTCCACGGCGGTTCCCGTGGCAAGGATGACTTCCCGGACTTCTTCCGTACGGATACGCAGGATCAGCTCCCGTATCCGGATATCTTCCGGGCCGATGCCATCCATGGGAGAAAGAACTCCCTGAAGGATATGATAGACTCCCTGAAAGCCGGAGGCAGCTTCCACGGCCATCATATCCGCAGGCCGTTCCACAACGCATATGAGCCCCGTGTCCCTTGCAGGGTCACGGCATACGGGGCAAAGGCTGCTTTCACTTAAGGCAAAGCAGCGGGAGCAGAGGCGAACATTGGCTTTCAGGGCCAGAATACTCTGGGCCAGCCCCCGGACCTCATCCCCGGAAGCCTTGAGCAGATGCAGGGCCAGGCGTTCGGCGGTTTTGGGGCCGATGCCGGGGAGGGTGGCAAGCTGTCGTATCACCTGAATAACCGAGGGCGGATAATGCTGCATGGATACCTCTGGCTGAAGTACGGCAGCCTGTAAGCTGTTTTTTTGAAAAGAATAATGTAATTATTCAGCACAGTTTATTTCGAATTGCCAAGGCTGTAGTTGCAGCAGCTTCGTACTGTTGCAAGGCTCCGTGGCTATTTGCAAGTGACATTGCAATCGTTTCGGATCAGAGTTTTGCAGGCCTGTGCGAAAGAAGCGGCAAACTGTCTGAGCCGCCACAAAGGCAGCGTGCTTAAGCCTGCCATGGTAATCAAAAAGCTTATCCTGCCTGTGGCGGGGAGTTTTTGCCGCTTCCGCACAGGGCAAGAAGCTCCCGAATAAGATTGCGTCACGGGCAAATAGCCTGGGGCCTTTGCATCTGTCTTGCGGGTATGTTACTTGGAAAACTGTGCTGAACAGCAACCCACGCCGTGTTACGGCGCTTTGTCATAAAGTAACTTTTGAAGTTACTCAGAAGTTACAGAATAATCAGAAAAGCCCCGGAATTTTCATGCCGCCCGTGAGCTGGGCCATGGCGGAAGCCATCATTTCCTGGGATTTCTGAAGGGCATCATTGACGGCTGCCTGAACAAGATCCTGCAGCATTTCTACGTCTTCCGGGTCCACCACTTCCTTTTCCATATGGATGGAAAGGATCTGCTGTTTTCCGTTGGCCACAACCCGTACCATGCCCCCACCCGCAGAGGCCTCCACGGTTTTATTGGCCATTTCCGCCTGCATTTTTTCCATCTGCTGCTGCATTTTCTGGGCCTGTTTCATCATCTGGCCCATGTTTCCCATGCCTTTCATTCTGCCTCCTTAAAGGAATGTGACGTCCGCAACCCGGCCTTTGAAAATTTCAAGGGCATCCTGTACCAGGGCATGGGTTGTGGCATCGTTGCGTAAATGTTCTTTTTCGGATTGATTTCGAAGGGATTCTGAAGAATCGCTTTCCAATGTGCTGACTTCGAGTTTCAGGGCCTTGCCAAAATATTTTTCCGTAAGGGATTCTACCATGTGGCGGGTTTTTTTATTTCCAAGTCTTGCCACAGAGAAGCCCGATCCCTGAACTTCAATGTGAATACTCTGATCAGAAACCTTTTTCAAGGTTGTTTTGGTGGCAAAAAGCTCTCCAAGGGAGGGGGTGTTTTTTCTGATATCTGCCACAAGAAGCTTCCAGCCTGCTTCCGGATCCACGGCTTTGGCAGATGGGGGCGGAGGCGTCGGTTCAGGAGGCTTTGCCAGGGTGTCTGGCCATGGGGCTTCCTCCGGCATGTCCATAAATGCCGGGTCCATGGCAGGGGGCAGGGGCTTTTCAGCGGGTGCAGGCCCATGGTCTTCGGCTGGAACACCGGTGTCCGTGGCAGGGCTGGTTTTTTTTTGTGCCGGGGCTGCGGATTCCTTCGCCGGATGGGGCATGACAGTCGGACCTTTGTCTGCCGGAGCCTTTGTATTCGTGGGGGGGGCAGCGGGATCGGGGGGCAGGCTCCGTGATTCCTGAATCCCGGAAGCAGCCTTATCCTCTGATCCGGGGGCAGGCAGGGGCTGATTTGCCGGGCCGGGGGAAAGAAGGGGCGGGTTCTTGAAAGCGGGAGCATTTTCCGGCCCGGCCAGCATGTCATTGCGCAGGGCATCCAGCCTTTCCACGAGGCGGTCAATGGAAAGGGCTGGCTGGATGCGAAGGCATCGGAGCATGAGGGTTTCCAGTGCCAGCCTCGGGTGGGAGGCATGGCGCATGCCCGTCTCCTCTGCCATGAGGATATCCATAAGGCGTGAAAGATAATGGGTCGTGAGGGGAGCGGCCTGATCCAGAAGGGACTGGATGGCACTGTCTGGCAGATCCAGAATCTCCCTGCATTTTGCAGGTTCCACTTTGGCAACGAGAAGATTGCGGATGTGGGTGGAAAGGTCCGCATGGAATTTCTTTAAATCCACGCCGGAATCATGGAGATCCCGGATGATGGAGAGAACGCCGGCTGTATCCCCCTGAAAAAGGGCCGCTGCCATGTGAAAGGACTGGCTCCGGGCCGCAAGTCCCAGAATGGCCGCCACATCTTCCCTTGCAGCCGATGCTCCGTGGAGCCCTGCAATGACCCGGTCCAGCAGGCTCAGGGCATCCCGCACAGAGCCGTCCGCCTCCCTTGCGATCATATCCAGACCCTCTTCCCCTATGGATACGGATTCCGATGCACAGAGCAGGGCAAGGTGGGCGGTCAGCTCCGGTGTGGATACCCTGCGGAGATCGTGGCGCTGGCATCGGGAAAGGATGGTGAGGGGAATCTTGTGGGGTTCTGTGGTGGCAAAGAAAAACAGCACATGGGCCGGTGGTTCTTCAAGGGTTTTGAGCAGGGCATTGAAGGCGGCTGTAGACAGCATATGGACTTCATCGATGATGTAGATTCTGTAGCGGCTGTGGGCAGGCATGTAGCCAAGGCCCTCCCGTAGCTCCCGGACCTGATCCACAGAGTTGTTGGAAGCACCGTCTATTTCCATGACATCCACACCGTTTCCTGCGGTGATTTCCTTACAGGACCGGCACTGGTTGCAGGGGGATGGGGCTGGGCCTTCGGAGCAGTTCATGGCCTTGGCAAGAATACGGGCGATGGAGGTTTTGCCTGTGCCTCTGGGGCCGCAGAAAAGGATGGCATGGGCAACCCTGCCGGCAAGGATGGCATTCTGAAGGGTCCGGGTGACATGTTCCTGGGCAATGATTTCCGAAAAGGACTGGGATCGGTATTTGCGGGCCAGTACCAGGTAGGACATGGTGAACTCCTTGCCGTAGATGTTTTTGGTGGAGGCTCTTAAATAAAGAACCCCCGCCGCAGGGCAGGGTTTAATTTTAACGGCAGTTTTTTTGTGGCGGAGAGGGGGGGATTCGAACCCCCGGTACGCTTTTGACGTACACACGCTTTCCAGGCGTGCACCTTCAGCCAGCTCGGTCACCTCTCCTTGTTTGAGCACATATATGTGCCAGACAGGAGTGAGTGATTACTTGCTTTTGGTCTCTCTGTCAACAGGAGAATGTAAAAAAGTTTCATTTTCCGGCCAGAGAATCTGCCGTGCTTCGTCACTGTATGTGTCCGGGGTCTTGTAAAGGATAAGGGGTGGGGCGAGGGAGCATCCGTGCCCGGCCCCCAGAATGCCTTCTGCAAGGACAAGGGAGGCGGGGCTTTGGGCTGTGGAGTGGACGTTGCGGATATTTTTTGGTGTTATTTTGCAGAGGTTCATGGCGCAAAGCAGTTCAGCGCAGCGTTCTGCGGGAAAAATGCAATGGAGTCTGCCTCCGGTTTTCAGAAGGGAGGCCGCCAGTTTTGTCCATTCTTCAAGATTGATATGGATTTCGTGGCGGGCTGTGGCTTTTTCGCTGCCCGGATTGGTGCGGCCGCAGTTTTGGCGGTAATAGGGGGGATTGATGACAATGCGGTCAACGGGTCCGCAGAGTTGCTTCTGACTCAGGAGGCGCATGTCCGTTTCAAGGATCTCTATGGTCTTCCCCATCTGGTTTTCCTGAACATTGTGCCGGGCAAGGGCGGCAAGTTCTGGTTGAATCTCAACGGCAGTAATCCGCAGGTTCTGTTGTTTCCGGGCCAGCAGCAGGGAAAGGATGCCGCATCCTGTTCCCGGGTCAAGTATGTGTTCTCCGGGGCGGGGCTGGATGTGCCATGCCAGAAGCAGGGGGTCGATGGAGAAGCGGTAGCCCTTGCTGTGCTGCTTTATCTGCAGGCTTCCGAGGCTGTCTGTGGTAAAGGGACTCACTGCTGCCCCATGCGGAGGCGAATATCCCGGATGATGGGAGAGCCGTATGTGGTATTGATCCGTTCTGTAATGTCGGATTTTAAAAACTGCAGATGTTGCATCCATACAGAACAGCTGACGGAAACCAGAAGGCAGCCATCCCTGAAAGCGGTGGGTTTTGCGTTTTTTGCAATTTCAGGTCCTACGGCCGCTTCCCATGAGGCCCATATTTCCTGAAAGTTTCCCCTGGAATAACGGGAACGGAAAGGCTCCAGCGTTGTGTTGAGGGCTGTGCTTATGTGGGTGAAACGTTTGTTTTTTGGTCTCTGGTTTATCATAATTTTCTTAATTGTTACAAAAAAGATCTTTGTCTCTTAATGAAAACTGCACGCCCCATGTTGGTCGGTGTTTTTTTGTATTTTTCTTGACTTGGATATCTTTGCATTTTATTTTGCAGAGATGTAGTTTTTGATTTTATCTTCCGCTTTATTTTGCAATCGTATATTAAGTCTGTTTGCTTGTGCCCATAACGGCTTTTTTCGAAACTGTATGAAAAAAGCAAGAAAAAAATAATGAGAAGGGAGGATGGAGTCTTTTGTTCTGAATCCGAAAAACAGATTAAAACAAGATTTTTTTGTCGGGCAAATAAAATGTTTGTTTTAAATTTTTAAAAAGGGGTTTTTTTATTTTGGAAACGGTTAAGGGTTATGCTCCTTTGGGGATATTTAAACCTTTTGGAAGGAAGATGCAAATATGAATTGGGACTGGGATAAGCTCAGGGATAAACAGCAGCAGAACGAGCGTCGTTCTGGTGGCGGTGGCGCAGGAAAGCCGCCGCAGGTGGATGAGATGGTGGATCAGCTGAAAAACATGAAAATACCAGGCAATATGTGGCTTATTGTTCTGGTGGCCATTGCCGTTCTCATGGGATCTACCATGTTTTACACCGTGGGTGTTTCCGAGGTGGGGGTTGTTCAGCGTTTCGGCAAGTTTGTAAGAATTTCTGAGCCGGGCCTGAATTTCAAGCTGCCTTTAGGGATTGAGACATCCACCAAGGTGAAAGTCAGGCGGGTTTACAAGGAAGAGTTCGGGTATAGGGAAAATATGGATGCCCGCAGCCGGTTTGCGGGCAGTGATATGGAAAATGCCGCTCTCATGCTTACGGGAGATCTGAACGTGGCGTTGGTTCCCTGGATTGTGCAGTATCAGATCCGGGATCCTTATAATTTCCTTTTTAAGGTCCAGGATCCAAGACAGCTTCTCAGGGATCTCTCCGAGGCCAGTATGCGCCTTGTGGTTGGCGACAGAAGTATCAGCGAGGTAATCAGTGCCCGTGAGGAGATTGCCATAGTTGCCCATGAGATTCTTCAGCGTGAGCTGGATAAGGCAGAGTCGGGGATCCATATTGTTACCATAGAAATGAAGCGCACCAATGTTCCTGAGCCTGTACAGCCTTCCTTTAACGAGGTGAACCGGGCGACACAGGAAAGGGAGCAGATGATTTATAAGGCCATGGAAGAGTATAACCGGGCCGTTCCCTCAGCCAGAGGTGAGGCGGAGCGTGTGATCCGTGAAGCGCAGGGTTATGCCCTGAACCGGGTGAACCGTGCCGAGGGTGATGCGGCGAGATTTAACAGCATCTACGCCGAGTATATCAGTGCAAAGGATGTTACGGAGCGCCGCATGTATCTTGAAATGATGCGGGAGCTTCTGCCGACACTTGAGAATAAGTACATCATTGATTCGGATCAGGGTAATGTTCTGCCCTTTCTGAACCTTGGAAAAGAATTCGGGGTGAAACAATGAATATAAAAGGTATTGTTGGCGCAGCTGTGGTGGCTGTTCTGCTGCTGGTTTATTCTGCGGCTTTCATTGTGGATGAGACGGAGCAGGCTGTGATCACGCAGTTTGGTCGCCTTGTGGGGGATCCCATAGTGGAGCCGGGTTTGAACTTCAAGGTGCCCTTTGTTCAGATTGTAACCTTTTTCCCAAAAAATCTTCAGGCCTGGGACGGAGATCCGGGGCAGATTCCCACGCTGGATAAAACCTATATCTATGTGGATGCCTTTGCCCGCTGGCGCATTGTGGATCCTGTGAAATTTTTTCAGTCCATTGGCAGTTTCACTCTGGCTAAGGGACGTCTGGATGAAATTATTGACCCTGCCATCCGCAACCTTGTGACATCCAATGCCCTGGTGGAATCTGTCCGCTGGACCAATCGTGAGATGGATCCCTGGGTGGAGCTGGATGCCTTTGGTGAGGTGGAAACCATTGAAGAAGAGCGGCAGGAACAGGGTGCCTTTTCCAGAACGGAAGGGAGAACCCGTGAAATCCGTGTGGGCAGGGAAAAGATTTCAGAGTTGATTCTGGCCCAGGCCCAGCCCAGGCTGGATGTTTTCGGTATTGAGCTTGTGGACGTAAAGATTAAAAGAATCAACTATGTGGAACAGGTGCGTGAGGCCGTATACCAGCGTATGATTGCGGAACGCAGGCAGATTGCGGAAAAGTACCGTTCGGAAGGTGTGGGGGAAGCCCGCAAGATCCGCGGTGACAAGGAAAGGGATCTTCTGCAGATAGAGTCCGAGGCTTACAGGACGGCACAGAAAATCCGGGGTGAGGCGGATGCCAGGGTGGTGCGTATTCTGGCGGATGCCTATGGTGTGGATCCGGAATTTTATACCTATCAGAAAACCCTTGAAACCTACAGGGAAGCCTTGGAAGGCAGTTCCGTTGTTTTCTCCACGGATTCTGATTTTATGAGGTTTTTGAATCGCCAAGGGCCAGACAGGCGCTGAAGGTAATAAAAAAAGCACCCGGAAACGGGTGCTTTTTTTTTGCCGGAAAAAGGCATGAAAATTATTTTTTTCTGCGCTGATGGCGTGTACGCGCCAAAAGTTTCCGGTGCTTGTGGCGCCGCATTTTTTTTCTGCGTTTTTTAATAACACTACCCAAAATATCACCTCCAGTCTGAAAGGAAAAAAAATCTTGTTCATCGATCTTTCTGGCAAATCGATAAGTTGCTTTAGTAGCATGCTGCTGCTCTCCTTGTCCATATGATTTTCTGGAAAAACCGTGACAGCCGGGGAGGTGCTGGTGGAACCTGGTGAGGGAACAGTTTTTTTTACCGGCGGGATGCTGGAAATTCTGGATGCGGCACTGCCCGTTGCCGAAGAGTCCGTTGCCGGTTTTTACAAAATGAGTACATCGGGATGGGGACGTCTGCGCTATGACGTGAAGACGGCAAAGGATCTTTTTGACCATGAGCATGCGGATCACGCCTATGCCCAGGTGCTGCGCTATGTGGGGATTCCCTGGCAGAGAAGTACCCAGGCGTCAGCATTTACGGCCTACCGGATCTGTCTTCAGGATGGTTCCATTCTGCGTTGTCTGCGGGAGAACAGGCAGATTTCTGAAATGGCATTTCTGGTCTATATTCTTGTGCATGAACTGGTGCATGTGGTTCGTTTTTCAAGGCATCTGCAATTGTTTGAGGCTTCTGCGGAAGTGCGCATGCAGGAGGAAAAAAAGGTGCAGGAAATTACGGACAGTATCGCTTCGGAAATTATGATTGCAGGGATGGATGTTGTGCGGTCTTTTTTTTATCACAACAAGGGGTCTGGTCTGGATTCTTTTTAATTTTAAATGTTTATTTCGTCTGTTTTCTTTTGGTGTGTATCCGGCAGGATTTCTTGACAAGGGCTGAGAACTGACTATCTTTAGCTGTCTTTGGGATACGTGCTTTTTTCTTAAAGTTTTGTGTCTTTTTTCAGATCAGGAGATCGTGGCATGCCTATTTATGAGTATGAATGTGCCCAGTGTGGACAGGTGATGGATGTATTGCAGAAAATATCCGATCCTCCCCTGACAAGATGTCAGGGCTGTGGCGGATCTGTTCGCAAGGTTATGTCCCAGACGACTTTCCATCTTAAGGGAGGGGGCTGGTATGTAACGGATTATGGTGGAAACAAGGCACCTTCTTCAGCACCCGTATCGGATACGGGTTCTTCTTCTGTTTCATCAGATACGGAATGAAATCAGGTGTCTGGCCTTTCTTGAAGAGAATCTTTATGATTCGGCATCGTTATGGTGAAGGATTTTTTTTGTTTTAATTTCCCGGAGTCGGGCTTTGTGGTGTCTGTACCCTGCTTTTGAAGGATGAAAAAAAGAGAGATTTTTTTTCATGACACTTTACAAGCCTTTGGTCGTGATTAAAGTATTGGCCGGATTCCGGAGTAATCCAAATGAATCAACTTTTTGCCCATTTTTTTAAAAGGAGAGATTTCAAAATGAACATCAGACCTTTGTTTGACCGTATTGTTGTCAAGCGTACCGAAGAGGCTAAAACCACCAAGGGTGGCATTATTATTCCGGATACTGCCAAAGAGAAGCCCGCAGAGGGAACGGTTATTGCTGTAGGTGCCGGTCGTATGAATGATAAGGGAGAGCGTATTCCCATGGATATCAAAGTGGGAGACCGGGTGCTTTTCAGTAAATATGGCGGGAATGAAGTGAAAATGGGCGGTGAAGAATTTCTGATGATGTCCCAGGATGACGTTTACGCCATTGTGGATGAGGCGTAAGAAGCCGGAACCTGTCAGGGACTTTGAAAAATTAAGAGGGCTGGCAGGGTCTTTGATTATGGGAATTCAGTACCCGGGTTTAGATTTTTTAAACTTCAATAAAAAACCAGATTTGATTTGAATGGAGATATGGAATGGCTAAACAGATTATTTACAGTGAAGATGCCCGTGCAAAAATGCTTAAGGGCGTAAAAACCCTTGCGGATGCCGTTGTTGTAACCCTTGGACCCAAAGGTCGCAATGTTGTTATTGATAAGTCCTGGGGTTCTCCCACGGTGACCAAGGATGGTGTTACCGTTGCCAAGGAAATCGAGCTGTCTGACAAGTTTGAGAACATGGGTGCCCAGATGGTTAAGGAAGTTTCTTCCAAAACCTCTGACATGGCCGGTGATGGTACAACCACGGCAACGGTTCTTGCCCGTGCAATTTATGAAGAAGGACAGAAGCTTGTGGTGGCCGGTAACAACCCCATGATGATCAAGCGGGGTATTGATAAGGCCGTTGAGGTTGCCGTCAAGGAGCTTGTGAAGGTGAGCAAGCCGACCAAGGACCGCCGTGAAATTGCCCAGGTGGGAACCATCTCTGCCAACAGCGATGAAACCATTGGCAATATCATTGCCGATGCCATGGAAAAAGTGGGCAAGGAAGGCGTTATCACCGTAGAAGAAGCCAAATCCATGGAGACAACCCTGGATGTTGTTGAGGGGATGCAGTTTGACCGTGGCTATCTTTCTCCCTACTTTGTCACGGATACGGAAAAAATGGTCTGTGAGCTGCAGGATGCCTATATTTTGCTCAGTGAGAAAAAAGTCAGCAATATGAAAGATTTGCTGCCCGTTCTTGAGCAGGTTGCAAAAATGGGCAAGCCCCTTGTTATTATCGCAGAAGATGTGGATGGCGAAGCCCTGGCCACTTTGGTTGTGAATAAACTTCGGGGTACCCTTAGTGTTGCAGCGGTAAAAGCCCCCGGCTTTGGTGACAGAAGAAAGGCCATGCTGGAAGATATTGCTGTTCTTACCGGTGGTCAGGTGGTTTCTGAAGATATGGGTATCACCCTTGAGGCTCTTCAGTTGACAGATTTAGGCAAGGCCAAGAGCATCACCATTGATAAGGAAAATACCACCATCGTGGATGGTGCCGGTTCCCGTACGGCCCTGGAAGCCCGTGTCAAGCAGATCCGGGCCCAGATTGATGAGACCTCTTCTGACTATGACCGTGAAAAGCTGCAGGAGCGTCTGGCCAAGCTTATCGGTGGTGTTGCCGTGATCAGTGTCGGTGCTGCCACTGAAACGGAAATGAAAGAGAAAAAAGCAAGGGTGGAAGATGCCCTCAACGCAACCCGTGCTGCCGTAGAGGAAGGTATTGTGCCTGGCGGTGGTGTGGCCCTTGTGCGCTGCATGGCAGCTCTGGAAAAAGCCAAGTTCAAGGCGGAAGACAAGCTTGGTGTGCGTGTGATTATGCGTGCCATGGAAGAGCCTTTGCGCCAGATTGCCAACAATGCCGGGGTGGAAGGCTCTGTGGTTATTGACAAGGTGAAGCAGGGAGAGGGGCCCTTTGGTTACAATGCAGCAACGGATGTGTATGAGGATCTCATTGAGGCCGGTGTTATCGATCCCACCAAGGTGGTTCGTTTTGCCCTTCAGAACGCTGCAAGCGTGGCTTCCCTGATGCTGACCACCGAAGCCATGATTGCAGACAAGCCCGAAGAGAATGCCGGTGGCGCTGCCATGGGCGCACCCGGTATGGGTGGCATGGGTGGTATGGGTGGTATGGGCGGCATGATGTAATCCGCTGATATTTTGCCTGTTATGGTTAGCTGGTTTTTAATCCCCTGATGTGCATTTTTATGCATGTCAGGGGTTTGTTTTTTTTATAGGATAAGGTTTGGATTCTCCTTTTCTTGACATGGCCTGCGGTGTCCTATAGGTATTGTGTTGCATTATTTTTGGGGGTGTCTTTTGGTTTTTATGTGGATACCCCGTTTTTTTTCAGGGAGTGATTATGGCCCACGATTCTTTGGATTTACTTACGGTTCTTGGTTCTGCGGGTATTGTTGTAAAGCTTGTTCTGCTGGTTCTGCTTCTTTTTTCTGTGGTTTCATGGGCGATTATTTTTATAAAATTTTTTTCTCTTCGCCGTGATTATCAGGAATCCCTTCGTTTTCAGGAGTTTTTCTGGAAAAGCGCCAGCCTTTCAGACGTCTATGCCAAAATGAAACACATGGGTGAAAGTCCTGCTGCCCGTCTTTTCCGGGCTGGTTACAAAGAACTGAATGCCATGGGAAGGACCGGTGGAGCACAGGGCGCTGCCACTGGTGCTGCAGGTCTGGGTACCTTGAAAAGAACCCTGGACCGGACCTGTTCCGCTGAGGTTACCCGGATGGGGCAACTGGTGTCTTTTCTTGCCACATGTGGGAATACGGCTCCTTTCATAGGTCTCCTTGGAACCGTCTGGGGAATTATGGAAGCTTTCCATGGTATCGGGCTCAAGGGATCGGCCAGTCTGGCTGTGGTGGCTCCGGGGATTTCAGAGGCCCTTGTTGCAACGGCCATCGGTCTGGGTGTGGCCATTCCTGCGGTGGTTGCCTACAACACATTTTTGCACAGAATCCGTACCATTGGTTCTGAACTTGAAAATTTTTCTGCGGATTTTTTAAATATCGTGGAGCGGGATCTGCACCGTATCCCGGGAGAATCCTGATGGCCGGCGGCCTTAAAAATGGTGAGATGATGAGTGATATCAACGTGACACCCTTTGTGGATGTCATGCTGGTATTGCTGATTATGTTTATGGTAACGGCACCTATGATGCAGCAGGGTGAAGAGGTGAATCTGCCGCAGGTGGATTCTGCGGCACTCGAAGGAGCTGATGATCCCCTGATTCTTGTGGTGGACAGGGATGGCGTTGTATGGATTCAGGATGTGCGAATTGCTCCCGGGTTTCTGGAAAACCGCATGGCAGACCTTCTCCGTGGGGATCCCGATGCTCAGGTTCTTTTAAAGGCCGATGCAGGTGTACCCTATGGCAGGGTGGTGGAAGTAATGAACGGCGTGCGCAAGGCAGGGGTCACGCGACTGGGGATGCTGACCCAACCCCTTGGAGATAAAGCAGAATGAGGGTTGCGGACATGATGCCCGGTCTGGAAAACCGTTTCGGGCTCTTTCTTGCCCTGTCCCTTGCAGCCCATGTTTTTTTTCTGGGTTCCGCAATGCTGTTTCCCAGATGGTTCGGTATCGCTGTACCCCAGAAGATCAGTCCCATGCTGGTAGATCTTGTGGCGCCTGTTCCTTCTTCCGGGTCTGCTACAGAATCGGGGTCTGTGGCTTCGGTTCCTGAAAAATCGCCTGCTGTATCAAGGCCTTCCTCGCCGCCAGAGCCCTTGCCGGTAAAGTCTCCGGAAACCCTTCGGCTGCCCGCTGAAGAAAAACCAAAGGAAGCTCTTACAAAAAAACAGGCAGAGGCTCCCATTCCCCTTAAGCGGCCCAGTGTTCCTCAGAGATCCCGCCCTTCAGCGGAAGAGGTTCGCAGAAGCCTTCTGGATTCTGCTCTGGGAGATATGGCAAGGAGGGTGGAGGAGGAAGGAAGGCCTGCGGCCCTTCAGGAGGTCTTTGAGAGTACCGAAAAGGAGATTGCAGAAGGTCCTGCAGGTAGCGGATCTGGGCCGTCAGGAGTTGAAGGGGTTCGCGGAGCCGCAGCGGGGCGGGCCAGGGATGTTTATATTTCCATGGCAGCACATAGGGTTCAGCAGAACTGGGCCTATGCCGGGTCCGGCGGATCGGCTGAAGGAGCTGTCGTGGTTTTTCATATTACCCGTGAAGGCCGGGTCAGAAATCTTGTGCTTCAGCAGTCTTCAGGAAACAGGCGTATTGATGAGTCTGCGAGAAGGGCCATACTCAAGGCAGAGCCCTTTCCGTCTTTTCCCGATGCCCTGCCTGATGAACGTATAGCCATTGGTTTTCGTTTTACGGATAAAGGGGTGGATCTGTGACAGGGGATGGCATGAAAAAGAAAATCTGGAGTTATGCGACAGTCTTTGTAATGATTTTTGGCCTTCTGATTGTTTTCCCCGGGCCCTCGTCTTCCATGGATGAGGTTCCCATTATTGATATTCATGCCCCTTTTTTGCGTAAAATCCCCATTGCCATACCGGCTTTTGTGCTGGCGGGCGAACAGGAAGCCCTTCTGGATGCAGGGGAAAAGGGACTGGAATATTTTGCAGGAGCTGTGGATTTTTCTGGTTATTTTATGGTGCAGTCTGCCCATGATACGCCGGGTTTTCCCGGGCTTGATGGCATTGTGGCATCAAAAATTGATTTCTCCCTATGGAAAAAGCAGGGCGTTGAACTTCTCGCCAGCATTGGCCTTGTCCTTGCAGGGGACGGGCAGCTGGAAATGGAGTGCAGGCTTTTTGATGTGGTTCAGGAAAGCCTTGTGGTGGGCAAGCGGTACCGTGGGCCGGTATCCGATTACCGCAGGATGTTCAGGCTTTTTGCCAGTGAGGTTCTGTTTCAGGTAACTGGCCGTCAGGGGCTTTATGAAAGTCGGCTGGCCTTTGTATCGGATACTACCGGGCATAAGGAAATTTATATATGTGACTATGATGGTACGGGTGTGCGTCAGATTACAAAGGATCAGAGTATTGCTCTTTCACCGGCCTGGTCTTCCGACGGTAACTGGCTGGCCTATACTTCTTACAGGGAAGGCAATCCTGATCTTTTTATCCGGCACCTGGACGGAGGGCGTGGTTTTCATGTGTCAAAGCCCGGTCTGAATGTCACTCCGGCCTGGGTTCCGGGTGCTTTTCAACTGGCTGCAACCCTTTCCTTCGAAGGCCACCAGAATATTTACCTGTTGACCGGTCAGGGGAAAGTGATTAAAAAATTAACCCATAGCTGGGATATTGATGTCTCTCCCGCCTTCTCTCCCGATGGAAAACAAATGGCCTTTGTGTCCAGGCGATCGGGGTCTCCCCAGATTTATGTGAAAGATATGGAGTCCGGCAGAGTGCAAAGACTCACATATGAAGGGAATTACAACACATCTCCGGCTTTTTCTCCCGATGGCAGGCATCTGGCTTTCGTGGGGATGCGCAGGGGCGAAGGAATCAATATCTACCGCATGGATCTTGACGGGCAGAGAGTTGTCCAGCTGACACAGAATTCCAGGGATAATGAAGACCCGACCTGGTCCCCGGATGGCAGTTTGATTGCTTTTACATCTTCCCGTGAAGGTGTTTTCAATCTTTATGTTATGACTGCCTATGGTACAGACCAGCGTCGTTTGCTGTCCATGCCAGGCGGTCAGACTACGCCGAGATGGTCGTTGAAACCTGTACGTTTTGAATAGGATTAAAGGAGGATGTATGTCTGTAAAATCGTGGGTTCGTTTTGGTCTGGTTCTGGCGGTTCCCTGTGTGATGGTGCTGGCATCCTGTGCCGGCAAGACCGGAGGGACTGATCTGGCAGAGCAGGAAATGGCTGAGCAGCTGCGCCAGGAGGAAGAAGCTGCGCGTCTTGCTGCGGAAGAAGAGGCAAGGAAGGCTGAGGAAGCCCGTATTGCAGCCGAACGTCTTGAAAGGGAAAAGGCCGAAGCCAGAAAAAAAGCCGAAGCCAAGGCAGCATTTCTTGAGCAGCATGTCCATTTTGAATTTGACAGCTTTGCTTTGACTTCAGAAGCCATGAAGGTGTTGGACGCCAAGGTGGCATGGCTGAGGAATAATCCCGAAGTAAAAATTATCGTGGAAGGACACTGTGATGAGCGGGGGACAAGGGAATACAACCTTGCCCTTGGAGACAGGCGTGCCCGCAGCGTAAAACAGTATCTGGTGGACAGTGGTATTGCCGATGCCCGTATTGCTACCATCAGCTACGGCGAGGAACGTCCCTTGGATCCTGCCCAGAATGAAGCCGCATGGGCAAAGAATCGCCGGGCACAGTTTGTTATCCGGTAAAGCATGACTCAGACATCCGGGCGAACTCTGACAGGGTCGCTCCGGATGTTTTTTTGGGGAAAAATCTATGATAAAAGCGAAGGGATGCAGCGTCTGGCTTTTTGTTTCAGCGGTTTTTTTCCTTTCCGGTTGTGCAACACGCCATGAAGTGATCGACATGGATAGTCGTCTCCGGGTGATGGAAGAACAGCGGGAAACCCGGTTGCGTGCGGAGAGTGAAGTTGTTGCCCGTATGGGGGAGCTTGAGGGCAGGATGGAAGCCCAGGAGCAGGATCTCCGGTCCTCCTTTGCCCGTATGCGTTCGGAAATGGATCATCTGAGACTTGCAATTCAGGAATTGCAGGGGAGTCTGGAAGAAAGCACTTTCCGGACGCGGGGTGTTACGGAAAAACGGAATCTTCTTGCAGAGGAGCTTGCCTTTTTAAAAGACAGCCTGATGACCCTTTCCGGTCGGATGCAGCATATGGCTGATTATGTGGGGTTTGAATCTTCAGGGGAGGAGCTGGAGAGGAAAAAAGTTGTAAACGAAGAAAAAAAGGTGGATATCCCCGATCTGTCTCCGGATCTGGATGCCCTTTATAAAGAGGCAAAACAGGCATTTGATAATGGTCTTTTTGAAAAGGCCCGGGATGGTTTTCATGAAATACTTGTACATTTCCCCGATTCAAATCTGGCGGATAATGCACAGTTCTGGATAGGGGATATTTATTATCGTGAAAAATGGTATGAAAAGGCCATTCTTGAATATCAGAAGGTGATTGATAACTACCCCAAAGGCAATAAGGTGGCATCGGCCCTTCTCAAGCAGGGCTTTGCCTTTGAAAAGCTGGGGCAAAAGGCCAATGCCCGTCTGATTCTGGAAGAGCTGCTTCGAAAATATCCGGGCTCCAGTGAGTCCTTGATTGCCCAGAGGAAGCTGCGGCAATTATGAGATGGTAACGATTCTGGGGGTGGATCCCGGTCTTGCAAAGACAGGCATTGGGCTGGTCCGGGGAATGGGAACGCGTATATCCAGTTATGCCTTTGGTTGTATAGAAACATCAAAGGAAGCAGCTCTCCCTGAGCGCCTCAATAAAATTTATGGACAGGTATCGGATCTTTTATTGGCGGAAAAGCCGGATCTGATGGTTGTGGAAGATATTTTTTCCCTGAGGGAGTACCCCCGTTCCGGCATCCTGTTGGGGAAGGTGACAGGGGTTCTGCTGGTGGCTGGATGCCAGCAGGGCGTTTTCGTGCGGGAAGTGGCTGTGCGGGAGGCAAAAAAAGTACTGACGGGTAGCGGCAGTGCTTCTAAAAATCAGCTTGAAAGGGCCGTTCGCCATGCTCTGGGCCATGAAGGCCCCATCCGTCCTGACCATGCCTCTGATGCTCTGGCCCTTGCCCTTATCGGCCTGTTCCGTTTTCCATGATAGCGGAAAAAAATATTATGGAGTATTATGATTGCCTATCTTGAAGGCACCCTTTTTAAAATGGAAGAAGACCGCATTTTGTTGCTTGTGCAGCAGGTTGGGTATGAAGTTTTTCTTCCGGCTGTGGTTCTTCAGGCCCTGGAAGGGCGAGAACCCGGCACATCTCTGGCCCTTCATATCTATTATCATCAGACCGAACGTCAGCCCCGGCCGATTCTCATTGGTTTTCATACGGAAAAGGAAAAAGAATTTTTTCAGATCTTTCTTACGGTGGAAGATATTGGCCCCGTAAAGGCGGCCAAGGCCCTGACCCTGTCAGTGGGAGAAATTGCCCGGCTGATAGAGGCTGCCGACGTAAAAGGACTTTCTGCACTCAAAGGTGTAGGAAAACGAACCGCCCAGAAAATCGTTGCAACACTGGGGGGGAAGGTGGAGCGTTTCCTTGATTCTCCTGTTAAAAAAGATCCTGAAACAGTGGGGTGCTCTGCTGTTTATGCAAAGGATCTCATTCCGGTGGTGGTCCATGTCATGACGGATCAGTTGGGATATAAGACGGTGGAGGCTGAAAAACTGATTCATTCGGCTTTGAAACGCTGTCCTGAAATTAACAGTCCTGAAAATCTGCTGGAAGAAGTTCTGAGGAGTAATATGCCGGGAGGCAGCCATGGCCGATGAATCTGACTCCCCCCTTCTGTATTCTTCGGCGGCTAGGGGTGTGATGAGCCCGGAAGCAAAACCAGAAGAAGAGCTGGAGGCGCATTTTTCCCTCCGTCCATCCCGTCTTCAGGAATATGTCGGCCAGACTGAAACCGTAGAGACCCTTGAAATTGCCATTGCTGCGGCCCGGAAAAGGGGAGAACCCTTAGAACACGTACTGCTGCACGGTCCCCCCGGTCTTGGTAAAACAACCCTTGCCCATATTATTGCCAATGAGATGGGCGGACGTCTGACCCTCACTTCCGGGCCTGCCCTGGAAAAAGCCGGAGATCTTGTGGGAATTCTTACCCATCTTTCCGATGGAGATCTTCTTTTTATTGATGAAATCCACAGGCTGCCAAGGACGGTGGAGGAGTTTCTTTATTCCGCCATGGAAGATTTTGCCATAGATTTTGTTTTTGACAAGGGGGTTCATGCCCGCAGCCACAGGTATCGCCTGAACCGCTTTGTCCTGGTGGGGGCAACCACAAGGGTGGGCCTGCTGTCGGCTCCCTTGCGGGATCGTTTTGGAATTTTCAGAAGCCTTGATTTTTATGATGAGGCCGATCTGGTCCGTATTGTTTTGCGTTCTGCTGCACTTTTGGGAATTCCGGTACTGCGGGAGGGGGCTGAAACACTGGCAAAGCGCAGTCGTGGAACCCCAAGGATTGTTAATCGTCTTTTGAAGCGGGTTAGGGATTATGCCGATGTACGGGGAGACGGGAAAATTCGTGCCCTTACGGTGCATGAAGCGCTGGCTCTGGAAGGGATTGATGCCATGGGGCTGACCCCTTTGGATCGTCGCTACCTGCGGACCATACTGGAGTTTTATGCAGGGGGGCCCGTAGGTATTGAAGCCATTGCTGCAACCTTGCAGGAGGAAAGTGATACGCTGGTGGATGTGGTGGAGCCCTATCTTCTGAAGACAGGGCTTGTGGTTCGGACATCTGCAGGGCGGCGTCTGGGAGCGCCAGCCTATGGTCATCTCGGGCTTGGTGAACCCTGTTAAAGATGAACAGGCACCAGGTATTTGCCCGTGACAAGTTCCGGGACTCAAGCCTGAAAAGGCAACATCGTTTATATTGTTGGCTTTGGTTTTATAGCTTGAGTTCTGGACAAAGCTCTGGTTCGAAACGATTGTAGTGGTATCTGCAAACAGCCGGGGAGGGCTTGCAACACCAGCGAAGCTGCTGCAATTATAGCCTTGGAGCTTTAAAATAAACTGTGCTGAACAGCAGTTAACGCCCTGCCAGGGCGTCTTGTCATAGAGTAACTTGTGCAGGATTCAAACTAATTTCGATCAGTGATGGATAATTGGTAATTTTTTAAGCTTTTGAATTAAAAGAACTAAATTCAAGTTACTCAGAAGTTGCCTGCTTTAAAGCAATGGCGCACCAGTATGAGATGAGGTAGGCCGGAAGTTGTGATCGGTGAGGTGTCAGGGCTTTGTGCCTGTGACGTGGTCAGATATCGCAGATGGTGGGGAAACATACATTCTATGGGGTACGTGAAGGCGTTTTTTTTGGGTTTCTGTTCCGTTTTTTTTGCTGGAAATCTTTTGGCTCAGGTACAGGTTCCTGATGTTTTTATCCATACAGAGTCCCGTCCCTTTACGGCTGTTGTGGTTGAAAGGGCAACGCAGCGCTTGTGGGTTTACGCTAAAGATAATGATGGTTTTTTCTATGAAAGGCACAGTTTCCCCTGTTCCACGGGAGAGGTCGCAGGGGATAAACGACTGGAAGGTGACAGAAAAACTCCCGGAGGCGTTTACTTTTTCCTGACTGAGCATGAAGAACGCTTTCTTGCACCCATTTATGGAACAGGCGCTTTTCCCATTGATTATCCAAATTTTATGGATCAGAGGGAGGGCAGAACCGGTAATGCCATCTGGTTGCATGGAACCAACAAAGCCCTGCGTCCCATGGACAGCAATGGTTGTGTGGCCCTTGAGAATCATAATCTGGACGCCATGAAAAGGGATATAAGGCTTCTCAGGACTCCCATGATCATTGTCGAAAAACTTGGTTTCCAAGGAGAGTACCCCCAGGAAAAGACAGTTGAAAACTTAAAGAAGCTGATCCATGGCTGGAAAAATGCCCTCAGGTCAGAATCTTATCATGCCTATCTTGCTGCTTATTCAGCT
Organism: Desulfobotulus alkaliphilus; assembly: GCF_007830435.1. GTDB lineage: Bacteria > Desulfobacterota > Desulfobacteria > Desulfobacterales > ASO4-4 > Desulfobotulus > Desulfobotulus alkaliphilus. The sequence goes on along the minus strand of NZ_VLLC01000012.1, from coordinate 60,834 downwards.
GATTTCCTTCCGGATATAGCATGGTGGTCCGACTGGCTGATTTTAAGGAGTGAGTTTGAGGCGGAGAACATTGATTTGATGTTTGAAATTAAGGATCTGGATCTTTTTCGTACCGGGGACCGTGTGACAGGAATTTTTGATTTTATGGTAAGGGCCGGAGAGTCGAGTAAAAATCTGGGGACAAGGCTTCTTTACATGGAGCCCGATGCTTACGGCAATATGCGGATTGTGGGGGATCCATGGCTGGCTCCACCCGAGTCTCTTCTGCCAGCGGGCAAGCCATTAATGGCAGGCCTGAACACGTTTAGCAGGGAGTGGAATGCTGAGGATCGCATTACCCGCATGGTGGACGACTGGCTTGAGGCATGGTCCAGCCAGGAAATAGAACCCTATGGTGCATTTTATGCAGAAGGTTTTCGTTCCCAGGGCCGGAACCGGAGGGCATGGCTTCGTTATAAAGAGGGGTTGAACCGTCAGTATGATTATATCCGTGTAAAACGGGAGGGACCTCTGGATATTCGCATGCGGGGAGCAGGAAGGGCAGAAGTACGCTTTGTGCAGAACTACGAGTCCAGTGGGTTTGCAACCCGGGGCCGAAAGCGGCTTGACCTGATACGTGAGGACGGGCGATGGAAGATTTACAGAGAGATTTGGGAAGGTTAAAAAACGAGTATTCGAAGAAGCAGGCTATAGACAATGCACCAGGGGAAAAGTGGAGTTTTCTTCTGGTTGGAAGCCGGGGCCGTGTGCTGCGCCTGCACCTTGGGTGGGGACTTGCCATGGTTGTCGGCTCTGTTTTTTTGATGATGCTGATACTCACCGGGATCTGGTATCTGTTCAAATGGGAACCGGATGTTGGCGGAAAATCAGTTTATTATGCAGGTCTTGAGCAGGAAATTCAGGCACTGCAGCGGGAAAATCATCGCTTGATGGTAAGGGTGGCTTCCCTTGAAATTGCTATGGAAAGCTCAGAAATCCATTCAGGAGCAGAGAGTTCTTGGGGAAATGACTGGAGGTCTTCTGGACAGGAGGGCGCAGCAGAACCTGAGCCGGTGTATCCGAAGAAAATGCCACCGGAACTTACAGGTGCTCCTCCCATTCCTGAGGTGGATATTGCCTTTCCCAAGGTGGCCCTTGACAATTACCGGGCAGGTATCCGAGGTGAAACTTATGGGGCTTCTTTCAATATCCGGAATATCCGAAATGATGCCGTTGTTTCAGGTTATATTGTATCGGTTCTGATACCAAGGGAGCCTTCTTTCCTTTATCCTGCATCCCCTGCCATGGAGGTGCAGAATGGCAGGCCCATGGATCCACAGCGGGGGCAGTTTTTTTCCATTCGGAACTTTAAGGATGTCCGTCTTCGTTTCGGGCATCTGGATCCTGATCTGTTTCAGGCCAATCGTATTTTTGTTTTTAATGAAGCTGGAGCCTTGCTGCATGTTGAAGATTTTGAAGTTGTGGACAACCCCTAGAAACTATGTGCTGGCCTTAGCCTTGCTGATCACCTTCCTCGGGGTTTCGCTTGTGTATGCCCAGTGTGGTTTGCAGAGCTGGTTTGAGGATACGGAGCATCCTCTGGATGTTTATCGTATCTGTGGAAAAAAAGAAGGCAAAACCCTGATGATCATCGGTGGTATTCAGGGAGATGAGCCCGGAGCCTTTCTTGCTGCGGACCATTATGCGGATATGAGCCTTGAAGTAGGCCGTCTGATTCTTATTCCAAGGGCTAATTTCCCCGCAATTATGGAGTATCGCAGGCAAATTAACATGGACATGAACCGCACCTTTGGAAAAGCGGGAGGTCGTGATACCTATGAGATCAGAATTGCAAAAATATTAAAAAATCTGATGGGAGAAAGTGATCTGCTCCTGAACCTCCACGATGGATCGGGTTTTTATTCTCCGGTGTGGATTTCCCAGGAACGGAATCCTCTGAGGTATGGACAATCGCTTATTGCAGATGCAGATATTTACCGGAACGAGAACGGAGAAGCACTGGATCTTGCTTCCATCGCAGGATATGTTCTGGATCGAGTTAATACACGTATCTTCAATGATCTTCATCGTTTTCACTTTAATAATCACCGGACCCTTGAAGAGGATTCACCCCACAAGGAGCAGCGGAGTTCAGCCACATTTTATGCCCTGACCCGGCATGGCATCCCGGCCTTTGGTGTGGAAACCAGCAAGTCCCTTGCCCTTGAAGATAAAATTAATCACCATATTTATGTAATTAATGCCTTTATGGAATATATGGGTATTGTACCGGAGTGCCCTTCTGTGCGAACGGATTCTCCGGTGCTGGATTATCTGATCATTCAACGGGAAGGTTCTGCGCCGGTTGTGGTGGGTAAAAATGAGATTCTTGAGGTTCCTTCAGGTGCTGTGATTCGTGTTTCCCATATTGTTGCAAATTATTCCAGGGGACTTTCCCTGCGTATGGACGGTTCTTGCAGGAAAAATCTTCTGGGTGAAGCTATTGTGATTGAAAAACCAGTGCGGATCCGTGTTTTCAAGGATCACCAGCCTTGTGGTTCTGTGGCTGTTGTTCCAGTAGAAAAAACTGTGCAGCAGGACTATGCCGTTCGTAAGCCCGAGGGAGAAAGTCTTTTTTATGAGATCCGTGTCAACGGAAATCCGTTGTGGATTGAGGATGGCATCCTTCTTGATGTACCCCATGGTGCAGTTTTTGAAATTGTTCAGGTAGCATCCGGTATCATTGACCCTGCGGATCTTGTGGTTAATTTTAAGGGCTTTGTACCTCCCGATATAGATGTGAACACAGGAGAGGACCGGGGGTATCCCATTGATACGGCAAAGGATCTGTGGCCCCGTTTTTCCGAGGATCGCAAGGGAAAAATTTATCCGGTAGAAACATCCCTTAAGGGAGAGAAAATTGGTGGTTTCAGGATTCGTCTGGTTTCAGAAACGTTATCCGGGCAGGAGGCTGTGCAACCTTGAGTCCTTTTATATTAGGACCAGGAGTAACGGTAATCTTGATATCTGGTCGCCCTTGTGCCGGATTCTGACAACTCGGAATCTGTTGCGGGACGATGACGGAGGGCACCATGAAAGAGAAGTGGTATCGTTTGTTTACAAAGGGCACGGGCCGGAATCAAAGGGAAGTAAAGGAGAACACTTTTTTCCCGGTAACACCCCTTTTGGCAGGGAATCAAAGGAGAGCACAGGTGGGCAAGGTAAAAAATTTATCAATTATAGACAGTGACCTTCGTGTGGAAGGCGTTCTCAATGCAAAGGGGCGGCTGGTGATTAAAGGGATGGTCAAGGGTACCATTTCCGGAGCAAGCGTTATTATTGCCGAAGAAGGTCGGGTTTATTGTGATGCAACGGTGGAAGAGCTGACCATTGGTGGTGTTTTTGAAGGAAATATACAGGCCCGGGAGCGGGTTGTGATTCTTGCCACGGGTAAGTGTGCGGGGACTGTGACCTGCAAGGATCTTGTGGTGGAAAGCGGTGGTATTCTCAATGCCGAAGTGACCTGTACACGGGAAAGAAAGGATGAGAAAGGGCTGCTGGAAGAAAAGCCAAAGGAAAAACAAGATGAAAAGACGGCGGATGAACAGCCGCTGGATAAGAAAGATAAAATCCGGCAGGTTCTCTGAATCGCCAGGCGTCATTATTTCAGGGGGTTTTTAGAGGAGCAGTGGGGCGGGCACTCAAGCTCAAAAGGTTTGATTGTTTTTCATGGCTGTGGATTTGAGTGCCTGAGAAGTAAGCCGGGCTGCCTTGTAATGGTATGAAGCGTTTGAAGTGAAAGTATGTATGGATATGAACTTCTGAAATAAAATACTTTGCATGCTTATGGCCCTTACAGAATAGCATGGATATCCGCATCTGCACTGGCAAAGGCGGCAAAGGTCATATCAGAAAAGCCGTATCCGTGGTGCTGTGCCAGACGCTCAAAAAGACTGCGATAGCTGAGGGTGATCCGCTGATCCCATTGAAGGCCCAGTATGTCCGCAACTTCCCGGATGGCTGCTTTTTCTCCTTCGAGTTCGACAAAATAGCCAAAGGGCAGTTCGTCCAGACAGATTTCCACACCTTTGAGCTGGAAGGTTTCCCTGAATTTTTCATAGGCTGTTTTGTGGATAAATCCTAAGGTTGCAAAGGCTTTTTCTGCCGCATCAAAATCTTCAATGCCGGTTTCTGTTTCCTCAAGCACTTTGAACTCTCCATCCTGCCCGCTACGGGGGATGCTTTTGACGGTGAGGGTGCATTTATCTGTCTGTCTCAGACGCAGCAGCACACCGTTTTTTCTTAATTGCAGATCAGGGGTATCCAGAAGGATGTTTTTTTCTAAGATTCTTCCTTCAGAGATGGCATTTTTTGAAAGAATCCGGTTGCGGAACTCCAAAGGCTCTGATATATAGAATTTCACTTCGATTTCGAGGTCATTTTTCAAAGGATGCTCTCCATGAATCGGGTTAATACAGCAGTTATGGGCGGGCCGGTGACCTGCTTTTTTTATGTGCCTGTTTAACCGGGCACGGGTTTTTCGTCAATCTTCGGATTGCCCCGTTTCCGAAGAACAATGGTTTTTCCATTGACGGAGGCCCTTAAAATGTATAGGAAATTTTGTTATTTTAATCGGGAGTGACAGCGGTGAAAAAATATACCTACAGTGCAAAAAAAGAAGACAACCAGGGAAAGTGGTGGGTCATTGACGCAGAGGATATGGTCCTTGGTCGTCTGGCATCTCTGGTGGCAGCCCGTATCCGCGGAAAGCACAATCCCCTTTATACCCCCCATGCGGATACAGGGGATTCCATTGTGGTTGTGAATATCGAAAAGGTTCGTCTGACGGGTAGAAAATGGGCAGATAAAACCTATTACCGTCACAGCGGTTACACGGGTAGTCTGAAATCCATAACCGCAGAAAAGCTTCGGGAAAAGCGTCCTGAAGATCTTCTGCGTTTTGCTGTCCGCGGTATGCTACCCAAAAACAGCCTGGGTCGTAAACTCCGCAAGAAATTGCATGTATATGCCGGTCCGACGCATCCCCATGCGGCGCAGCAGCCGGAAGAACTTAAACTGCAGTAACCCGAAGATATCCGGAGTATTCATATGGAACAAAACAGCTTTTATGCTACGGGAAAACGTAAAACCTCCACGGCCCGCACCTGGATTCGTCCCGGATCCGGGAAAATCATGGTGAATGGCATGGATGTTGAGAATTATTTCAGAATTGACACCCATCGCCTGATTCTGGGACAACCCCTTTCCATGACCGAAAGAACAGATCGCTATGATGTTACGGTAACGGTGAAAGGGGGGGGCATTTCCGGCCAGGCAGGTGCTGTCCGGCATGGTATTACCAAAGCCCTTGTTGAAGCGGAACCCGAACTTCGGGCCGTTTTGAAGAAAGCCGGTTTCATTACCCGTGATGACCGTGCCAAGGAACGTAAAAAGTACGGTCAGCGTGCTGCACGCGCACGTTTTCAGTTTTCCAAGCGCTAATATTTTATTTCAGGAAATGTTGTTTTATCAAAAAAGGCGGGCCCTGTGGTCTGCCTTTTTGATTTTGGGGAGGGTGGCCCAGTCGCCTGACCAGAAACTTTTCAAGGTGCAGAAAAACCATGACCATAAGGATTGCAATCAATGGATATGGCAGAATAGGGCGATGTGTACTCCGTGCCCTTTATGAGACTTCCGGTGAAAGCCCTTTGCGCATTGTGGCCATTAACGAGCCTGCGGATATTTCCGTGATGGCCCACCTTACCCGTTATGATTCCACCCATGGCCGTTTTTTCGGGAGCGTGGAATTTGATGAGGACAGGATTTTTGTTAACGGAGATTCCATTGCTGTGTCCCGTCAATCCAGCATGGAAGGTCTTCCCTGGGGTATGCTGGGGGTGGATGTGGTGATGGAATGCACGGGTCGCTGGATTCGAAGGGAGGATGCTGAAGTCCATAAGGCCTGTGGTGCAAAAAAAGTTCTTTTTTCCTGCCCGGCCGCACCGGATGTGGATGCCACCGTTGTTTTCGGGCTGAATGAGAAAAGTCTGTCCGGAAATGAAAGTATTGTTTCCAATGCATCCTGCACCACAAACTGTATCTGTCATCTGATCCATGCGCTGGATCAGTCCCTGGGCATCGTTTCGGGTGTGATTACGACAACCCATGCCATGATGAATGACCAGCCTGTGATTGATGCCTATCACCACGGAGATCTTCGCAGGACAAGGAGTGCGGGTTTTTCCATTCTTCCGGTGGAAACGGGGCTTGCCCGGGGGCTGGATCGAATTTTTCCCCATCTGCAAGGCCGTTTTCAGGCGGTCAGTCTCCGGGTGCCTACCATGAATGTTTCTTTGATGCAGCTGACCGCAAGGGTTGAAAAGGCTGTGGACAGAGAAGGGGTCAATACTATTTTAAAGAAGGCCGCATGTAAAAAGCCCCATGTGATGGGGTATGGGGAGGAGATGCTGGTTTCCTGTGACTATAACCATGATTCCCGTTCCGCCATTGTGGACGGGACACAGACCCGGGTGGCCGAAGGAAATCTGGTAACGGTGATGGCATGGTTTGACAATGAGTGGGGTTATGCCAACCGCATGCTGGATACGGCTGCTGTCCTTGGGCGAGGGGTTTGCCCTGCCTGAAACAGGGCTGTCTGTTCTTTGATTTTATTTCAGTTTTTTGGGTTCTGTCCGATATATTTCCTGTGAATCGTTCGCACCGGATACCCTTATCCGGATGAATTATACCAGCGATGCCGGGGAATGGGCCATGCTTCGAATTCCATATTTTCTGATGATACTGCTTGTTTCTGCTCTGGTGCTGGTCCAGGAGTCGCTGGCTGGTCCTCCGGATTTTCGTATGGTACGCTGGGGAATGGGAAAAATTGCTGTTATGGCGGCAGAAAAAAGTGTGCCTGAGCCGGTGTCCGGCCCTTATCTGGCCTATCGGATATGGCTGCTGGATCAGGAAGTTTTTTTGCGGTATCGTTTTGTGGAAAACAGGCTGCTGGAAGCAAGGTACGTATTTACTCAAACCTCTTCCTACGGAGAAGATAAAATAAGGCAGGTACTGGAAAGTAAATACGGGGCCGGAAATTTAGAATCAGAAGATCCGGTCCGGTGGGTGTGGGAGACAGAAAGAACAAGGATTCTCATGGATAAAACCGATGAGGGCTACCCCAGAGTTTTGTATACAGGCAAGGAGATGGCCCGCTGGTTTAAGGAGCGTCAGCAAAACCGTATGCAGGAAGAGAAGGCAAGGATTCTGGATTTGTTTTGAACCCAGGGTTTTTCAAGGACATGCATCCGCTGTTGCGGGGCGGACTGGTGAAACGGATCAGGCATTATGCGGGGACGGAGCGATGACACTGCGGAAATCCGCCATACTGGCAGTCTTTCTGGTGGGACTGTTTGCACCTGTTTCCTTGCCTGCGGAGGAGGCGCCTGCTGCATGGCGTTTGCGGGACAGGGCCTTTCACGGGGAAGATAAAAACTGGCAGCAGAAAGATAAGGATCCTGAAGTGCGGTGGCGGCAAAACGATCGTTCTTTTTTTTCGAGGGATGATCAATGGCAGCGTACGGCAGACCCTGCGTTTATGGATAGGGACAGGGAGTGGATTCGCAGGGAAGGTATTCTCTGATTTTTTTGATCTGAAAAGGCAGGGATGTGGGCGATCGGGAAGACCGTCTGGTTGACAGGCGCCGCTGCTCAGTGTAGGAGCTAAGCATTCGGTGTATTGCGCAGGCGTAGGACAGATCTTTTTATGGCTGCGAAATTATCCGGGACATAATCCATGGGGAATTGAGATTATGCCCCTGAAATGAGGAGGCCTGATGATCCGTGTGGTTTTTAACCAGAAGGGCGGCGTGGGGAAGTCCACCATTGCCTGTAATCTGGCCGCTGTGGCCGCAAGCAGGGGAAAGCAGGTTCTTGTGGTGGACCTGGACAGCCAGTGCAATGCATCCCAGTATCTTTCGGGGAGCCGTGATGTCCCGGATACAGGGATTGCCGATTTTTTTAAAGATCATCTTTATGTCAGTTTTTTCCCCTCAAAAAATTTTGAATCCGTGATCCATATCACTCCCTTTGACGGTCTTTTCCTTGCTGCTGCCAGCCCTGAGCTGGAGGAGATGGGCCCTAAGCTGGAAAGCCGCTATAAAATGTTCAAGCTGAAGGAGGCATTACGGCGTCTGGAAGGCTTTGATGAAATCTATGTGGATACGCCACCTGCTTTGAATTTTTTCAGCCGCTCTGCCCTGATCGCTGCGGATACCTGCCTTGTTCCCTTTGATTGTGACACCTTCAGTCAGTATGCCTTGCAGACCCTTGCCCGGGGGATAGAAGAAATACGGGCAGATCATAACGAGGGGCTTCATCTCGAAGGGGTTGTGATCAATCATTTTCAGGCGAGGGCAAGCTTTCCGGCAAAGGCTGTAGCCATGGTAAAGGAAGAGGGCTATCCTGTTTTTCCTGCTTATATCTCTTCATCCGTTAAAATCCGTGAATCCCATTTTGCAGGGGAGCCGATGGTGTATTTTGATCCAAAGCATAAGCTGAGTCAGGAATTTGAAGCTTTATATGCCTGTCTTTCTTGAAAAAATGTTTTTAAGTAAATTTTATGTAACTGTTCAGCACCGTTTTCCAAAGACCATACCTGCAAGACAGATGCACAGGCCCCAGGCTATTTGCCCGTGACGCAATCTTATTCGGGAGCTTCTTGCCCTGTGCGGAAGCGG
>NZ_VLLC01000012.1:29101-52107 GCF_007830435.1 Desulfobotulus alkaliphilus | reverse complement strand
GTACGCTGCCTTTGTGGCGGCTCAGACAGTTTGCCGCTTCTTTCGCACAGGCCTGCAAAGCTCTGATCCGAAACGATTGCAATGTCACTTGCAAATAGCCTCGGAGCCTTGCAACAGTACGAAGCTGCTGCAATTACAGCATTGGCAGTTCGGAATAAACTGTGCTGAATAATTACAATTTTATTTTGAAGGATGTACCTGAACTCAATGGGTTGCATACCACCGTTTCGGAAAGGTTTTTTGGGGCATGGACAGTGTTGTATGGGGTATTATCGTTGGTTTTTTTCTGGGGAGTTTCGGTTATATTCTTATCCGCTTCATTATATCTCCTGTGTTCCAGTACAGAAAACTTAAGAAAAAGATAGCCGAAGATCTTAAAATCATTGAAAGGAGTTCAAGGAAAGACCGCTTAAACAGAGCAGACCTCAAACGGGCTGACGGACTCCGGCTGCACGCCAAAGCCCTTATCCATCAGATGGAGCTTGTGCTGCCCCTCTGGTTCAGGCTTTCCCTTGAAAGACAGAATGAAAATCCCCTTGAGGCTGCTTCAGAGATGATGACGCTTTCCGGAATCAGGACACCGGAGCATATGGAAAAAAGAATTGAAACGGTTCGCAGGCATCTGCGGCTTCAGTCTGACTAGAGGAGGCGGCCAGAGGCGTATCTTCTCTGTCTGCGGCCCCATACGAAGCCAAGGAAAAGACCTGCGAAAACAAGACCGCCACCGATGAGAAGGGTTTGGTTTCGGGTCTGTGTACGCAGGACAATGTTTTCATGGAGCAGAGTATCCCTTTCTTTTTCAAGGGTCTCTGCTTTTTCTTTGAGATAAAGATAGCCTGCTGAATCCTTAGTGAGCTGATCCAGTTTTTCCCGGGTCTCATCCAGCAGGGTTTGGGTTTGGGAAAGGGCTTCTTTCAGATCTATGCCCTCCTGTTCTGCTTTTTCCCATGCAGCATAGGTGCTGGTAAACCGTTCCGTGAGGTCCCGGTTTTCTTCTTCAAGTCGAAGAACCTGTTTTTTTAGAGGAAGTTTCCGGGTCAGGTACCTGCTTAATACCCAACCGTTTGTGGAGGCTGAATCAAGGGTCTGGACAAGGGACCATCCATCATTTTCCTCCAGAACCTTTACAGGATGCCCGGACTCAATGAACCGAAGAATTCGGTGTGCTGTGGTGGGGCCTCTCCGTATGCTGATTTCAAGGGAATCTGTCACATAAGCCTGATCTGCAAGGAGCAGACGGGGGGTGCATGGGGCCATAAGCAGCAAGGTGAAAAAGAAAATAAAGTAACGCATGAAATTCCGTCCTTATGGGAAAACCTGTATGGCAGGTCGTCTGGAAAAAGTGATGTTATTTTTTTGTCGCTGATCACATTTCAGAGACGCGGCAGAATCAGATGAAGGCCATGGACATTGCCGTTGATTGTTCTGGTTCGATTTTATATCTGGAAATGATATAAATGTAAATCTGCATCCAGCCTCCCCGTGTTTTCCCTATCGTCAGCTGCCCCCCTGGTCTTAGGATGCCAGCTGAAAAGTCAGGAAAATGCCGCCAGGAGGGACTGAATATTGAATAGAGATCTTACGGGTGTTTTATATTTTCTGGTTACTACCCTGACTCAGCATAGCCTGCTGGCCAGATTGTTGTCAGGTCCATGGTGAGAGCTTTCATGCGGGCAGGCGCAAGGCCTGCCCCTACGAATGGTTTTTACGGCCCCTGTTTTGTAGGGGCACCCTTTACGGGTGCCCGTCAACAATCGCAAAATCTGGACATGTAATTTCCATGGCTTAAAGTTTCTATGGATGAAAGAGAGTGATAATCAGATTATATTTTGTTTGCAGTTCTGGTGTACTTTTTGCTTTTTTCAGAATGATTGCGGCCGGGAAAAAAACGGAAATATTTTATGAAAGCCATGAACGAAAAATTTTCTTTTGACACCATTGCTGATATCCATTCCTGTTTTCAGGAGAAGTTTGGTATCCCAAGGCAGGCAGGTCTTGCCCCATCCGCCTTTGCTGAAATCCATATGCGGCCTGAGTATGCTTCGAAGGAGGCCGTCCGGGGGCTGGAAAATTTTTCCCATATCTGGGTTCTTTTTGTTTTTCATGCCCACCTCGGAGCGGGCTGGAAGCCTGGCGTAAGGCCCCCGCGTCTGGGAGGAAACAGGCGTATGGGCGTTTATGCCACCCGAAGTCCTTTTCGTCCCAATCCCATCGGTCTTTCCGTGGTGAGGCTGGACAGGGTTTTGGTAAATCATGAGGCCGTGGTTCTTTTTGTCTCTGGCGGAGATTTTGTGGACAGGACACCTGTTCTGGATATCAAGCCCTATCTTCCCTATGGAGATGCCGTTACGGATGCTTCCGGAGGTTTTGCTACGGATTCTCCCGTATCCTGCCTGGAAGTTTTTTTCGCTCCGTCCGTCCATGCACAGTGCAGGGCCGATGTCCTGGCGGGCAAAAGGGATTTAAGGCCCCTGATTTCTGAAATCCTCTCCATGGACCCGAGGCCAGCTTACTCCAGACGATCCGGCCCCTTTGGAACCAGGATCGCCGGGTACGAGGTGCGGTGGTTTTTCAGGGAAAAAGGGGTAGAGGTGACAGAGCTTTTTCCCCTTTAAGCCGGATTGAATACCCTTTATGGGATGTTTGTTTTCTGGCAGACCGGCGATTTTCTGACAGCGTGCCACTGTTTTGGGCTGTTCAGACGGACCGCATAGAGTGTAGATGCACAGACCCCAGGCTATTTACCCGTGACGGAATCCGGCACTCAAGCTGAAAAGCTCAAGCCCTTTACGGGAGCAAAAATGCCTATGGATCTTGAGTGCCGGATTCTTAGAGCATTTTGCCTTGTGCGGAAGCGACAAAAACTCTCCGCCACAGGCAGGATACGCTTTTTGATTACCATGGCAGACTTCAGTTCGCTGCCTTTGTGGCGGCTCAGGCAGTTTGCCGCTTCTTATTAGCACTACGGCACTCAAGCCTGTAAAAGTCTATTGTTTTTCTCGCAGGCTTTGGATTTATGGCTTGAGTGCCGGAATCCGAAACGACTGCAATGTTACTTGCAAATCGCCACGGAGCCTTGCAACAGTACGAAGCTGCTGCAACTATAGCATTGGCAGTTCGTAATAAACTGTGTTGAATAATTGCAAATACACATTTAGTGAGGCTATGGTCCGGTTTTTGCTTTTTGATAGGCAAAGGAAAAAAGGTGGCCCGCCGGGCACCTGCTGGGGTCTTGAAAAAGACCCTGTCTTTTAACGGAGGCCCCAAGGAGGAAGTCTGTCATGGAGATCATCGGTATTGATGTTGGATTTGGATTCACAAAAGTTACCAACGGCCGCAAGTCTTTATGTTTTAAGTCGGTTCTGGGAGAAACAACGGACATTCAGTTCTCAACCGGTCTTGGCAACAGGGAGATTGTGGATAATCTCCATGTCAGTGTGGATGGTAAAGGCTATTTTATTGGTGATTTTGCCATTGCCCAGTCTTCAGTCAGGCAGTTTACCCTGGATCAGGAGCGCCTTCTGGAAGATTTTCTGCCGGTTCTCTCACTGACGGCGGCGGGTCTTTTTGCTGAAACGGGTATTACCCTTAATGTTGTGACAGGGCTTCCCGTTGTTTTTTTAAAGCAGGATTATGAAAAAATGATAAAAGCCATGTCCGGTAAGCATCAGCTTGTGTATCACTGGCCGGACGGGAGTCGTGAAAGTCGTGATGTCACGATTCATGCGGTACAGATTATGCCACAGCCTCTGGGCACGGTTTTTGGTGTTCTCATGGATGAAAATGGTCGCCTTGTGAATCGGGGAATGGCGGATAAAAAAATAGGTGTGGTGGATATTGGCTTCAGGACCACGGATTTTCTTGTTTTTGACCGCATGAGTTATGTCGAACGCAGCAGTTCAACGGTGGATATGGGCATGTCCCGAAGTTTTATGGCCATATCAGAAAAGCTCAAGAGGGAATCCGGTGTGCAGGTGGAACTGTATCGTCTGTATGAGGCCGTGGAAAAGGGCGCCATACAGATCCGGGGTAAAGAGTATCACATTGCCAATCTCAGGGACCGGGTTTTTGCAAGGGCGGCGGAAGAGCTTGCCGGTGAAATTGGTCGTTTGTGGTCGGATGAATGGGATATGCACGGGGTGATTCTGACGGGCGGCGGAAGTCAGGCGCTTGCCTCTTTTCTTGCTCCGAAACTTGAAATTCCCGTGCTTCCGGCCCTTGAAAAGGTGAGCGATCCAAGATTTTATAATGTGGACGGATATCTCCGCTTCGGGAAGAGCCGGTGGCGAAAAACTCCTGTTCCTTTGCCTTCCACCACAGCCTCCCCTGCTTCAGAGCCTCCTGTGACACCATCCAGTGCTGCTGGAAAATCATAACCCGACGGGAGCGTTACGGGCTGTATGGTACAGAAACGATTACTCTGCATCACCCTGACTGATAAGGACAAAGTAAGGCCGTGCTTGATTGATGCTTCCCATGGCTGACAGATAGAGGCTGGCCAACTGCCTTATAAAGGAATCACGTCATGCTGAAAATGAATGCACATCTGGTTCTCATCGTATTGGCTGTCCTGCTTTGCCTGCCCATCACCTCCAGCCATGCGCAAAATGAGGATCTTCGCACGTTTAAGACGACAGAAGGTGGTGCAGAGATGATTGCCCTGCACCACCCTGCCTGATAAGGACAAAGCCAGGCCATGTTTGGTTGATGCTTTCCATGGCTGACAGACAGACGCTGGCCAACTCAGGCCCTGTATGTTTCCCGAAGCGTCTTTGCCGCGTTCACCATGGCCCTGAGGGACTGTTCCGCTTCTTTCTGGCTGCGGGTTTTGAGACCGCAGTCCGGATTGACCCAGAGCTGTTCCGGCCTGAAGGTGGAAAGCAGGATCTCAAGCCGTGAGAGAATTTCTTTTTCTCCGGGGATGAGGGGCGAATGGATGTCATAAACGCCCGGTCCGATATCCCTTGCATAGGGGCTTTCCTTCAGCTGATCCACAAGGGAGAGGGCGCTTCTGGAGGCTTCAATGGTGATGACATCCGCATCCATGGCATCAATGGCTGCAAGGATATCCCCGAACTCACTGTAGCACATGTGGGTGTGTATCTGTGTGTCCGGCCTTACCCCATCGTGGCAGAGCCGGAAGGCATTGACCGCATGGTCCAGATAAGCCTTCCAGTCCTTTTTTTTCAGGGGCAGCTTTTCCCGCAGGGCCGCTTCATCAATCTGTATGACGCCGCATCCCGCAGCTTCGAGGTCCAGAACCTCTTCACGTATGGCCAGAGCCAGTTGAAGCAGGCACTCCGTACTTTCCACATCTTCCCGCACAAAGGACCAGTTGAGGATGGTCACAGGACCGGTGAGCATGCCTTTTACGGGCTTTTTTGTACAGTTTTCCGCAAAGCGCCAGATGTCCACGGTCATGGGACCGGGGCGGCGCACATCCCCCACAAGGATGGGAGGCTTGACGCAGCGGGTTCCGTAGGACTGCACCCATGCATTTTCTGTAAAAACGAAGCCCTCCAGCTGCTCTCCGAAGAATTCCACCATGTCATTGCGTTCAAACTCGCCATGGACCAGCACATCCAGCCCCATGTCATCCTGAAGCCTTACGCATTCTTCCGTGCGGTTTCGCAGAAAGGTTTCATATGTGCTTTGGTCCACTTCCCCTTTGCGGTGACGGCGGCGCATGGCACGGATTTCCTGTGTCTGGGGAAAGGAGCCGATGCTGGTTGTGGGAAAAAGGGGCAGCCTGAGACGGTTCTGCTGGCAGCTTTTTCTTGTGTCGGCATCGGGCATGCGCCGGAAAGACTGGCCCCGGAGGCTGCTGGTTTTCTTGCGGACATCCGGGATGATCCGGCCGGGGATTTTTTCAGCCTCCCCAAAGCGTTGCTGGTTGCGGATAAGGAGGGAGTGCTTTTCCGGGTTCTTTTCTGAAAAAAGGATTGCAAGCTCCCCCAGTTCATCCATTTTTTCTTCGGCAAAGGCCAGAATTTCTTTGATTTCATGGGAAAGTGCGGTTTCCGGTGCAAGGGAATAGGGCAGGTGCAGCAGGGAGCAGGAGGGGGCAAGCCATATGCGTTCTTCGGGCAGATGTTTTGACATGCGGGAAAGGAGGTCAAGGCTTTTTTTGTAATTGTTCCGCCATACATTGCGGCCGTTTACTATGCCTGCCACCAGTATTTTATCTTCAGGAAAGCCGTCACTTTCCAGCTTCAGGAGGTTGTCCGGGCCCTCCACAAAGTCCATGCCGATGGCCTGAACGGGCAGGGAAGAAAGGCTGTCATATACCCTGGTAATGTCACCGAAGGCGGTCTGCAGCAATATCTTAACACCGGGATTTCTTTCACCAAGGCTCTGGTAAAGGGAATGGAAGAGGGCTTTTTCGTCCGCATCCATGTCCAGACACAGACAGGGTTCATCCAGTTGTACCCATTGTGCTCCGGCATTTCCAAGGGCTGAAAGCAGTTGGCCGTAGGCGGGGATGAGGCCTTGGGCACATGCTTCAGCCGAAGTCTCTCCGCTGAAGCGGGTCAGGCGCAAAAGGGTATAGGGCCCGGTGAGCATGGGCCGGGTGAGCAGGCCTGCGGACAGGGCCTCCCTGAATTCCGTGAGGGGTTTGTGCCCTGAAAGCCCGATGCGGCTGCTCTCGTCCACTTCGGGGACCATATAATGGTAGTTGGTAGTGAACCATTTTTTCATGGCAAGGGCACTGGCCTGGTATCCGTTTTTTTCGTATCCCCTTGCCATGGCAAAGGTGCGGATCAGGGGATCCTGGGGCAGGGTGGCAAAGCGTTCCGGTATGAGGCCGAAGAGAAGGGCCGTATCCAGCAGGGTATCGTAAAAGGAAAAATCATTGGATACGGGAAAATCAATTCCTTTGCGGATTTGTTTTTCCCAGTGAGTTTTTCGCAGGGCCCTTGCCTCTTCATTGAGGTTCTCGGGGCTGATTCTGTTCTGGAAATAGCTTTCCGTGGCCCTTTTGAGTTCGCGGTTACAGCCGATGCGGGGGTAGCCGATGATGGTGGTTTTCAATTTTGCTTCTCCTTTATTTTGTTATTTTTATATCAAGATATATTTATATCTTGAATTTTGCAAGGCAAATGTTGCTGTCCGGTCCATGGTGTTAAAAAATGAAGGAAAAGGAAGGGTAACTGTTCAGCACCGTTTATTCTGAACTGCCAATGCTATAATTGCAGCAGCAGCTTCGTACTGTTGCAAGGCTCCGTGGCTATTTGCAAGTGACATTGCAATCGTTTCGGATCAGAGTTTTGCAGGCCTGTGCGAAAGAAGCGGCAAACTGTCTGAGCCGCCACAAAGGCAGCGTGCTTAAAGCCTGCCATGGTAATCAAAAAGCTTATCCTGCCTGTGGCGGGGGGTTTTTGCCGCTTCCGCACAGGGCAAGAAGCTCCCGAATAAGATTGCGTCACGGGCAAATAGCCTGGGGCCTGTGCATCTGTCTGGAAGTTATGGTATCTGGAAAACTGTTCTGAATAATTACAAGGAAGGAATGATTTTTTAAAGAATAAAATCAGATATCCAAAGTGAAAAAAGACAATAAAAAAACTTGCGTGTACAAGGTATCTGGCTTATATCCCCTTGAATCATATACGCATAGCTGTGCCGGGTCTCTGCCCGTATTGTCAAAGGATGTGTATGCTTTTGATGCAGGGGTGCGGGGTTGTTCGGGTGGATGCAGGGAGTTGCCGTTCTGGTTTCTTCCTTATGATGCATTGCCTGAAGGCACAGTGAATTGTCATTGAACCTGAACATTTGCCGGTGGTTTTTTGAACTTGAAATCGTCTGTTTTTTCCCCGGTGCAAACAATCATGGGAGATCTTTATTATGGAAGCATGGCTGGACAGGCTGGAAAACTGGGTGGATATTGCCGGTGGCTTTGTGTGGGGTGCGCCGCTGCTGGTGCTTCTGGTGGGGACGGGGATATGGCTGACATGGGCTTTGCGGGGGATTCAGGTTTCCGCACTCATGCATGCCCTGTATCTGGCCCTGGTCAAGCGTAAGGAAGATAAGAAGGAAGAAGGGGACATTTCCCACTTTCAGGCTTTGATGACGGCCCTGTCTGCCACCGTGGGAACGGGTAACATTGCCGGTGTGGCCACGGCCATAGCCATTGGCGGACCCGGTGCCCTTTTCTGGATGTGGGTGACGGGTGTTCTGGGGATGGCCACCAAGTATGCAGAGGCCGTACTTGCCGTGGCCTACAGGGAAAAGGATGAAAAGGGGGAAATGCGTGGCGGTCCCATGTACTACATTGCCAAGGGTGTGGGCTGGAAGTGGATGGCTGTGCTCTTTGCCCTCTTTGCCAGTATCGCTGCCTTTGGAATCGGCAATATGGTGCAGTCCAATTCCGTGGCGGATGCGGTTCAGTCCACCTTTAATATCCCCGTGTGGGTAACGGGCCTTGTGCTCATGGTTCTCGTGGCCACGGTGGTGCTTGGGGGCATTAAAACCATCGGCCGGGTGACCAGTGTGCTGGTTCCTGTGATGATCGTTTTTTATATGCTGGCTTCCATTGCCGTACTCCTGCTTTTTGCCGATCAGATTCCCGCAGCCTTCGGCCTGATCTTTACCCATGCCTTTTCTCCAATTGCTGCCACCGGTGGTTTTGCCGGTTCCGTACTCATGCTGACCATTCGCATGGGTGTGGCAAGGGGGGTCTTTTCCAATGAATCCGGCCTCGGCAGTGCGCCCATTGCCGCTGCTGCCGCGCAGACGGGCCATCCCGTAACCCAGGCCCTTGTATCCATGACCCAGACCTTCATTGATACCCTTGTGGTCTGCACCCTGACAGGGCTTGTGCTTATCCTCACCGGTGCCTGGTCTTCCGGAGCAACGGGTGCCTCCCTTACCGCAGGGGCCTTTGAAATGGCCCTGCCGGGCCTTGGATCTTATATTGTCACCATCGGCCTGATCCTTTTTGCCTATTCCACCATGCTGGGCTGGTGTTATTACGGGGAAAAGTCCATTGAGTATCTTTTCGGTGAAAAGGCGGTTCTGCCCTATCGGGTGGTCTATGTGCTTTTCGTGGCCATCGGTGCCACGCTCAAGCTGGAACTGGTCTGGGGTCTTGCCGATGTCTTCAACGGCATGATGGCCTTTCCCAACCTGATAGCCCTTCTCATACTGACACCTGTGGTGGTTCGATATACAAAGGAGTATTTCGAGGAAGTTCGTTCCTGATTCTCCGAAGCTGTGTCCATGGGGCCGGATCTGTGCTTTTGCGCCTTGCTGTTCAGACTGAAAAGGAAAGTCCTTTTGTAGGGACAGGACATTGAAAACCGGGTACAGGAGTACAGTCCGAATGTTTTTCTTCAGGCCTGCAGATCCCTGACAGACGGGAAAACTGCTGAATCGTAACAGGATTTATTGCCTCTGCTCTGTTTCTTATCCTTGCCAAAGTACCGGTTTTTTTGAGATAGTAGAGGGAAGTATGAACAACGTCTGAGAAGATCCGGTTTTCTGGCACTCAGTGAACCGGTAAAATGAATGATCCGGACAGACCACAAAATGCCCTTTGAACCACTGGACCAATAAACCTTGTTTTTTTTGGGGGAGCAGGCCACTTTTTCGGCTTACTCCCCCTTGTCTTTGATTTTAGGCTTGCGGTGAATGGCTGTTTTTATTAAACAGGTGTTCAATAGTTTGCTGGAGGGAAAAATATTGAGAAAAAGACAGAATGCCCAGGAAAGAAAACCCGTGATACTGGATGCTTTTTATGATGCGATCCGGGAAGAGGGAATAGAAAATGCCTCCGTTGCCAAGGTGGCAGCGCGGGCAGATATCCATCCCAGCCTTGTGATCCATTATTTCGGCACCAAAGAGCAGATGCTCATGGAACTGGTGGACCGGGTACTGGAAGTGTATGGACAGCTCATCGGCCGCCTGCCCAAGGACGGGCCTCCGGAGCAGCGTCTTCTGGTAATTCTGTCCACCATATGGGGCCCTTCCTGGTATGGGGCCGTTGCCCTTTCCGTGGTCTATTCCTTTCTGGCCATTGCCCGCAGAAACAGGGAAGTGGCAAGGCGGGTGGATCATCTGTACGGGAGATACCGCCGCTTTCTGGAGCGGGAAGTCCTTGCGGCAAAGAATGCGGGTATCATCGGCGCTGGGGATGTGTCCGGTGCCGTATCGGCCCTGCTGGCCCTAAGTGAAGGTTCCCATTATTTCAGGCATCACCTTGGAGACAGCGAAGAACATCACAGAAAAGCCATGATTCGTGCGGCCCTTGCCATTCTGGATGCCGGCCCTGAAACACTGGCTCTATACGAAGGAGGTTTTGACTGTGGCGGAGTGGACAGCCCTTAAAAACATAGATCCCCATTGTTTTGCCTGTGGTCAGGGCAATGCCCACGGGCTGCATATGCGTTTTTTTTCCGATGGAGAGCGGATCCGGTCCCGGCTTGTCATCCCTGAGCATCTCAGGGGCTGGCATACACTGGTGCATGGGGGCGTACTGGCCACCATACTGGATGAAGCCATGAGCTGGGCAGCCATCCATCTGACCGGCCATTTTATTCTGACCCAGGAAATGACCGTACGTTTTAAGAGGCCGGTACGTATTGAGGAAGAAGTCCGGGTGGAAAGCGCTGTGGCGGAACGGATTTCTCCCAGAAAGGCCCTTTTGAAGGCGGAAATCCGAAACAGTTCCGGAGAGGTCTGTGCGGAAAGCTCCGGTGTTTTTGCCCTGTTCACGGCAGAGACCTTTACACGGATGAATCTTGTGCCGGAGAATATGCTGGATGCCATGAACGAAAGCATGTGGAGGAGCGCATGAAATCCCTTCTTTTTCTGGCGGGGCCAAGGGCTTACGCACGTATTCGCAGTCAGGGTTTTTCTGTAGCCGATGTCCGGCTGGTTCTGGGGGCTTCGGGGGCGGCCAAATGGCTGGGTATCCATGGGCTGGATACGGCGGTTTTTGGTGATTTTCTTTCGAAGGCTTCCCATCCCGTTCCCCTGTTCGGAACCAGTATCGGCGCATGGAAGCTGGCCGCAGCAGCAAGGAAAGATGCAAGGGCAGCCTTTGATTTTCTGGCCCATGCTTATATTCATCAGTTTTACAAAAAACCTGTGCGCAGGCGTCATGTGGATCAGGAAGCCCTGCGCATTGTGGATGCCTTTTTGCCGCCGGGGGCTGCCAGAGAAATCCTTTCCCACCCTGTTTTCAGGCTGCATCTTTCCGTTATCCGGTGCCGGGGGGGGCTGGCTTCGGAAAATCCTTTGGCTCTGGCCTTAGGCCTGGGCATGGCCTTTACCGTTAATATGAAGGGCCGGGATGCCTATGTCAGGCGGTTTGAGCGGGTGGTTTTCCATGATCCACGGGAAGACAATCTGGTGCAGGGAGGTTTTCAGGGGGTAACACCTGTACCCCTGGCTTCGGAGAATCTGCGCTCGGCCCTGCTGGCCACGGGCTCCATTCCCTTTCTCATGAGCGGCGTCTCCGGGATTCCCGGTGCGGGAGCCGGGATTTTTAGGGACGGTGGACTTGTGGATTATCATCCCCTGCCGCCCGGTCCCGTGGAAAACGGCATTGCCCTTTATCCCCATTTTTATCCTGAGGTGGTACCGGGCTGGTTTGATAAAAAGAATATGAAGCGAAGGGCTTCGGCCTCGGAGCTCAGCGATGTTCTTTTGCTTGCCCCTTCCCCTGAGTATGTGGAAAAACTGCCCTATGGACGGATTCCTGACCGCAGGGATTTTAAAAAATTTGAAGGCGATGATGCAGGGAGGCTGCGTTTCTGGAAAAGGGCCGTGGCGGAAAGTCAGCGCCTTGGAGAGACCTTTCTTGAAGCATGGGAAAAGGGGCGCATTGAAGATCTGGTGCAGCCCATTGCGGAGTAAGAGCAATTGTTAAACACAAATTCAGGAGGCATTATGCAGGAAATCAAGACGGTGCTCATTGTGGGCAGTGGCACCATGGGGAGAAAAATTGCCTTTTTAACGGCAGCGGCAGGTTTTGAAACCCGGATTTATGATATCAGTGAGAAGGCCCTTGCCGATGCGCAGAAGGGGGTAGAGCGTATTGTCAGAAGGGCCGTTGCCAGAGGGGCCATTGCGGCTTCGGAGGAAGAGGGTGTTCTGGCGCGTATCTCTTCTTTTACGGACATGGCCTTAGCTGCAAAGGATGCGGATTTTATCAGTGAATCCATACCCGAAGATCCTGCCCTCAAAGGGCGGGTTTTTGGTGAACTGAACAGGCTGTGCCCGGAGCATGCCATCTTCACCACCAATACCTCTTCCCTTATGCCCTCCATGTTTGCCGGGGCCACAGGCAGACCGGATCGCTTTGCTGCCCTGCATTTCCATAATCCCGAAGTGGACCGCATTGTGGATATCATGCCCCATCCCGGTACCTCAAAGGAAACCATGGCAGCCATACAGGATTTTGTGAAGGCCATCCGTATGATTCCCATTGAAATGCACAGGGAAAATCCGGGCTATGTCTTTAACTCCATGTTCATGTCCCTGCTGGGTTCAGCCCTTACGCTGGCGGCAAGGGGGGTTGCCAGCCCTGAGGATGTGGACCGCTCATGGATGGGTGTCATGCAGATGCCCATAGGCCCCTTTGGCATGATGGATCAGGTGGGGCTGGAGACCGTCTGGAAAATTACCGATTACTGGGCTTCCGTGACAAAGGCTTCCCAGGCAAAGGCCAATGCGGCGTATCTTAAGCCCTTTGTGGATGAAGGAAAGCTTGGGGCCAAAACGGGTACGGGTTTTTATTCCTATCCGGCTCCTGCCTGGGGACAGCCCGATTTCCTTGAAGGCACACAGGCTTCCGGCTGATTTTTTTTGGGTTTTTAATTAAATGGATGTTCATTTGGCTTTGTGGGAAGGGTCTTTTCTTTAAGGGAAAAGGCCCTTTTCATATTCTGCATTTTGGCCGGAGACTTTCGTGGCAACGGTCAGGGATGGCATGGTATTTCAATGCCGGGTCAGGTACTGGATCAGGCAAATTTTTGACAACGTACCCCCATTGAGCTACCTTTATATAAATTAAGTAAAAGGAGGCAGACATGGGTAAAACATCCAGCATAAGAGCCAGAATAGAACCCGATTTAAAGAGCAGAGCTGAGTATATATTCAAACAGCTTGGGTTGACAACTACGCAGGCAATTACCTTGTTTTATAAGCAGGTTGAATTAAAAAATGGCTTACCTTTTGATGTAGCTATTCCTGACGATGTTACACGCAGGACTTTTTCCGATACGGATGCGGGACGAGATTTGATCATATGTAAAGATGCTGACGATATGTTCAAAAAGTTAGGTATCTGATGCGGACTCCAGTATATACAAAACAGTTTGAGCGTGATGCTAAACTGATGAAAAAGCGTGGGAAAAATATAGAAAAATTGAAGATGATCATCCTCGCTCTGCTTGCGGGGGAATCACTGGATGGTATTCATCGTGACCACAAGTTAATTGGCAATTGGAAGGGCCGAAGGGAGTGCCATATTGAATCCGACTGGTTGTTAATATACCTGTCAGAGCCTGATCGCATTGTTTTTGAGCGGACTGGAACCCACTCTGATTTATTTCAAAAATGAGGGTTGTCAGCCCGCTATCAGGCATGGACGCCGTAAAATACTCCTTATTTATGGGTTTATTGAAAGCCAGGTGGAGTAGCTGTGGTAAGAAATATATTTCAAAAAAATAGGTTTCGTCGAATTTCCCAGATTCTGCTGGATGGCAGTCCTGAAAAGGGGGAAGGGGAAGTGCCTCTGGCTGCGGAGGGCAAAGAAGCGCTTTTGCTCTGGGATGCAAGACCGGGTGAGGTCTTAACCGTAAAGGCTCAGGATGGCCGTTTGTTCAGGGCCCGCCTGCTTGGAACAAGGGAAAATATTGTTTCTGCCCATTGTTTTGAGGATCTGGGGCCTGCACCGGAAGAACCTTTTTTGCATCTCTGTCAGGCCCTTCCGGAGAAGGAGCGTTTTGAGCTGGTTTTGGAAAAGGCCACGGAACTGGGGGTGGATGCCATCCATCCCTTTGTTTCACGGCGTTCCGCAACCCTTGAAATGCGGGATGCAGGGCAGAAAAAATCCCACCGCTGGCCCCATCTTCTCCGAAAGGCATCCCGGCAATGCCGCAGGCCGGATATTCCCATGCTTTTCCCCGTAAAGGATTTTTCATCCATCCTTGATCTGGCTGCCAGCGCCGGACTCTGTCTGGTGCTGGATGAAAGGGAAAAGCAGTTTTCCTTTAGCAGGGCCCTGTCTCTGTATCAAAGCGGTGATATTGTGCTGGTGGTTGGACCCGAAGGGGGGCTGGACAGGGATGAGGTGGCTGCCCTGCGGGCTGCATCTGCTCAGGCGGTGACTTTGGGAACCCGGATTCTAAGAACTGAGACCGCTGCTATTGTAGCTGCTGCATTGATACAGCACTGTTTACCCTGAAATGAGTTACTAAAGAGCAGCTCACGCCCTGTTAGGGCATCTTGTTGTAGAGTAACTTGTGCCGGATTCAAACTCATTTCGGTCAGTGATGGATAATTGACCATTTTTTAAGATTTTGATTTAAAAGAGCTAAATTTAAGTTGCTCAGAAGCAGCTCACGCCCTGCTAGGGCGTCTTGTCGTAGAGTAACTTGTGCAGGATTCAAACTAATTTCGATCAGTGATAGATAATTGGCCATTTTTTAAGCTTTTGAATTAAAAGAACTAAATTCAAGTTACTCAGAAGTTCAAAACGCACTCGACAGAATAGTTTCTGTGTCAGGCTTAATGACAATGATCAGGTATTTTTATCTGCGTCGAGTGGGAAATGATCTTATTCGTATGGCAGTTTTTTTTTAATTATGGTTGTTACCAGTGAGGTCTGAACGCACTGGATAAATTACCCGTTGTTGCTTCAGATTTGGCGACAGCAATCAGGCTGTTTTACCTGTTTAGAGCGGAGGATGAATTTTTTTATCATATTTATATTTTGAAATTATATTGTAATTAACACTGATGATTATGTTGATTTGGGTTTGTTTTTTTATTGCATTTAGCTTCTAGGTTTTTTATTAATCGAAGTATTCTTCTATCCCTTTTTTTTCTACCAAAGAAATCAAACCAGCTGGAGATGGGGATCCATTCATGATTGGCGTAATGGCCTTTTAAATCAATGATGATTGCCTGAAGTTCGTTTTGCTGATTTGTTTGTAGAATGATATTTTCTAGATTAAAATCAAAGAGCCGGATATCCAGATCACAAATATGATGCATAAGATCTTTTACTGCTTTTAGCAGTGCAGAGGGATTCCATTTGTCAGGATGCTGAATCGCTTTTGCCAGTGTTGGTGAAAGGGATCCGTCGGGATCCCTTATGGCCTCAGCCATGAGCCCTTTCCCGAATTGGGTTTCTATAATACCGAAGATGCGGCTTAGGCCAGAAACCTCTCCATGGGCTTGCACTATTTCTTGATAATGGCGATATTCCCACTTATTTGGTGTTATATTATATGGAGTACCTTTTTTTTCTATTTTAATGATAATATTTGGATTGGATGGGTGGAGGTAGCAGATGCGCATTCCACCTTTACCTATGCGAAGGTTTTCATTGAGTAAAATAAAATGGTTTTGCATGGAGTCTGCTTTGCTGTTTTTTAAATCAATTTAATAAAATAAGTAAAACGCCCGGCTTTGCAAGGGGGCTGTAGCATGGAGTATGTCTTTACACTTTTTGACGGAGTTTTATCAAGCTTTTTGACGGAATCTTATTAACTAGTGAGCATAAGGATGGCGCCTATGATAAGGGAAAACCGTAAATGGCCCAGAGTCTATTTTTCCGTAAAGGATGAGGTGGCCGGTGAAATCCGGGCGAAGGAAGAGCGTATTTTCTGCGCAAACGTTCTGAATATCAGTGAGGGTGGCCTTGCCCTGAGTTTAAAAACTGAATCGGAAACCACCTTTAAACAGGGGGACCGTTTTCAGTTAAAAGCATTGAAGGGAAAGGACATGCTGGTTCTCACGGCACCTGCGGTGATGGAGGTGCGCTGGGTAACGGTTTATGAGGGCTTTGAAAGAACAGGGATTGGCTGTGCCTTCCTTTATATGATTCCACCGGACAGAAACCGTATCCGGCGCTTTATGGAAATGTGCTGAAATAAAAAACCGCCCGGAAGGGGCGGTTTTTTATTTCACATTTTTTTTTCACGCCATGGGCTCATGCCTCTGACCAGAAGGGCGACATCTCCCTTAGGCGTTTGACAATGGGCGGGAGTTTTTCAATGACCGCATCCATTTCAGCCTCTGTGTTGTAGATGCTCAAGCTGAAACGGATGGTGCCGTGGGCTGCCGTATGGGGAACGCCCATGGCCCGGAGTACGTGGGAGGGCTCAAGGGAACCCGAGGTACAGGCCGAGCCGGAAGAGGCACAGATACCATACTGGTTCATCATCAGGAGGATGGCTTCTCCCTCAATGTATTCAAAGCTGATGGAGCAGGTATTGGGCAGACGGGCATCCAGATCTCCGTTGACAAAGCATTTGGGGATACGGCTGAGAAGTTCC
This sequence comes from Desulfobotulus alkaliphilus, assembly GCF_007830435.1. Classification (GTDB taxonomy): domain Bacteria; phylum Desulfobacterota; class Desulfobacteria; order Desulfobacterales; family ASO4-4; genus Desulfobotulus; species Desulfobotulus alkaliphilus. Next base: position 35,599 of record NZ_VLLC01000012.1, on the reverse strand, counting down.
TTTTCTAAGCGGTCCCGCATGGCCCTGACCCGGGTGTTTTCTTCGGCCATCTTTTCTTCGGCCAGAAGGCAGGCCCTGCCCAGACCAATGATGGAGGCCACGTTTTCCGTGCCTGCCCTGCGGCCATGCTCCTGATGTCCGCCCACAATGAAAGGCGTAAAGGGCGTTCCCTTTCTGATGTACAGGGCCCCCACACCCTTGGGCGCATGGAGTTTGTGCCCGGACAGGGATAAAAGGTCAATGGGCATGGTTTTAAGGTCCATGGGAATTTTTCCCACGGCCTGCACCGCATCCGTATGGAAGAGGATGCCCTTTTCCCTGCAGAGTTTTCCGATGGCTTCCACGGGAAAGAGGGTGCCCGTTTCGTTATTGGCCCACATCATGCTGACAATGGCCGTATCTTCATCCAGACTTTTTTCCAGCAGATCCATGTTCAGTCTGCCCCGGTCATCCACGGGAATGGTGGTGATGCGAAAGCCCTCTTTGCCAAGCTTTTCAAAAAGGGCTTTGATGGCAGGATGCTCCACCGTGGAGGTGATCAGATGCTTTCTTTCGGGAAAGGCCCTGAGTGCGGCATGGACTGCCGCTGCGTCGGATTCCGTGCCGCAGCTGGTAAAAAGAATTTCATCGCTGCTTGCTGCCCCCAGAAGGCTTGCCACCTGCTGGCGGGCTTTTTGTATCTGACTGGCGACCTGACCGCCAAAGGTGTGCATGGATGAGGGGTTGCCATAAAACTCTGTAAAATAAGGGAGCATGGCCTCAAGGACCTCATCGGCCACCCTGGTGGTAGCATTGTTGTCCAGATAAACAGGGGTCATATTCAGGCCTCCTCCACCACAAGGTCATGGGCCACGAGGGTGCGCAGTCTGGCTTCCACGTGGTCTTTCAGGGTGATGCGGCTTCTGGAGCAGGTGGCGCAGGCACCCTGCAGGCGAACCAGTACCCGATTGCCATCCACGTCCACCAGCTCGATATTTCCGCCATCCCGCATCAGTGCCGGTTTGATTTCGATTTCAAGGGTTTCTTCTATTTTCCGGATTTTCTGGAGATTGGTCAGTCCGGCAGCCGGTTTTTTCGGCTCCATAATGGAGATTCCCTGACTTGCCTTGATGATATTGGAGATTTCTTCGTGGCAGTTGCCGCAGCCGCCACCGGCCTTGAGGTAGCCTGTGACATCCTCTAAGGTTTTCAGGCCCTTTTCCTTCACGGCCCGTTGGATGTCCACATCCGTCACGTTAAAGCAGTGGCAGACAATTTCTCCTTCCAGCACCTTTTCCGGCTCGCCCCTGTAGTAGGCAATGGCTTTTTCCAGAGCTTCCTGACCCATGACAGAGCAGTGAATTTTTTCCTTGGGAAGGCCTCCGAGAAACTCTGCTATGTTTTCGTTGCTGATGTTCTCGGCTTCCTCCAGGGTTTTGCCGATGATCATTTCCGTGAGTGCGGAGGAAGAGGCAATGGCACTGGCGCAGCCGAAGGTTTTGAATTTTGCTTCGGCAATTTTTTTATCATCTCCAAGGCGGAAGGTGAGTTTCAGGGCATCGCCGCAGGCAATGGAGCCCACTTCACCGATTCCGTCCGGATTTTCCACTTCGCCGACGTTTCTTGGGTTCAGAAAGTGCTCCCGAACCTTGTCTGTGTAATCCCACATACGTGTTGCTCTCCTATGGTTGTCCGCCCTTTGTCCGGGCAGGTTGGCAGTCCAGCTTCCTTATAACCCAAGAAAGTATAAGTACGGAATGAAAAAATGACAGGTGCACATGGGAAAAATCTCGGATCTTTTGAAAATAAAAGATATTATGGGGCATGTCCCGAAACAAGGGGGGCTGCAGCAGACGTTTTTTCAACAACTTTTTTTATTATCTGTGAACCTCTTCCCTACTGGATTCTTTGTCTGGATATTGTATAGTAATGTAAACAGATTGAAAAAAACCTTACAGTGGAGACCCTCACACAATGACGGAAACCATCGAAGCCCTGAAAAAAGAAATCATCCGCTGCCTTCAGCCCATGGATCCGGAAAAGGTTATTCTATTCGGAAGCCATGCTTCCGGGACAGCTACGGAGGACAGTGACATTGATCTCTACGTTGTCACAAAGGACAATTTTACCCCTGCCACATGGGAAGAAAAAAGAAAGCTGGCAAGGCGCTATTCCCGTTCCATACAGGATATCCGAAAAAAGTGGGGGATTGATCTGATTGTCCACACCCGCACCATGAGCGAAAATTTTGTCAAAGCCAACAGCTCTTTTTCCAGGGAAATCCATGAGAAAGGACAACAACTCCTATGAGTAATCCGAACAGGTGGATGGCTGTGGAATGGCTGAAAGCGGCAAAGGACGATATCATGGCCTGTGAACATATATTTCCCTGTGAGCATTTAAGCCATATCACCGCATTTCATGCCCAGCAAGCCATAGAAAAATCCCTCAAGGCACTTCTGGAATACCGATGTGGACATATCCCGAAACAGCACGATCTGATTACACTGAAAAACCGTATTGCACCGGACTTTCTTGAAGAACATGAAGACATGCTTGAAGATCTCAACGATATCTATATTCATGCAAGGTATCCGGGGGATCTTGGTCTGATGCCGGATGGCAAACCTTCCATGGAAAGCGCCGGAAAATTTCTCGAACTTGCCAGAAATCTTTATGCCATGGCAGAAGATCAGATCCGTTAGGGCGGTTTTGTGCCACTCCAAAATTTGAAGCTGCCCCCATAAACTCTGCTCTATACATATCGATAAAAAAAATTTGTAGGGGCAGGCCATCTGCACCATTCGGCCTAAGCAGGAATCAAGCAAAAAAGAGGTAAGGCTTGAACAGGATAGGTGCTGTTTTATTTGACAATTTTTTTTAAAGGAGGGGGGCATGATCACCGGACCCCATACCCGTTTTGAAGGCGGGGCGCTTTACAGATCCGGAAAGCTGGCTGTGCTGGATCTGCACGGATCTTTCCATGCCATGGGCAGGCAGTACGGCAGTCTTCTTGCCAACGAGCTGCAGGAACTCTACGGTCTGGCCATAGAAAATTATTTTCTGAAGGAAAAGGGCCTTTCTCCGCTTCTTATGGATCAGACGGCGGAGGCCCTTTATGCATTTTATCCCAAACGTTTCAGGGATATTCTTACCGGCATGGCAGAAACCTCAGGGCTTTCCCCCGGCCAGCAGCTCCGCCTCAATGCCCTTGAACTTTACGGCGTTCTGACCGGATGTTCCGGAATTTTTGCCTGGGGGGATTTTACAGGCGGTGGTCCCCTTGTGGCGGGCAGAAATTATGACTGGTTTGACTCCTATGCAGATTTTGCCCAAAAGCTCACCGTGGCTGTCTGGCATCCGGATTCCGGTATTCCTTCTGCCACCATCACCTTTGCCGGGGTTGTTTACATGACAACGGGCATGAATGCGGAAGGTCTTTTCATGGAGCTGAACAACGGGCTGCCTTCGGGCGGAGGCCTGACCTATACCAACCGGGTCCCCGCCATTGTCAGTCTCATGGGCTTTCTCATGGATTACAAGGGGATGGAGCCGGTGGATGCGGCCTTTCATTCCACCCGACCGGAGTTTACCTTTATTATCAATGTGGCCGATGCCAGCAAAGCCTTTGCCTATGAATGGGCACCCTTTGATATGAAGCGCCGGGACGGGGACAGCGATGGGCTGCTGGTGGCCACCAATCATTTTGTCCATCCTGCATGGGGGCTGGCCCTGCAGCCGGATACCGGATTTGAGTCCCCCCTGCGGAGGGAGAACCTGCTGAGCCTTGGTCACAGCCACAGGGGAAAAATGGATGTCAGCACCATGATGGCCCTTCTGGATATCCCCATGGATCAGGGCGGGGCCACATGGCCTGAAGAAGGAAAGATCCGTACGGTGTATCAGGTTGTGGCCGTCCCTGCGGAACGAAGCCTCATGGTGAAGGTGCCGGGATATCAGGACTGGACGGGTGTGGATCTGAAGCCTTTTTTTAATCTTGTAAAAAAATAAGTCATAGGCCAGCGGCAAAGCCTATGGCTTGAAAGCATGGAACCGCTCAAAGCGGTTAAAAAACAGGGGCCACCTGAACGGAACACCGAACTGGAGGGGATTCTCGCCGGACGGGGCGGATCTGGATCATCTTTTGTATGAGCGGAGCTGGCCCATCGACGGAGAACCGGGCCTGCGGATGAAGATCTGGCGGTCGGCCAGAGATTCCGGCGGCAACGCCTACGACACGGGCCAGACCATGCGGGACGAGGCCTATCTCTGGCTGGACAGCCGCTGGGGCCTGTGCCGTGGGTGTCAGGTATGGGTGACCAAGGGCGCATCCACCAGCCTCCCCACCTTCAGCAAGCTGGGAACCCCCCTGCGCCAGATCACGGCGGAAGAGCTTCGGGAAGAGGCCGGGCGGCAGGTCTGGGTGCAGCTTCGAAAAGACAATCATTTTCTGGATTGCGAGTGCATCGCTCTGGCTCAGGCCCTGTGGGAATGGCCCGGCGGCGGCGTGAATTTTCTTCAGAACATAAAAGGGGTCACACCCCTTTTCGCTTTATCTCAGTCCCTCCGGGATCATGATGCCGCAACCCGACCCCGGAACCGATCCATAAACAAAGCCCCTGCATCTTTTTTGGTGTGGGGGTTTTTTCGTGTCCTGAAGTGATCTTTTTCCCCCCTTTTCATAGGGTTATGGTATAAAAAACCATTGCCAGATACGCCGCAACTGAATTGCAGTTGCAAAAAGTGGGGCCGAATACAAAGGTCTCTTCTGCATATGGGAAAAAAAGAAAAACTTCTGAAAAAGGCTCTTTTCCAGACCCAGAAATTTTACATGGGATGAACTGGTTTCCCTTCTGAAAGCCCTTGGTTTTGAGGCCCTTCAGGGCAGCGGTTCCCGGTGTAAGTTTGTCCATAAAGAAACACAAACCATCATCAGTCTTCACAGGCCACATCCGGGCAATGAACTGAAAATGTATGCAATTGATCAGGTAATTGAAAAATTATCCGATATGGGTGAATCCGATGAAAGGTCTTTTTAAGTACAAGGGATTTTATGGCTCTTCCGAAATAAGCCATGAAGACAATGTACTGCATGGAAAAATTGAGTGCATCCATGATCTGGTCACCTACGAGGCGGAAACGGTGGAAGCACTGCGCCATGCCTTTGAGGAGGCGGTGGATGATTATCTGGAAACCTGCAAAATGCTTGGCAGGGAGCCGGAGCGTCCCATGTCCGGAACCTTTAACGTGCGCATCGGGGAAGAGCTGCACAAAAAGGCCTCCCTTGCCGCAAAGGGTTCGGGTATGAGCCTCAACGACTATATAAAGAAAACCCTTGCCGAAAAGCTGGAACTGCACATGCATTTTCACTGGAAGCATGAACATAAAAGGGGTCAGCCCCCTTTTACTAAAGGTGAGAATCAACACCCCCGGAAACTTCCTGCCAGATGACAAAGCCCCTGCATGCTTTTCGGTGCGGGGGCTTTGTCTTGTCCGCAGTATAGGCAGACCCCTTTCGCTTCAGGCTGAGCCTTGAAAGCCTTTTAAAGGACACCCTCGTTGCAAGTTATCTCATTTATTCAGGCATTGCGGAGGGACACCTTCATTCATCTTCCCGCAATTCCAGCCTGAATCCGGGTAATATCCGCATTCTGACTTTTCTGTAATTACCTGACCGCTGACTCCCGAAGGAATATAGCGAGAGAGGCCCTCACGGGGGATGTCCCTTTTCATCTCGCCTTTCATGCCTTCCTCAAATGCATTCCCGCAGTTAGCATAGGAGGGTACGAACAGAATCCAGTGTTTAATACCTTTACACCGGCAGGCATAATTCTCTTCAGCCAGTGCAGGCATGACCGCTGTCAATACCAAGCCGCAGGCGATGATCAGGACACAGGCAACTTTTTTCGAATCTGACTTCCACATTTTACTCATGATCGTTCCTCCCTGTTGGTTGTATGGTGAGATATCAGCTTGAGACTGCACGTTCCATGCCCTGATACAATACCCGCCCACGTATGGCCTTCCATGAAGTGCCTGTGTATCCCTACCCTGCTGCCCGCGCCCATTCTGTTAGCACCGCCAACAATCTTGGCAAACGAAAAGGCAGATTTGATCCGTTTTTGTCTCTGAACTCCGGGATCATAGCACCCCATGTCAAGTAAATATATACATAAAAGGGGGCAGACCCTTTTGCTACCTTTTACTACAACCCGGCCCCGGTACTGATCCATAAACAAAGCCTCTGCATCCTTTTTCGGTGCGGGGGCTTTTTGTGTGTCCGGGATTGATCTTTTTTCCGCCATTTTATAGGTTGGAAGCTTCGAAAGGGGCTTTTGCCCTTTTTCTTTCCTTTATGGGGTGATGTATGGGTGAAAGTCGGGTGATTTCCAGATTGGTAACTGTTCAGCACAGTTTATTCTGAACTGCTAATGCTGTAATTACAGCAGCATCGTACTGTTGCAAGGCTCCGTGGCTATTTGCAAGTGACATTGCAATCGTTTCGGATCAGAGCTTTGC
>NZ_VLLC01000012.1:0-29071 GCF_007830435.1 Desulfobotulus alkaliphilus | reverse complement strand
TCCGCACAGGGCAAGAAGCTCCCGAATAAGATTGCGTCACGGGCAAATAGCCGGGGCCTGTGCATCTGTCTTGCAGGTATGGTACTTGGAAAACGGTGCTGAATAATTACCCAGATTGCAGGATTTACAGGACAAGGCCGCAAAACGTCAGGCGCTGATTGAAAAGCTGAAGGCGGAGCTTTCCCTTATCCATGGCCCGTTATGATCAGATGCTGAAGACCATGCACAACAGCGAAATTCTTCTTGTTCCCCTTAAGGAGTCAGGAAGCGGTGCTTTCTTCCCGCATCGAAGGCACCATCAGCACCATGGATGAGATACGGTTTGGACAGGAGAGGTGTTTTTTTATTTGACCGTCCTTTAAATATCTGCCCCCTTTTGTCTCTCTGGTTTCTAAGAAAACCACTTTGACATCCATTGTAATGTGGATATTATAGCTATTATTATCCCTGTTCTGGAGGTGGTCCATGAAAACCGTACAGATGACCCTTGATGAAGATCTTGTAAACGCTGTTGACCAAATCTCGAAAAAACTTCACACAAGCCGATCTGCTTTTACAAGAATGGCATTACGAGAGGCACTTGATCGTTATAATGTCAAAGAACTTGAACGTAAACATCAAGAAGGGTACCGGCAGCATCCTGTTTCTCCTGATGAATTTTCAATTTGGGAATCTGAGCAGGCTTGGGGTGAAGAATGAAACATGGTGAAATCCGTTGGTATAAATTTGCCCATCCAGATAAAAAACGTCCGGTTCTTATTCTTACACGAGATTCCGTATTAAAATATCTTGGTGAGGTAACTGTGGCACCAATCACAAGCACTGTCCGTGGTATTCCATCTGAAGTTTTTCTTTCTCAAGCTGATGGTATGCCTCGTGATTGCGCTATAAATTGTGATCATTTACAAACTGTCGCAAAAGCAAAAATTGGCTCCCTCATTACAACTTTATCAAAAAATAAAATAATTGATGTGGGACAGGCAATTCGGTTTGCCCTTGATGTCTGAAACTCGATGTTCAAGTTTTTCGATTTTTCAATGGTTCCAACAGGCAGTGCCAGTATCTAACCTGTTGATTTTACAGTAACGTCACGCTTGATCTTCGTTGTTTTACACGCAATGAAATCAGGGGTTTATAAAAAATTTGAACATCGAGTGAAATGAAAAATACAAAACCTGATCATCGGGTATCAATTTAAGAAATTAGTTTTTCTGATTACCACTCTGCCTCAGCCATAGTTTGCTGGTCAGGTTGTTGCCAAGCCTATAGTGCTGGCTTTAACACGGGCAGGCGCAAGGCCTGCCCCTACGAATAATCTTTACGCCCCCTGTTTTGTAGGGGCACCCTTTACGGGTGCCCGCTAACATGCCTAAAATCTGGTCATATAATTTCCATGATGAAGGTTTGTATGGCTGAAAGACATTGGTACAGATTAGTTTTTGCTGCGCAGCAGCCGTACATGTTCGCTTCGGTTTTTACCGTTATAGTCAATATAGCCGTTACCAAAATGGACTCCCCATACAAGGTTGGAATAGTTGGCTGAGGGTGATGAAGACCAGAACCAGCTCCATTCAGGTGTATTTGGAAAATAATCTGAGTTGATGGTTGGTTTTTGATAATCCCCCATGCATTTTCCGCTCCATTGGCCAGGATGCCAGGTATCTCGATCACCGGGGCCGCAGTAAACAAGGGTATTCAGTTCTTCAATGGTGGGTATGCGCCAGTCATGGGCACCGCAAAGACCCTTGCTGTTTATCGCTTCTGCATAGGCGTGGGTGTCGCATGCACTGCCTGTACAGTTTCCTTTGTTCTGATACCCTTCAAATCCTCCATTGCTTTCAGCAACAGGGTTGAACCAGCTATAGGTATTGTTGAAGTATCTGAGTCCTTCATCTTTACTTTTTTCTTCCCATATAATTCCTTTTTCATTGTCTTGTACACAGCTCCATGAAGTAGCGGAGTCGGGCAGCGGGTTTCCGTTATCATCAAGCTTTGTATATCTGGAACCACTTATTTCAGAACGAACAAGGCGAATATGATTGCTTTTTCCTTTGCTGCTGTAATTGCCACTTCCATTGTCAAAATCGATCCCCCAGACAAGGTCGGAATTGTTGGCTGAGGGTGATGAAGACCAGAACCAGCTCCATTCAGGTGTACTTGGAAAATAGGCTGAGTCAATGGTTGGTTTTTGATGATCCCCCATGCATTTTCCGCCCCATTGGCCCGGAGGCCAGGCTTCCCGTTCACCAGAACTGCAGTAAACAAGGGTATTCAGCTCTTCTATGGTGGGTATGCGCCAGTCATGGGCACCGCAGAGACCTTTATTGTTTACTGCTTCTACATAGGCGCGGGTATCACACCCACTTTCTGTGCAGCTTCCCCGGTCAGGATATCCTTCAAAGCCACCATTGACTTCCGGGTTCGGGTTGAACCAGGTATATGTATTATTTAAGTCCGTTAGCCCCCCGTTCTCAGTTTTTTTCTCCCATATAAGCCCTGTATCATTGTCCTTTATACAGCTCCAGGAAGATGCTGACTCAGGCAGCTGTTGTCCGTTTTCATCGAGTTTTATGTATTTTGAAGTAACAGGTTCAATTCTGACAAGACGAACATGAAGTTCGTTGGTTTTGTAGCTGCTTTCGATACTGCCGTAATAAAAGGACAGGTTCCATGCATAATTCTCGTCCTCCATATTGCTTGAGGAAGACCAGTACCAGCTATCCATGGTGTTTGGAAAGGCCTTTGTATTTATGCTTGGTTTCAGGAAGTCCCCCTGGCAATTACCACCATAGGGTTCTCCGGAAGATGTTTTTTTAAAAAAGTCACGCCTCCCTGAGCTGCAGCTTACAAGAGAATCAAGCTCTTCAATAGTAGGCAATCGCCAGTTTTTATCTGCAAAAAAATGGTCTGTGGCTGCTTTATTTGCTTCATCCCAGGAATACTTTTGAGTATCTCCAAGACAGGTATTGCCATCCCAGCTTTGCCCCAGACTGCAGCGCATCCATTGAAGACCCGTTTCTCTGTCTGTTACACTTCCATCTTTGTTGTTTATGTATCTGTCTGCTATAATATCTTTTTCTTCATTCATCTCGTTATGTTTTTTATTGCTGTCACTGCATCCTGAAAAAACAAACAAGAGAAGGGGAATAAAAATTAAAATAAATTTCTTCATTGCTATTCTCCTTTTATAAAAACGAAAGATAAGTATTTATTTTCAGGTCAAAAATATATACTTGTTGTAGTTATGGGCTTATTGTTTATCTGCCAAATAATTTTTTCGGCTTGAAAATGAATAATATTGCAAGAATAATATCGGACTCAGTTCAGGATAGTTTTCAGAAAATCACACTGCCCCTGAGAAAGGTGAAATCCTTATCCCTGAACTGGCCGAACATATCCCTTTCACCGCCACCGCTGTAAAAAAATGCCCCTGCGGTTAAAAGGGTGTTGCTAAAGGGTCTCCACGATGCTTCCACCTGATGCTGTCTGTCCTGACTGTTCATCCAGGCGAAAACCCGCCAAAGGGTGCTGATGCGGGAGTCAAAGGCGCTGTACTTCATGGTAAAGCTGGCCCCCTGGGTGTAGGCATCCCTTTCCATAAATTTTTCATGGTCGTGTATGTACACACCCAAATACTGGACATTGACAAAAAGATTACGGAAGAAAAGGTCGTTTCTGTCTAAGCCAATGAGAAATTCTCCCTTCTGCTTTTCTGCAAGGCCCTCGGGAAAGTCATTCAGAAGAAGAGGGTCTTTTTCAAAATCCACCATTTCGTAATGGCCCTTTGTCTGCCATGCGCCCTCTGTGCGGAATACCCAGGCACCTGTACTGGCTTCAAAATCTGCCCCGAAAACCACGGCATCACTGTGAAACCATGAAAGCTCCATTGCCGCAGGGGGTATATTCATATAATAAGGTGGATTATTTATGGGAATCTGCCGAATTACTTCAGAAACCTTCAGCATTGGCATGGGGTCTTTTCCCCGCCATGCATAGAGGGAGGCATCGGCCCTTTTCAGGGGCAGACCGATTCTTAAGCCCATGGAACTCTGGCTGTCCCAGGTCCAGTCATCATCGCTTTCGATGATGCGGCCCCCTGCTTTACTGAAGTGCTGCATCCTTTGGGAAGTGAAGTAACTTCCATGGTCCGGCATGTCAGATCCCACAAAAACAGGCGACCAGAAGGCTTCCACCCTGAGGCCCCCCGGCAGGGCGGATTCTAAAAAAAGACCTGTGAGGCCTGCCTTGCGATCGTTCTTATCGTAGTAGAGAAAGGCCCGCATATCTTCAGGGCAGATGCGGTCCATGGGCCGGATTTCATCCCCTTTGCCCCAGTGCAGGATTTTTCTGCCCGCACTGAAGGAAAGATAGGTTCTTTTGAGATAGCCCTGCTGCTGGATATACAGCTCCCGGATATCCCCTGTGAATGCATCCTTGTTTTCGATATCCTGATAATCTCCCCTGAGCCTTGCCACAAAGCTTGTGTTTTTCATGTGTGCTTCCATGAGAAGATCCAGCCGGTTGGTGGTATGCACATCATGGGGGTCTTTCAGGCTGTACCAGACAGAAGGTCTCAGCTCTCCTTCAAAAAGAAATGGCCGTGTCATTGAAACAGCAGGCGCTGTACTGCCGGGCAGGGAAGTGCCGAGCAGTTCCGTAAAATCCAGATCATCATCATCGTCCATGGCCATGGCCGAAGCTGCCAGATAAAGAGCAAGAATAAGAAACACTACGGTTTTTTTTATCATCGCCATGTAGCCCCCATTCTGTCCGGGTCAAAGCTTGAATTGTCCAGCCCCGTATTCACCTCTACTTCCCGGACTTCCATGGTGGTGGTGTGGCTGGCCCTGAGGTCTCTGGCCACGGTGCGGAAGGGGATGTGAATGCCTTCTATTTTTTGTACTTCACCCGATACAATCACCCTTTCCAATCGGCCTTCCCTGCCGAAGAATCGTACCTGAAGCGGCAGATAGTTTTCCTTGTCTATCCAGCTGAGCTGCCTTGGATAGCGTGCGGAACTGTCTTTGGCTCTGGATTCCACACGGAAGCATTCCCTGTCATTAAAAACGGCATCACTTCTGCGTTCGTGCGTATAGTCATCAAGTTTTCGTCCACCCAGATCCTCATAGGAAAAATCCGTATCCTCAAAGGAATTCTGCCGGTCATTCACGGCAATTTTTCTGGCCCTTCCAAGGGCTGGAATATAGAGATACTGGTCATTGTCCCTGTCTTCATTTTCTATGGTGAGAAAGGTGGTTCCCCGCTTGATGGAGTCGAGAAAACGCATGGTATAGCGATCCGTTGCTCCATAATTTTTCTGGCGTATGGCCACCTGCCGGGTATCGGTGACCCTTTCACCGGCCAGCAGGGTCATGGAGGCCAGTATGGAAAGATCCTTTGCCGGTCTGTTGAATTCCTCAACCCTTTCGGCAATGATCCGGCCTTCCTTTCCGGCTGTGTCAGGATTGAAAGGGCCGATATCTGCGGATGCAGAACCTGCACCCAGTACAAAAAACAGAAGGGCTGTAATGATGGTTTTAGCTTGCATGGTATTTTTCTCCTTGGTTTGGGGTGGTATGGGAAGGTTTTTCACTGAAAGCATTCTTGTTTTTCCGGTCCGTCCCATGGGTTTTCCGGAGTCTGGATTCTGCAAGGGTGAGGGCTGCGGGAAGCAGGGTCATGGCCGCAAGGGCAGAGCAGATCATGGTGATGGAAATCAGGATGCCAAGGTTGATTAAAGGAATGAAAGCGGAAGCCAGCAGCACGAGAAAACCTGCGGTTACGGCTGTGGCGTTGAAGAAAATGGCCTTCCCCGTTCCCTGGGCCGTATGGAGGATGGCTTCCCTGTGGCTCTGTCCCTGCTTTCTGGAATCCCGGTAATGCACCAGATAGTGAATTCCGTAATCAATGCCTATGCCGATGGCCACACATGCGGTGATGGCCGTGGCCACATCCAGGGCAATGCCTGCAAATCCCATGATGCCGAAGGTCACTGTGATGGTGAAAGCTAAGGGAATGAGACTGAAAAAACCGTAGATAAAGGATTTCATCATCCGGGCCACCACGAGAAAGACCAGAAAAAAGGAGATGATGATTGATCCTATCTGCCCCTTCACGATGAGCTGGTTGGCTTCAAGGTAGAGGGTACCGGGGCCTGTAACCTGAAAGGTCATGTTTTTGTCCCGCAGGATTTGTCCGCCGGGGCCCTGGAGAAAATCCACAGCGCTCCGGGTCACTTGCCGGACCACGGTGCTGCAGGCGGTTTTCATCTGGATACCAAGGGCAGCTTTTTTTCTGGAAGGATCAATGAGGCTTCGGGTATCCCTTCTCTGATAATTATCCATATAAGCTTCATACTGGGCATGGAGGGCTTCCGGGCTCTTTTCTCCGGCAAGGTCTGAAATCTGCGGCAGCCTGTAGCGGGCGGGGTCATTATCAAAAAAGGCCTGATTCATTTTTTTGATAAAATCCGCAGGGCTGACAATTTTACCGATTTCAGGATGGTTCTCCACAAGGTGGCGGGAAAGCTTTTCCATGAGTGCCACAATTTCCGGATTCAGGGCATCGCCCGGGTTTTCCCCGGCAAGAATCAGGCTCAGACCGGAGGTTCCTGCAAAATGGTCGTTAATGAAGGTATCTGCCATGCGTATGGGGGCGTCTTTTTTAAAAAATGTGATGTTGTTCATTTCCACCCGGAGCAGCAGGGCCCCTGCAATGGAGAGAAGAAATACCCCAAGATAAAGGGTGGTAACGATTTTGGGTTTCCGGCAGCTGAAAAGGGAAATGGTCGTGAGCATGGTGTTGCTGCGGATAGGGAGACTCATTTTTTCAGTCATGGCGGTTCTCCGGCTGAGGAGCATGAAGGCCGGGATGAGGAGAAGGGCAAGGATCAGGGCAAAGGCAATGCCAAGGCTGATGAAGATACCGAAATCCCGCAGGGGGACAATGCGGTTGACGGCAAGGGAGGCAAAACCGGCCATGGTGGTGAGACCGGCCATGAGAACGCCGCCGCCGGTGAGGTTGAGCACCCTGCGGGCAAGGATTTTTGGCTCAGGGTTTTCCTCTCTGCCCTGCTGAAAGGCGTGGGTGAGGTGAATGGCATAGGCTGTGCCTACGGCCACGAGGAGTACGGGAAGGGCTGAGGAAACAAGGGAAACGGGAACACCCGCATAGCCCATGAGGCCAAAGCACCAGACAAGGGAAAGCAGGACCGTGAGCATGGGATAGAGTACGCCTTGCAGATTGCGGAACATGATAAAGAGCGATGCCATCACCACAAGGGTCACGACGGGGAAGAGCCAGGTAATGTCCTGTATCATGAGGGTTCCGATTTCATTATCCACCACAGGCTCGCCAGCCATGTGATAGGTGAAGGCTGTATCTTTGAAAACATCTTCCAGAATTTTGGAGACCTCGCCAAGGAGCAGGGCTTTGTTATCTTTGTTGAGGTTGGGCACGGTTCTTACAAAAAGCAGGGAGGCTTTTTCGTCTGTACTGTAAAGGGTTTCTTCAAAAAGGGACCAGCCCTGAAGCCTTTCCCGGAGCAGGGCCGGGCTGTCCGTTGCCGGGTTGAAGATAGCGCCTGTACGGATCTGTTTTGGCGTGTCTGCCATGGCATGGTGAAATTCTGTAATGAAGAGAGGATTTTTTATGGAATGTTCGCGGATCTTGCGGAAAAAGTCCGGCTGAATACCCGTATCAGGCCCTTTTTCTTCATATGTCATAAAAAAGTCTTTGATGCTTTCCGGGCGGGTCAGGCCCTTTTCCAGCATCAGGCTGGCCAGTCTGCGGCCGGAAGTTGTATCTGAAAAACCTTTGTTTTCAAAAAAGATGTCTATGATATCAAAGAAAGAGAACTCCGGCCATACCGTGTCGCTTTCCATAATGGAGGAAATCTGATCCACCCAGATCCCCCTATTGAATCTCCGGTTATCCGTGGGCTTATGGATGATGGCCATGAGTTCTTTTCCGAAATCCGGATTCAGGGCGGCACCCTCCGAAAGTATGCCTGCTATCCGGCGGATGTCTTCGGCCTCGATGGAGCTATAGAGGTCAAAGGGGATGGATTCCCTTAAGTTTTCTTCCATTTCATAGGTGTCAGCAAACAGGCCGGGATGGGGGATGAAGTCATTGCCCTCAATGGCAGCAAGGTTCTGGAGAAAGGTTGTGAGAACAAGGGCCTGATGCAGGGATATGTCCAGTTTTTTTCCTATGAGGCGGGCGGGTATGGTCTGATTGCTTTTTAAAATCCGGTTTCCTGCGGTCCGAAGTTTTTCGGGCAGCAGGGGGTCAAGGATACCCTTTTCCGATGCAATGGAAATGACAATGCCCGTTGTGGAACCGAAGGTTTCCTGGGTATCCATGAAGAGGGTTTTTTCCCGGTTGCTGTCCGGGAGCATGAACATGATGTCATTTTCTATGGTGAGTTTCCCCATGCCATAGGCAAAAAAGACCGTCAGCAGAATCAGGCAGCTGATCAGCAGGCGGAAGTTGCCTGCGGCGGGGAGAAGAATATCGGCAAGCTTTTTTGCTTTCATCATCAGCCTTTTCCGTTTCTTGACTGACTTGTCAGTCACTTGCTGGTTTTAAAAAAACTGCCGTTTATCAAGCAGTGGTGTTTCTATACTCTGTACCGTAATTTTTGAGAGACTCATAAGTCATTGCAAAATCCGATTACCAAGAGCTTTCAGCCACAGGAATTTTCAGCCATGAAAATTGTATGACAAAGATTTTAGGCTTGTCGGCGGGCACCCGTAAAGGGTGCCCCCACAAAACAGGGGTCGTAAAAAACATTTGTAGGGGCAGGCTTTCAAGCCTGCCCGTATGAAAGCTCTCACCATGGGCCTGACCAGCAGGCTCTGTCTGAGTCAGGGTAGTAATCATATATGCTTGTAATTATTCAGCACGGTTTATTCCGAACTGCCAATGCTGTAGTTGCAGCAGCTTCGTACTGTTGCAAGGCACCGTGGCTATTTGCAAGTGACATTGCAATCGTTTCGGATCAGAGCTTTACAGGCCTGTGCGAAAGAAGCGGCAAACTGTCTGAGCCGCCACAAAGGCAGCGTGCCAAGGCCTGCTATGGTAATCAAAATGCTTATCCTGCCTGTGGCGGCGAGTTTTTGCCGCTTCCGCACAGGGCAAGAAGCTCCCGAATAAGATTGCGTCACGGGCAAATAGCCTGGGGCCTGTGCATCTGTCTGGCAGCTATGGTACCTGGAAAGCTGTGCTGAACAGTTACATATGCTTTTGTATGACCATGCATTTTACTGCTGAGGCCTAAGGTCAAGCCCGTGAAGTATGAACGAGGTCATATCATCGGCAATGGCATCAATATTGAGGTCTTTGCGCATGACCATGAAAAAGAAGAAGCTGCGTTCCACAAGACCGACAATGAAAACGGCTGCGGTGTCCGGGTTGGGAATGCCCAGCATGTTCTGACTGCGGCCATTGGCAATTCTTTCGCCCAGAAGTTCAATGAAGCGGATGATGAGATTCTCGTAAAGCTCCTTGAACAGCCCACCCTGACCAATGCCTTCCCTGAGAACGATTTCTGCGGCTTCGGCATTGTTTTTAAAGACTTTCAGAGCACTGAAAATCATTTTCCTGAGGCGGTTGTGGAGTTCTATATGGGTTCTGCTTTCAAAGATGTTGTGGTCTGCTTCAACAATACCACTGAAACTGTCCATGAAGCTTTTGCATATTTCCCTTGCGATGTCTTCCTTGGACTTGAAATAGAGATAAAAGGTGCCCTGTGCCAGACCTGCGGCGGAAACAATGTCCGATACCCGGGTTTTCTGAAAACCCTTTTCCCTGAAGATGGCGATGGCTGCATCCAGGATATTCTGCCTTGTGGTGGCTTTATGGGAGGCGGTGACTGACATGTCAGTTTTTTACGAAATCCTTTATTTTATGTCAATGATTTTTCAGTTACAGATTTTTAGGGTCTTTAGGGTCTTTAGGGTCTTTAGGGTCTTTAGTCCGTTGTGCTGTCTATGGCATGGAAGGCCCTTGCCGCTGCCGCAACATCTCCTTTTCCCCTCAGGCGGATGTAGTCGGAAACCAGAGGAATCATTGCATCGAGGTAGGCTGCGGTTTCCTGTTCCGTGGCTGTGGTACGGGTCTGGGAGAAAAGGCATTTACGTTCACCGCCGCCGCTGGATGGCAGCCCCTGATCTTCCAGATAATGTCTGGAAACGGTAGTTTCAGAAAAATCTTCATACACAGGAAAAGCCGTTTTTATACCGAAGTCTTCACTGAATGCTTTCATGCGGTCCATGAAGGCCGGGGTCTGTTCCGGATAAAAGGACTGTTTCAGGGTGTAGCCCGCAAGCATGGCAGGGATGTTTTGTTCAAGGCAGTAAAGGAGGGTGCGGGTGTGCATGGCCAGCTTGCAGGCCACGCAAACAAGATTTTTACCGCCAAAACGGGGCATGAGTGTTTCGTAGCGATCGAGCCAGAGTTCCTGAAAGAGACGGCCAGAGTCCAGCTCAACCCGGAAGGAGGGGGGAAGGGGAAAGGGCTGCTGTTTTTCAAGGAGTTCACGGGCGGTCTGGAATCGGTTTTCCGTGAAATGGGGGAAGCGGGACATTCCGTTGAGCAGGGTGACAAGGTGCACGGAAGAGGCTTTTGGGATGGCCCGGTGATGTCCGGAAAGGGCCATGGCATACAGGGCAAGGGAGTCACTGCCTCCGGAAAAAAGGATGGCAAGGGGGGCCGGGCTGCTCATCATGGAATCTCCTTGTTTTTTTTGTAATGCAGAAAAACTTCACCGAATTTTCCGGCTCTGTGGGCCGCAAGGTGCCAAAGACCGGTTTCATGGAAGAGGGTTCCGCTGCGGACAAAGGGAATGGCAGAGGGTGCACCTGAGATCACAGGACAGAGGGTAAGGAGCAGTTCGTCCACAATTCCCTGTTTCAGGGCTTCCCGGTTGAGTCCACCGCCCCCTTCCAGAAGCAGGGTTTTTACCCCTTTTTTTTTGAGAATATCCAGTACCTGTTTCAGGTTAAGGCCGGTACCTTCCGTGTCTGCGACCAGAACCTCAGCACGGGAGCCTGCTCTTTTCTGAAGGGGTTCTGCAAGGTGCTCAGCTGTGAAGATGAGCGGGGGAGGACCATGGAGAAAAGCACGGCGTCCGTCAAAGGGGATATTTCCGGATGCGGAGATAAAGGCCCGGATGCGGTTTTCCTTAAGAATGCCACCGGAGCCCCGCATCTCCGGGTCGGCATCCCTCAGGGTGGCAGCTCCCATGAGGCTGGCATCGCTCCTGTCCCGCCAGTATTCCAGATGCTGGCGGTCTTCGGAGCTGGAAAAGGACTGGGGGCCGATGTGACCACAGAGGGTCATGGCTGCAATGAGAATGGTTTTTGGCATGGCTGGCATCATTTTCAGGAAATGAGAATATCGGCAACGATCTGTGCCACATCCTGCCATGCCCGGCTGCGGATTTCGTGCAGTTCTTCACTGGAAAGTCCCACCCTGCAGAAACTGACTTCGTTGAGGTCATCACCGGGAACGCGGTCGGGGTCCTGCCATGAGAGAATGTCGGCCGTATAAAGCACATGGGCCAGATTCGAGTCTGCCCTGTCGGGTTCGTGGTGCCAGCGGATGGCAAGGGCCTGATCCTCAGGGACATTCCAGTTGACACAGAAGTCATGGCCGATTTCGGCATGGTCAAAGCCAAAGAGTTCCTTTTCTGCCCCATGCTGGGAAAGGCCCTGTCCGCGCAGATTTTTGTAGCTTTCCTTTGCATTTTTTATGTGGGAATCAAGGACAAGCATGCCTGCATCGTGGAGAAGGCCTGCGGCAAAGGCACTGTTTTCCAGTGCTTTAAAACGGTTTTTGCAGATGTCCCTTGAAACCAGCGCCACAAAGAGGGCATGGGAGAAAACCGTTGCCGCATCCAGATCGTATCCGTCCAGATTGTTGGAAAAAAGTTTGGATGTGCTGACCAGTGTGATCATCTGTAAAAGGGTCTGTTCCCCCAGTACAAGGCAGGCCTTGTGCGCCGACTCCACGGGATGGCGAAGGCCGTAATAGGCGGAGTTGGCCAGTTTCAGGAGCCTTGCGGTCATGGCCTGATCCTTTTCAAGGATGTCGGCAAGATCCCGGATGTCCGAATAGGGGGAATCTATGATGGATTTGGCCCGGATGAGGATTTCCGGCATGGGGGGCAGGGCCCCGGTCTGTTTCAGCAGTTTTTCTTTGCTCATGAAAGCAGGCTTTTCAATCTGGGTGATAATCAGGGTGCCGCATGCAGGGCAGGGGATTTTGGGAACTAAAGCAAGTTTTTCAGCCTGCTCCGGTGAGAGGATATATTTTTTTTTGCATGCAGTGCAATGAATTTCCACGGGAATGATGCCTCCGGTTGGTTGATCTTCTGTTTTCCGCACAGCAGATGCGAAATGTCTTTTTACCGTCTGAATATATATACCATATCCAATGCATTGAACAGAAGGAAGTGACCCTTTACCTGTCTGTCTGTGTTGCTTCCGGGATTCAATGTATTTGGAAATTAAACCTTAAAACCCGGTACCTGGCTTCGAGAGCTTCTGCCACTCCCCACTCCCCACTTCCCACTTTTTATACTTATGGGTCCATGGGGAGAGGGGGCCAAAAGTTATCTTTATTTCAGAAAATGGCCTTAGGCACAGAATCCGGTATCAGGCTGGGTCCTTTGGGCCGAAATGGATTTCCCACCGGCCCGGTCCCCGTTCCGGCGGGTGTTTTTTTTCCTTTCCATCGCCCATTGGTTCCATGCCACATTGCTTTTTAAAACGGCGGAGAAGGTGCTTTTTCCATTTGGGGTCTTCAAGGGCCTTTGCCCGCCATGGGGCACCATCCCGGATCTGTTTTTCAAAAAGATCCCATGCCGCTGCATGGTTAAAGTTCTGCCAGCGTTTTCCCGCCTGAAAGAGATAATTCAGGTTGCCCGTGGCCAGCAGGGCCTGCATTCCCTTTGTAAAGTCAAAGTTGCGCCAGTGGCAGCCGGCATAGAAAATGAAGGCCGCATCTCCCAGTATGGCAAGGGCTTTCTGCCCCTTCTTAAAGTCAAAGTCTTTCCAGTCATTGCCTGCATAGTAGATGCGGCGGCTGTCCTTCAGGGAAAAAAGGGCATCAAGGCCTGCTTTTGTGTCAAAGCTTTTCCATGCCCGGCCTGCCTTGTGGATGGACGCACCGTCCTTGAGGGAAATCAGGGCTTCTGCTGCTTTTGGGTGGTTGATTTTCGGCCAGTAAAGTCCTGCCCGGTACAAAAAAAAGGCATCGCGTGTGGCAGTCAGAAGGTCAAGGGCCTTTTCATGGTTGAGGCCGGGCCAGTATCTGCCCGCAAGGAAAAGGGCCTCAGCATCGGCGAATCTGTCCAGAATCTCAAGTCCCTTTTCCGGGGAACACTGGCCCTGCATGACGGCCCGATGGAGGTCTGAAGGATTCATGGCATGGCTCCGGAGGGTTCAAGGATCAGGGCTTTTCCAAAGGGAGCCTCAAAGGGCTCTTTCCGGCCCGATGATATGAGCCAGAGGGTGGGGCTGTAGGGAATCAGGCGGCCCAGATCATGGATATGGCCGTCTGTGATGACCAGCAGCAGTTCCCTGTGCTTTCTCATATAGGTATTGAAGAGCGGTGCAAAGAAGGTGGTACCGGAATTGCCTGTTTCCAGATATTTCCAGTCTCCTTTTCTGTAAAAATAAGGTTTTTTCAGATCCTGCTGCTTTTCCATGCCCTCTTTCCGGATGCGGGGTACAAAAACCGATTCATCCACACAGAGAAGATTGACCCGGAACCTGTCCATGAGGCTTTCGATGACGGCAAAGGCCCTTGCCATTTCTCCGGGGGTGGTGGTCATGGAAGAGGAAACATCCACGCAGACCGTAAGCAGTTCCTTTTCCCGGAACATGCGTCCGCTGCTGTAGATGCCGTGGGGCAGAAAGCGGCGGTTGAAGCGGGTTTTTGTATAGATCCATTCGTTGGAGTGGACATTGCGGTCCAGAATACTCCGCAGCCTGCGCTGCCATGGAAGATGATGCAGTTTTTCCACACCCTCAATCATGCGGCTCAGGGCTTCAAAAACCCGGTCTGTGGGTGAGAAAGGATCGTTTCCGGCCAGATCCATGATTTTGCGTATCTGGGTCTGGAGCTGGCGTTTTTCCATGGTACCCAGAAAAAGATGGGTGCCCGTGGGCAGGGCCTCTCCTTTTTTATCCACAAGGCAGAGGCCCTCGGGGATGATGTCTGTATCCGTGGGATGGTCCGTATCCTCAGGTTCGGTAAAGTGGACGGATTGGGTGTCAAGGGCTTTTTTTGCCGGTTTTTTCTTCAGATCCCGGAACATATCCCGCACCGCATCACTGAAAATCCTTAAAGATTCCGGTCCCCGTCTCCCGAACCAGTGGTAGAGTGTTTCCCATGAAGGATCTTTTTCCCCGGTTTCTTCAAAAAAGGCATCGGGAATACCGGGAAGCTCCGGTGGCAGGTAAAGGCTCTGCTGCTGGCCATCCGTGGATGAGAAAAAGTTCTTTGCCCGGTTTCTTAAAAAGGAGTTGATGACCATGTCCTGGGCCAGATTCTGGAGATAGGGTTCATGGTCTTTGAGTTGCCTGTGTTCATGGCCGTGGACAATATGGAGGAGTTCATGGACCAGCAGTGCCTTTAGGCTTTCTTTGTTCTGGCTTTCCACAAAATCCGGGTGATAGAGAAGTACGGGCCGCATGGAAGATATGCCTAAGGCCAGTGTGGGTACCGAGGTGCTGGGGGTAAACTGGACGCTCTGGTAGAAATAGGAGGTGAACCGGCTCTGCCGCCACAATTCTTCCAGTACGGCCTTCCATGCGGGATGCTGTTTGTCCTTCATGAGAGAAGGGTCTCCATGGAAAGGCGGACCTTTTCTTTTGTTTGAAGGTTTTCCATGATGTCGATGGCCGCAGGAATGGCTGTCAGCAGCCCGCATTCCCTGAGGAGCAGATGGAAAAAGGCCAGTCTGCTGTCACTGCGGCAGCAGGCGATAAAGGAGAGAACATGGCTGAGTTCTTCCGGGTTTTTCAGGGCGTGGTCCGGGGCAGGAATCAGCATATTTTCCCTCAGCTTTGAAATGGCACCGGTGATGGCCCAGAGCATATCTTCTGCGGGAAGGTTTTCCTTTTCCGCAGCATCCAGTTTGTTTGGGTCTCCAGAGAGGACATCCGCCGTAGTAATCTGTCTGGGATGGGTGAGCTGACGGATAAAATCAAAGGCTGCAAGGTCTCCCACAAGGGAGATGATGAGTTTTTCAAGGCTGGCTGTTTTTTTGGTTTTTAAAGCCTCTATGAGGGCTGCTTCGCTGGTCAGGCCATGGGCCGTGGCAAGGGCATGGGATACCTGATGCCAGCCCCTGGGGTTGGGATGGATACGCTGTTCGTCCCAGAGTCTTTCCGGAAAAAGGGCGATGTAGCGGAGCACGGAAGGATGCACATCCCTCCCTGCGGCCCAGCGCAGCCAGTCAATGGCCCGGGGTTTTAAGTGGAAAAGGGCAAGGCGGCCATCCAGTGCCGCATCATCAAAATCCGTGATGGTTGTGCTGTCTTCTTCTCCGAGGTTTCCGGCCAGAACAATGGCGGTTTTTTCCGGTAGCAGATGTTCTCCGCACCGGCCTTCGGTGATGATCTGGAAAAGGGTCTGGATCACCGTAGGGTGGGCGCGGTTGGCTTCATCCAGAAACCAGAGGATGCCCTCATACTCCGGGGGAACGCTCTCCGGCGGAATGAAGCGGGGCCTGAAATAGATCATGCGCTGGTTTTCGTGATCCGGAACGGGGTAGCCGCCAAGATCGATATTCTCTTTGAAGGCAAGGCGGGTATCAATGAAGAGGAAGTTTTTACGTTCCGCAGCCTGACGGACCACAGAACTTTTGCCGATTCCCGGATGTCCCACGATCTTGATGGCATAATTGAGTCTGCCTGCTGCATCCAGATAATGGTCCAGTATTTCTTCCAGCTCTGTAATATGAATATCAACGGGTTCTTTCTGCATTCTATCTCCCTGTTTGCTTTAAAATGCAAAACATAGGCTGCAAAATGAAAAAGGCAAGGATAAAAAGACCCGACGGAGGGAATCTGCGTCGGGTCTTTATGTACATTTTTATTTTCTCGTGGTTTTGTAAGATCAGGCGTAATTATTCAGCACAATTTTCCTTTGGTAAATCGAATGCCTTTAATCAGGCGCATAGACAACCGGACCATTTGTTCGTGACGCAATCTTATTCGGGAGCTTCTTGCCCTGTGCGGAAGCGGCAAAAACTCCCCGCCACAGGCAGGATAAGCTTTTTGATTACCATGGCAGGCTTCAGCACGCTGCCTTTGTGGCGGCTCAGACAGTTTGCCGCTTCTTTCGCACAGGCCTTTAAAGCTCTGATCCGAAACGATTGCAATGTCACTCACAAACAGCCCGATTGTCTTTTGATGGAATCAATGTGTTGAAATTAATTCACAATCTTGCATGGAAGCGTGTGGCGAATAGTTACAATCAGGTCAGTGTTTTCCGGATGCGTTCCATGGCCTCAACCACATTGGCCTTTGAATTAAAGGCGGAAATGCGGATGAAGCCTTCTCCGCAGCGGCCAAAGCCAGCACCCGGTGTGCAGACAACCCCAGCCTTTAAAAGGCGGTCAAAGAATTCCCAGGAATCGCTTTTTCCGTTGACCCATATATAAGGTGAATTGTCGCCGCCCACACAGTCAAAGCCAAGCTCTTTCATGGCGCTGCGGATAATGGCGGCATTTTCGAGGTATCCGGTGATGAGGGCCTTGACCTGCGCCTGCCCTTCGGGACTGTACACGGCCGCCGCCGCCTTCTGGATGGGGTAGGCCACGCCGTTGAACTTGGTGCAGTGGCGGCGGTTCCACAGGGCATGGAGGGCATGGGCTTCTCCCTTTTCATCATAGATCATGCAATCCTTGGGAACCACGGTAAAGGCACAGCGGGTACCGGTGAAGCCTGCGGTTTTTGAAAAACTGCGGAACTCCACAGCCACTTCCCTTGCACCGGGAATTTCATAGATGGAGTGGGGAATTTCCGGATCTGTGATAAAGGCTTCATAGGCCGCATCAAAAAGAATCAGGGCCTTGTTTTTCCTTGCATAATCGACCCACTCCTGCAGCTGGGCACGGCTGGCCGTAGCTCCGGTGGGGTTGTTGGGGTAGCAGAGGTAGATCAGGTCCACGGCCTCTTCGGGCACAGGGGGAACAAAGCCGTTTTCTGATGTGCTGTCCAGATAAACGATGCCCTGATACCGGCCATCAAGGAATTCTCCGGTGCGGCCTGCCATGATATTGGTATCCAGATACACGGGGTACACGGGGTCGGGAATGGCAACCCGGATATCTGTGGCAAAGAGTTCCTGAAAATTGCCTGTGTCACATTTGGCACCATCGCTGACAAAAACCTCATCGGCTTCAATGGCGCATCCCCGGGACTGGAAATCATTTTTTGCAATGGCTTCCCGCAGAAAGGCGTAGCCCTGTTCCGGGCCATAGCCCTTGAAGCTTTGATCTTCGGCCATTTCATCCACGGCATCATGCAGGGCCTTGATGCAGGCTTCGGGCAGTCCGTGGGTGACGTCACCGATGCCAAGGCGGATGATGGGGGTATCGGGATTGTTTTCCTGAAAGGTGCTGACACGCTTTGCAATGTCGGAAAAAAGATAGGAGGCCTTGAGTTTTTTGTAATGGCTGTTCATTCGGATCATGGACAAGTCCTTGGCTGGAGGTCATTGGGCTTTTAAAAAGGTTTTCCCTGCATGGGGCAGGGTCTTCCTGTTGTCGGGGGAAAGGCGGTGGTTTTCCCTCTCAGGAAATCTTATCGTATGGTTAAATGGGTGTCAATCCGACATATATTCTGTGATTGTTATTTTTTTCAGATTTTCTTTCTGTGTGCCTGGGGGTGGTCGGGGGCTTTTCCGGCACCCTGACAGCGGGAAAGCATTGGGAGGATTTTCGATGGATCATATTTATATTCTGAATGGCTTCCCGATTTTGTATTGACACAGACACTGGAATAAGGGAGAAGAAAAAGCAATGGTATAAAGAGTGGCTGGCCGAAAGAGCTTTTTGGGCCTTTCCGGGTATGGTGAAAATCTGAAATTCTGGCAATCTGCATTCCGGGGAGAACATGGGATGCATCTATACAGTGATCATAAGATTTCAGGCATTGGATCGGGAAAAAAGCGGCTTTTGTTCAGACACTAGATGTCAGGAGGCAGTCCCTGAAAGCCAGTGGGCGGCCTCCCGCCGATATTCGGGTTTCCTGAAGGTATGCCGTGGCCAGCCCGTCACGGAAGATTTCCTACAAATATAAGGGAAGACCTGATGGAAGAGAGTTTTTGAGAAAAAACAAAACGGAGGAGATGCACAAATGGCGGAAGAAGCAGTCAAGATAGAGAAGAAGTCGGGCAGCTTCTTCATCGACAAGGTGAAGGAGATTCTGCCGGCGGGCGGAAACCTCAATGCCTGCCTGACTTGCGGTCTCTGTGCTTCCGGCTGCCCGGCCACAGGGCTTCGGGATATGGACCCCCGGAAGTTTCTGAGGATGGCCGCGCTGGGCATGGATGAGGAGATCAAAAAGAGCGAGTGGGTATGGATGTGCAGCATGTGTACGCGGTGTATGTATGCCTGCCCCATGCAGATCAATATCCCGCAGCTGGTGTTCAATGCCAGAAAACTGACTCCCAGAGAAGAAAGACCCAAGGGCATTCTTGCTTCCTGTGACATGGCCATGAAGAATCCTACCCTGAGTGCCATGGGTACTACCCAGGAGGATTTTGAGTTTGTGGTGCAGGATATTCTGGATGAGGTAAGGGAAGAGCAGCCCGAATGGGAAGAAAGGGATCTTCAGGCTCCCATGGATAAGCAGGGTGCCTACTTCTTCCTGAACCAGAACTCCCGTGAGCCCATGGTGGAGCCTGAGGAAATGGTGCCCCTCTGGAAGATTCTGAATATCGTGGGTGCGGACTGGACCTATGGTTCCACGGGCTGGGCCGGTGAGAACTACTGTCTTTTCCTTGCCGATGATCCTGCCTGGGAAAAACATACGAGGGGGACGCTGGGCAAGGCCGATGAGCTGGGGTGCAAGGTTTTCCTCAACACCGAATGAGGGCACATCACCTTCGCTGTCCTGGCAGGACAGAAAAAGTTCAACATTGACACCAACGTAGAAAAAATCGAAAACATCTACAACTATTATGCAGACTGGATCCGTGAAGGCAAGCTTCCCGTAAATTCCGACTGGAACAAGGAGCTTGGAATCAAGTTCACGGTACAGGATCCCTGCAATATCGTGCGCAAGACCTTTGGTGACAGGGCTGCGGACAACCTCCGTTTTGTCATTGAATCCTGTGTGGGCAAGGAAAACTTCATTGACACCTTCCCAAATAAGTCCAACAACTTCTGCTGCGGCGGGGGTGGGGGCTATCTCCAGAGCGGATACAAGGAAGAACGCCTGCAGTACGGAAAAATCAAGGATGCCCAGATTCAGGCCACGGGTGCCACCTACGTGATTGCCGGTTGCCATAACTGCCATGCCCAGCTCCATGAACTGGGTGAGCATTATGGTGCCCATTACCATGTGGTGCACATCTGGACGGTCATCTGCCTTGCGCTGGGAGTTCTTGCACCCAGCGAAAGAACCTATCTGGGGCCTGAGCTTCAGGAAGTCAACCTTCCTAAAACCGAGGAAGATGACGAATAAATTATTCTGATCAGGTTTTTTGTATAGTAAAAACCCCCACCGTATCTTTAAAGATGTGGTGGGGGTTTTTGATTTTTTGGGGGGGAATGTCCGTTATAGTCCGTTGGAGGCCCGGATGATTTCCCAGGCTTCTTCTGCCGTACTGACATACTGGAAGAGGGAAAGGTCCGACGGGGATATGGTTCCCTGTTCGACAAGATAATCAAAATTGATGAGGTTGTGCCAGAATTCCTTGCCAAAAAGCAGAACGGGCAGCTTTTCCATTTTGCCGGTCTGGATGAGGGTTAAGGCTTCAAACAGTTCATCAAGGGTGCCGAAACCGCCGGGAAAGGCCACCAGTGCCTTGGCCCGCATGAGAAAGTGCATTTTTCTTATGGCAAAGTAGTGGAACTGAAAGCAGAGTTCCGGTGTGATGTAGGGGTTGGGCGCCTGCTCAAAGGGCAGGACAATATTCAGGCCGATGCTTTTGGCATTGACATCGTGGGCTCCCCGGTTGGCGGCCTCCATGATACCGCCACCGCCGCCGGTGATGACCACATGGCGGTTGGGGCCTGTGTTTTGAGAAACAAGACGGGCAAGTTTTCTTGTTTCATCGTAATAGCGGCTCATTTCCACGGCCCGTTCCGTCTGCTTCAGCCGCTGGATACGTTCCTCATCTTCGGGGGCCATGGCCAGATGCCGTCTGGCTTCCTCCATCCGGGAAAGGGCCGTTTCCGGATCCGGAAGACGGGCACTGCCGAAGATAACGATGGTGGATTCAATGCCCTCTTCGGTAAGTACAATTTCAGGCTTCATCATTTCCAGTTGAAGCCGGACAGGCCGCAGGCTGCTGCGTACCAGAAGGTCTTCGTCCAGAAAGGCCAGCCTGTAGGCCGGGGAAAGGGTCTGCTCCGTTTCTTCTATCTGCTGGGCACGCTTGGCATCCATGTCTGCGGATGGGAAAGCACCTCTGGGATATTGCATTACACTCATATTGGTCTCCCTGATTCTGAATCTCCGGTGTTTTTGTGTACCGGCTGAAGAATGATTATACCTTTGAAAGCAGGAAAAAAAAGATGTTTTTCAGGTCTTGCTTTTATTTTTTCTGCCGGATCTTTGTTTTTGTCCTTTTTTCAGCACGCCACCTTCTGTATAATAGAAAAAAGTACATTTAATACAGTCCTTATTCATATTGAAGCCCGGTAATACGTCCTATTCTGTGTCCGAACCTGCTGGTGAGGGTGCAGCAGATCTCTTATGTTTTCTGGGAGCAGGAGTTTTTTATGGTTCTGATAACAGCCGTTCTTGCCATGGGCTGCGTCTATTACGGGTATGACAGGGGTTTTGTCATTGGCTTCATGCTTGCACTCTTCCTTGAAATTCTGTCTTTGGTTTTGGTTTACAATATTTTGAAACGCAATGAAGAGCAGCTGCGTATGCAGTTTTCTTCCATGATGGAGACCCAAAGGGCTTCCATAAGCAGCCTTGAAACCATTGCGGGAAGAAGGGGGGAAACCCTGGATTTTATAGCAGGGCAGCATCCTCAGCTCTGTGACATCATCGCTGAAAAAAGCGGAGAGGCGTTTCCGCGCAGGGAGGCGGAACCTGCTTCTGCTCCGGAGAAAACGGAAGGTGCTGAGTCATAATATTTTTTTATGATTACCACTTGTTTTTCAGCTATACAGTAACTGTTCAGCACAGTTTATTCAGAACTGCCAATGCTGTAATTGCAGCAGCGTCGTAATGTTGCAAGGCTCCGTGGCTATTTGCAAGTGACATTGCAATCGTTTCGGATCAGAGCTTTGCAGGCCTGTGCGACAGAAGCGGCAAACTGTCTGAGCCGCCACAAAGGCAGCGTACTTAAGCCTGCCATGGTAATCAAAAAGTTTATCCTGCCTGTGGCGGGGGGTTTTTTCCGCTTCCGCACAGGGCAAGAAGCTCCCGAATAAGATTGCGTCACGGGCAAATAGCCTGGGGCATGTGCATCTGTCTGGCAGGTATGGTACTTGGAAAACAGTTCTGAATAATTACGCCATACAAACCTTAATCATGGAAATTATATGGCCAGATTTTACGCATGTTAGCTTAGCACCCGTAAAGGGTGCCCCTACACAAAACAGGAGCCCTAAAAACCATTCGCAGGGGCAGGCCTTCAAGGCTGGCCGCATTTAAGTATCCGCTTGCAGCATGGGTACTGACAGGCCATACAAATTTTTTTGGGGGGAAGCTTACCATGGCTGAAAAGCATGGCAATCAGATTTTGTTATGGGCTGTTTCAGTGGTTTGGGAAGGTCGTGGGCCGTTTTTTTTTAGGTGTGGGGCCTGTCTTGGGTTTGAAAAAGAGGCGATCTGCCGCCATCTGCTCAGGAAAAAAGGAATGTCATGAATAATTTATCAGGCGAAGGTTTTCAGATCCTGCTGGTGGAGGACCATGCCATTAACCGCGAGGTTGCCAAAAACATTTTACGTTCCATGGGCTTTGGTGTGATGGCTGCGGAAAACGGAAAGGAAGCCCTTGACTGGCTGGAGAAGGAAGGGCTGCCGGATCTTGTTCTCATGGATGGCGAGATGCCTGAGATGGATGGATTTGAAGCCACCATAAAAATACGGAAGCGCTATGGAAAAAGCCTCCCTGTCATTGCCCTTACCGCCCATGCCCTGAAAGGGGACAGGGAGCGTTTTCTGGCCGCAGGCATGGATGATTATCTGACCAAGCCCCTGAGAAAACAGGCTCTTGGAGAAACGCTGGCAAAGTATCTGTATTCCCGCCATGGGGAAACAGGAAGGGAGCCTGCTGTAGCCGCAGGAGAGGGGCCTGCCATTGACAGAGAAGCGCTGGTCGCCATTGTGGGAGAAAGCCCCCTTGTCCAGCGGGTTCTGTTGAGAAACTGCATAGAGAATCAGCCGCAGGAAATTGAGATAATGGGGCGGCTGTTGGAAAAAAAAGATTATGAAGCTCTGGGTAAAATGGCCCATAAACTCACGGGGGCTTTGAAGTATCTGGCTGCAAACAGGGCGGCCTCATATGGGGAGAGGCTGCAGCAGCTTCTTTGTGAGGGGGCTGTGGATCGTATTCCGGCTGTCTATGAAACCCTTTGTATCCATTGTGTGCAGGTATGCAAGGAGGCCCGGGAAATGCTGGATGCGCTGGGCAGGCAGGAAGACGCTTCTCTCCCGGCGAGGAAAGACTGATGGTATCTTACAGGTCTTATGGTTTCCTGAAAAAGGGGTCTTACCGCAGGGGTGCGGGAGGGGTGCTTTTGTTTTTTCTTGTCCTTGGCCTGCTGGGGGTCACCGGTCTTATGTGGCCCTACCGTCACCCCATTGTTTTAGGAATTCTTCTGGCCATGGCCTGCCATCCCGTGCAGAACAGGCTGGAGGTTTATACGGGCAGTAAAACCCTTTCCGCGGCCCTCACTACGCTGATGCTGGTCCTGCTTGTGGTGGTGCCGGCCTTTCTCATTACAGGGGCTGTGATCAGTCAGGGAATTGCATTCTTTCAGACCCTGCAGGCCTGGATCGTAGGGGGCGGGCCTGAGCGAATAGAGCTTTGGCTGGAGGCTTCCCTTGAGGGTATGAAGGGCGCATGGATGGATAAAATTCTGTATTTTTATCCGGATTTCAATGCCAACACCATGGATATCAAGGGGGGGCTTTTACGCACGGCAACTTCGGGCCTGCGTTTTCTTGTCCGCCATGGCGGTGTTCTGGCGGGGAATGTCGGCATATTTTTGCTGCATTTCTTTTTAATGCTTCTGGTTTTTTTCATGGTTATCCGTAACCATGATGCCATTTTATCAAAACTCTTTCACCTTCTTCCCCTTTCAGGAACGCAGGAAAAAAGAATTTTTGAGCGACTGAGACTTCTGGTCCGTTCGGTTTTTGTGGGTACCTTTATGACTTCAGCAGCCCAAGGCGCTGCCGGAGGCCTCGCTTTTATGGCTGTGGGGTTTCCGGGGATTTTCTGGGGAGCTGTCATGGCCTTTGCATCTCTCATTCCTGTGGTTGGAACGGCACTGATATGGGTGCCTGCGGTACTCTGGCTGTGGCTGGCCGGAGAGGGCGGCAAGGCCGTGGGGCTTCTGGTCTGGTGTCTGGTGGTGGTGGGATCTTTGGATAATTTTCTCAGGCCTTTTTTCATGCGCGGTGGCGCACAGATGAACGGGGTTCTTGTTTTTTTTGCCATTCTCGGTGGACTTCAGCTTTTTGGTATGGCGGGTCTTCTTTATGGTCCCCTTATTTTCGGGATGGCTTCGGTTTTTCTGTATCTTTATCAGATCGAGTTTGCCGCCTTCCTCCGGTATCAGGACAGGCATTAGCCTTTTTGCCGGAAAGAAGTCTTTTTGGGGCAGATTTCTTTGTTTAAAGGCCTCTGGCTTTGGGAATTTTTTTATATTTCGTAATTATTCAGAACAGTTTTCCAAGTACCATAGCTGCAAGACAGACGCACAGGCCCCAGGCTATTTGCCCGTGACGCAATCTTATTCGGGAGCTTCTTGCCCTGTGCGGAAGCGGCAAAAACTCGCCGCCACAGGCAGGATAAGCTT
Source organism: Desulfobotulus alkaliphilus (assembly GCF_007830435.1). Taxonomy (GTDB): domain Bacteria; phylum Desulfobacterota; class Desulfobacteria; order Desulfobacterales; family ASO4-4; genus Desulfobotulus; species Desulfobotulus alkaliphilus. Next base: position 4,836 of record NZ_VLLC01000012.1, on the reverse strand, counting down.
TTTGATTACCATGGCAGGCTTAAGCACGCTGCCTTTGTGGCGGCTCAAACAGTTTGCCGCTTCTTTCGCACAGGTCTGCAAAGCTCTGATCCGAAACGATTGCAATGTCACTTGCAAATAGCCACGGAGCCTTGCAACAGTACAAAGCTGCTGCAACTACAGCATTGGCAGTTCAAAATAAACTGTGCTGAACAGTTACTTTCAATGAATACACTCTGTCTGCAGGGTTGATTGGGTACCCGCAGGAAAAAGGGATGGCTGGATGATGGAAAAGGATCAGGGGGCCAGGGACGGCAGATCTTCCCGTGGAGGTCTTTGCATTCGCCTTTTGGGGAAGGGTGGCTCGGAGCATTCTGTGCGGGAGTATATCGACGCCTTGCTGGACAGAATCAAGGACGGTGGCCGGGTTTTTTCAGGGGAGCAGGATGACGGCTGCCCCGGTTTTTCCTTGGAGGACAGGGGGCTCATTTTTCGTGGAATTCCCGGAAAACGGGAAGAGGAGATCCTGCTGGATTATCTGGATGGATCGGATCATGGCGTTTTTTTTGTATCTGATATGGGCAGCCCGGCTCTTCTGCGTCTTTTTGTCAGTGGCCACTGCCCCCATTGCCCCGGCGCCCTGAGGATGCTGCTGGGTTTTCTGAATAAGGGGCCTGTTTCCCTTGAGGTGATCAGCGTGGACCATTGCCCGGATATGGCATCGGATTTTCAGGTCATGGCCGTACCCACCCTCATGCTGGCCGGAAAAGAGGATGTGTTCCGCTGGACAGGAAACCTCAATGGAAAAGATATCGAAAATGCCCTTTGTGGCATGAATCCGCAATTGCTGAGCGAAGAGAGTCTTTTGAATATTCTGGAAAGCGGGGATGCCCAGCGTCTGGTTGCCATGATGCAGGCGGAAAAAGTCATTTTTCCTGCTTTTTATAATCTTCTGATCCATGAAAAATGGACCGTGCGCCTTGGGGCCATGGTGGCATCGGAAAGCCTGATACTGGCTTCTCCGGATCTGGGAGAAGGCTTGCTGGACTGGATATGGGAAAGGCGGGAAACCCTGGATCATGCCGTTTTGGGAGACATGGTTTATCTCATGGGCTTTGGCCGTCCGGTTTTGTGGAAACCAAGGCTTGCCTCCCTTATGTCTTCATCGGGCTCAGATATCCGTGATGCCATTGAAGATGCCATGGCAGCTCTGGAGGAGGCATCCCGATGAATACCTACACCATTGTGAGACCGGAGCACCTGAATCACCATGGCTACCTTTTCGGCGGTGCCATGCTGCGCTGGGTGGATGAATATGCCTGGCTGGTGGCATCCAGGGACTTTCAGGGATGTACCCTTGTAACGGTGGCCATGGAGGATCTGCAGTTCAGAAAACGTGCGGTGAGCGGGTCTATCCTGCGGTTTGAGATTCTGCCGGAGCGTCTGGGGAATTCTTCGGTAAGATACAGGGTAAGCGTTTTTGCCGATGCACCCGGAGCCTCTGGGGAGGAAGAAATATTTTCAACCGGCGTTACCTTTGTGGGGCTGGATGAAAAGGGTGAAAAAAAAGCCCTGCCAAGGCTTGATCATTTCCGTTCCAGAATGGACTGACGGTTTTTTAAAGGGCCGTTTTCCTCCGGGCTGGCCGTTTGCCCCGTCTGCTGCAAGGCTGAATACAGGAGAAGCCTATGGGATCTGATAAGGATCATATTCTTGAAAGCCTGATTGCTGAGGGTCGGAAAAGGGATGCCATGCATCTGCTCTGTGAAATGGTTGGGGAAGCAGCAAGGCAGCGGGATTTTGTCAGGGCGGATGCACTTAGAAAAAAAATGCTGCAGGTGGACGACATGGCCATTGCCCTGATCGTTGAGGCCGGAGAATGCATAGAAGAGGAAAAAAACAGGGTCATAGATGGCAGGCACCGTGAAAACTGGAAGGAACTGTACAGCCGCATGACACCGGGAGAGCGCAGTGCCTTTTTCTTTGCCTGTGATCCCCTCCCGTTTTCTTCGGGCTATTTTCTTTTCCGTCAGGGGGAGAAAAATCAGAATCTGTTTTTTGTGGATGATGGCTGCCTGCAATTGCTTTTTTTATCCGGAGAGAGGCGTGAAAAAATTCTAAGTCGTGTGGGACCGGGCGAGTTTGCCGGAGAAGATACCTTTTTTGGCAGCAGCCTGTGTACCGAAAGCCTTGTGGGGCTTACTCAGGGCCTTTGCCGGCGGCTGTCTCTGGAGGCACTGGGGCGCCTTGAAAGGGATTTTCCCGGTTTTATCAAAAGGATTCAGACCTATTGCATCCATGCCGGAACTACGGGACAGAAACTGGCCGCCCGAGGGGTGAACCGCCGCATATATGTACGCATTCCTGATAATGGTGTTGTTGTGTTTCAGCTTCTTTGCATAGAGGGCAGTGGTAATAATGTCCTTTTAAAAGGACTGATGTCCGATATTTCTGCGGGGGGGCTTTCCTTTCATGTGTCAACATCCAATGACAGGGCCGTGCGCAGCCTTCTGGGCAGGGAGATCGGCATGAAGTTTATGGTGCCCCTGCAGGAGGGGCGGCACCCTGTGGTCTGCAAGGGTACCGTGGTGGGTATTATGCCCTGCCAGAATTGTGAATACTCCGTTCATGTGAAATTCAGGCAGTTGCTCAGGCATCATCCTGTGGTTCCTGAATCCCATTGAAATCAGCCATAAGCCAGCAAGGGGGAGGCTTTGGCAGAAGGGCTTCAGCCCCGATGCAGATACGCTTTTCCTTTACTGCTCATGCAAGATCCTCAATTTTGACAAGCATATTTTGTGTGTTATTATTTGATACACTTGTCTCTGATATTTGATACGCCAGAATCGCCAGAGGCAAAGGATGTTTGTTTTTCTTACCCTTTTTCAGGGTTTTTTCTGTTTGTCATTTTTGGCAGGATTGTTGCAATTGCTTTCTCTTACCATCATATATGGATCGGCACAGGTATCCCTGAATCCCATCGGTTTTTGGTGTCAGGCATCCGCTGACTGCAAAAAAAAAGAGTGTCACCTTGATCGGGTGTCGGTTTTTTGATTTTCTGATGTTTCAGGGGTTTTCACAATAAAGCAGATTCCCTGGAAAAGTATCCGGGGTCCATTCTTTTGGCGTATGCCGGAAAATCTGGGTGTAAGTGGCATGAAGGACGTCCTGAAGGCCAAGGAAATACAGTTGAAATCACTGCTTGCAGCAGGTCGCCGGGCGGAAGCCATGGACCTGCTTTTTGAGCTGGTGGTGATCTTTGCAAAAATGGGACAGTTTGAGCGTGCGGAAATGCTGCGTCAAAAAATGATTAAACTGGATTCCCTTGCCATTCAGCAGATTGTTGCCGCAGCAGAACGCATTGAACAGGAAAAAAACAAGGCCATTGACAAAGAGCATATGGCTCTCTGGAAGCCATGGTACACACGCCTTGCACCTGAGGAGCGCAGTGCCTTCTTCTTTGCAACGGAGCCTCTTTTGTTTTCGCCGGGGGAGTCTCTGTTCCGTCAGGGAGAAAAAAACAGATCCCTTTTTTTTGTGGACAGGGGGTCTTTGCAACTGGTTTCGGTTTCAGACGGGGGGCAGGAAACGCTGATACGGCGTCTGGGGCCGGGAACCTTTGCGGGTGAAGATACTTTCTATAAAACCAGCGTATGTACCACAAGCCTTGTGGCCTTAACGGCAGGGACCTGCCGCGTGCTCAAGAGAAAAAAACTGTTGCCTCTGGCGGAAAACGTTCCGGGACTGGCTCCCAAGCTTCAGGACTTCTGCCTTGAAGGCCGTTCTTCCAGCGCTGTTCTGCAGTCCAAGGGGATTAACCGGCGGGTGTATAAGCGTATTCCGGCTCAGGGTGTCATTGTTTTTCAGGTGATTCCCAAAGAGACCGGCCATACAGTCCCACCGGGGCTTTTTAAGGGGAGGATGTCCGATATTTCAGCAGGGGGGCTTTCTTTTTATGTGAAAACAGCCAATGATAAAAATGTCCGCCAGCTTCTGGATGCCAAGCTGGGCATGAAATTTGTGCTGGCAGCTTCAGGTAACCCGCAGCCCATGGTCTGCAAGGGGGTGGTGACGGGTGTACTCAGTCACATGGATAATGAGTATTCTGTACATGTAAAATTTTCAAAACCTCTGGATCCCATGCTTTTTGCATAAGAAAAAGGGCGGGAAATCTCCTGCCCTTTTTTTGTCTGATTTTTCATAAAGAAACAGGCAAGCTGTTTTTTTGGATGCTTAGGGTCTGGCTACTTCCGCTTTGTAATTTTCGATGGCCTGGGTAATACCCTGAAGTCTGGCTGCAACGGCCTGACGCTCGTCCTGGGAACTGGCAAAGGTCTGAGCTTTTTTAAGAAGTTTTTCCACCTTATCAAAATCAGGTGTTCCCCGCTTCCGGGATTCCTCTATGGCCTGCTCCATATAGAAATTAAAGGCCAAAGGCATGACCTCGCTGCGGGTGTATGCCTCCTTTGCCACTTCGGGTCCGGCAACGCCGGGCAGGGTCAGTATATGATTTTTGCCTCTGGGTGAGAAAGCTCCCTGCCAGATTTCAATGGAATCTTTATTGGTTTTTATAAAGTACTGGCTTTTATTGTATATACTGGAGCCGATGATCAGGACAAAAAGGGCGGCAAAGCAGGCGCCTGCGGTCAGCATATTTTTAAATATGGCCTCTGAGCGTGCTTTCTTTTCAGCCAGCATGCGGGCTTCTTCTTCCTCAGCCTGTATGCGGGCATCTTCTTCGGCCCTTATGCGGGCGGCTTCTTCGGACTGTTTTCTTGCTTCTTCCGCTTTTTCAGCCTTAATTCTTGCTTCTTCCTCAGCTTTTTTCTTTGCTTCCTCTTCAGCCTTAATTCTTGC
>NZ_VLLC01000011.1:102290-126602 GCF_007830435.1 Desulfobotulus alkaliphilus | reverse complement strand
CAGACAGTTTGCCGCTTCTTATTAGCACTCCGGCACTCAAGCCTGAAAAAGCTTATTGCTTTTTATAGTAGGCTTTGGGTTTTTGGCTTGAGTGCCGGAATCCGAAACGATTGCAATGTCACTTTCAAATAGCCTCGGAGCCTTGCAACAGTACGAAGCTGCTGCAATTACAGCATTGGCAGTTCGAAATAAATTGTGCTGAATAATTACATTGTGGTGGAGGTTCCCATGAAAAAAATACTTCTTTTTCTTCTCATATTTCCTTTCATGCTGGCCCCGGACCAGGCCCAGGCCCGCTGCATCGTCAACCAATCCAGTGTCAGGGTCAAGGTGGATATCAGTTTTATGATGATCGAGCGCATTCAGGAATGGGTGGAAGCGGGAGAGTCACGGTGCATTCCCTACAATTTTTTTGCAGACATGCGGCTTGATGCCGTGGATACCAAAGAATACGGCGTGGCCGTCTCCGGAACCGCCAACTACGGTTTCACCACCAACAAGACCAAAATCACGGTGACAGAAGGCAGACGCTGGTCCTCCAATGGCGTGACCTATTTGAATCTGGCCTTTTCCAGAGAAAACTGAAAGCCCTTAAGTCCTCTCCCGTAACGATAAGGAGATCCTCCATGAAATGGTTTACTGCCCTTCTTTTTCTTCTCTGTTCTGCTACGGCCTTTGCTTCGGAGATCCCGGATTCCTTTGTGGAAATCCGGGAGGTGATTCCGGAAATCCTCATGGATATCCACTATGCAACGGAACACAATTTTTTGGGTGCCAAGGTAAATGGCTATGAAGCGGCAAAGTGTTACCTCACCCACAAAGCCATGCCCCTTCCGGATACCTATTTTGATTTTGTCGTGAAACAGAAGCAAGGAGAATGGGTTTGGGACAATTCCGAGGATGATGCATATAGCCAATTATGATGCACCCGCAACAACTCTGGCTTTAGAATCTGACCATTAACAATATCAGTATCTTGCAGCCCTAAAAAGACCGTTTTTGATTTTTTACGAGTGCATCAATTATAAATTCGGTGCTATTGTACCGTTCCCATCTTCCAGATTCTCATAGGCCTCTGGAAGAAAGCGTGGCGTGCAGAAAACCAGAAAAATCAAATCTTCTTTGCCCAGACAGGTAATGCGCTGAGGACAATCCGGTGGAATCAGTACCACATCCCCCGAAAAAACCTCCTGGGGCGGCAAAGCCCCCACCTCAATCCGGCCCCTGCCCGAAAGAATGAGATACCGCTCTGTCGTATTTTTCAGCCTGTGGAGCTGGGTGCTGACTCCTGCTTCCACGCGTACCCTCGCGATGGAAAGACCGGGATCTGCACTGCTGTTGGAAAGCTCCTCAATCCAGCAGCGTTCTTCCGTATAAAAGGGCCTGCCTTCCCTTTGGGTCAGAATCTGTTCTTTCATAAACGCCTTTATTCTGTAATACAGATCACCGCAGCATATGCCTTCTGCCAATTTTTCCAATACTGAAAAGGAAGTCAAACCCATGGGAACACGTTTTGCATCCCTTATTCTGGCAGGTTTCTTTCTCCTTGCCTCCGGCAGTACCGCCTTCGCCAAAGAAGCTGGCGTTGTGGTCAAGGAACTGGCCAAAACCGAAAAAAGCTGGGACGACGCCCTGCTGCCTGCCTATCCGGATGGTCAGCCGGAAATCCGCATCCTCAGCATTAAAATCCCTGCGGGTCAGAAACTGGCCGTACACAAGCATCCTGTCATCAATGCCGGTGTCCTGCTGTCGGGTCAGCTCAGGGTGCATACGGAAAACGGACAGGTGCTGGATCTTCATGCCGGAGAAGCCATTGTGGAAGTGGTCAATACCTGGCACTGGGGGGAAAGCGTGGGAGACAGTCCTGCCCATATTATTGTTTTTTATGCAGGAACAGCGGATACCCCCGTCACGGTAATTAAGGACTGATAGCTTAGCTATTGAGTATGGGCTCCCTAATCTTGGCAGGCTCTTGAGATCTTAAGAAAAAGTCAATGGACAAAGGTGCTTTTTACGGCTTTCTTCCCTCACCCCGACACTCAGGCCAACAGGCTTCACTATATGGACAAGTCCAATTTTTAGCCTATCTGCCGGGGCCTCTCTCCCGGAGGGCTGGGCTTTACCCACAATTTTTATCAAGCATGTTGAGTTATAAAAATGTAGTTTTGAGGGTGTCCAAATGACCTTTTTCCCTCTCTTTCCTTAAAGTCCTTAAGGTCCTTAACGACAATACTAACGACCAGCCTCAACGCCATAAAGGAGCAGGTAGGGCAGACACAATCTGCACCTGCGAATGAATTGGGCAGCCCCTGTTTTGTAAAGGAAGGCCCCTGTGTCTGCCCCTTGGGTGAGAGTTCCATAAAGAATATTCTCACCCAAGGGAAACAGGCCTGCTGCCCGCCATTTCCTTTATGTTAGTACCCCTGATTTCATATTGCCGAACTTATGGGTAAAGATAAGCCCGGAGAGAGGGGAATCTTTCTGAATAATCAGATCTTATTCCCACTCAATGGTAGCAGGCGGCTTGCTGGTGATATCATAAACCACACGGTTGACACCCTGAACCTGTACGGCAATTTTCGCTGCCACTTCCGTGAGGAAGGCAATGGGCAGATCCGCAACCCCTGCTGTCATAAAATCTGTGGTCAGCACCGCACGCAGGGCAATGACGTAGCCGTAAGTGCGTTCATCATTGGTCACCCCCACGGACTGCACATTGGTGAGTACGGCAAAGAACTGACTGGCATGATCCCCATAGCCCTTTTCATCCATGCCCTCCCGGAAAATGGCATCCGCTTCCCGCAGGATTTCCAGTTTCTCACGGGTCAGTTCACCAAGGCAGCGCACGGCAAGGCCGGGACCGGGAAAGGGCTGACGCCGGGTAATCACAGGCGGAATGCCCATGGCCTCCCCCACCCTGCGGACCTCATCCTTGAAAAGGTATTTCACCGGCTCAAGGATTCCTTTAAAATCGATACGTTCGGGAAGGCCTCCCACATTGTGGTGGGCTTTAACGGACTTGCCGCCATCCCAGCCGCTTTCAATGATGTCCGGATAGATGGTGCCCTGAACAAAATAGTCCAGCTCACCCAGCTTGCGGGCCTCTTCCTCAAAAACGCGGATAAACTCCTCACCAATGATTTTCCGCTTCATTTCCGGATCTGTGACGCCCTTAAGCCTTTCAAGAAAGCGATCTTCCGCATTCACGGAAACAAGGTTCATGCCGAACTGTCCCCGGAAAACCTCTTCGATCTGCCGGGGCTCATCCTTTCGCATGCAGCCATGATCCACAAAAACGCAGGTCAACTGACTGCCCACGGCACGGTGAAGCAGGGCCGCACATACGGAAGAGTCCACCCCCCCGGACATGGCCAGAAGAACCTTTTTGTCCTGAATCTCTGACCGGAGAGCAGCGACGGTTTCTTCAATAAAGGCTTCGGTGGTCCAGTCCTGACCCATTTTGCATTCTTTTACGAGAAAGGCCTTCAGGTCCGCTTCTTCCCACGGAGAACTTTTCATATCCAGCACGGGAAGACCCAGTGCTGCGGTTTCAGGGGGCAGCTCCCGTCCAAGGGTACGCTCTCCGCAGGCCTCTCCCCGCTGGAGAATCAGGGCTTTCGGCTGAAGGGCCAGAATGCGGTCTGTGGCGGCGGTATAGGGCAGCACCTCGCAGTAGATGTTGAGCTGACGCACAGCCTTGGCCAGCATCTGGGCGTTGATGGCCCCGAAATCCAGTATCACAACACAATCATGTTTATCTGTCATTTTAAAAAAATATCCTCCGGGATCTTATCCTTTTCCTCTCCTGCGCCTGCCCTGACTGTTCCTTTATGGCGCTGGGGCTGGTCGTGGGTGTTGTCGTTAAGGTTGTTAAAGACTTTAAAAATGATTTCTCCTGATTTCGTATATGGCCAGAGCAGCCGCAACGGATGCGTTGAGGGAGCCCACAGGTCCGCTCTGGGGAATGGCCACCATGATGTCACAATGCCTGCGGACCAGAGGACGCACGCCCCGGTCTTCGCCACCCACCACAAGAACCATGGGTCCGTCCAGCCTTGCCTGATGCAAGGGCGTGCCTTCGGCATCCAGACCCGCCACCCAGAAGCCCTCTTCCTTCGCCTCTTCCAGAAACCTTGAAATATTCACCACCTGCAACAGTGGCAGATGTTCCAAGGCTCCGGCCGAAGCCTTGATGGCCGCAGGTGTCGGCCCTGCGGAGCGATCCTTTGGAATCACAAGACCACTGGCCCCAAGGCAGAGGGCTGTTCTGGCAATGGCCCCGAGATTGCCCGGATCCTCCACACCGTCCGCCACCACCACCAGTGGGGGATGGATGGTATCCGAAAAACTGCCCATATCCCTGAACACAAAGGGAGACGCCTTCAGCACCACCCCCTGATGCACGGCACCCGGAACCATGGCTGTAAGCTCTGCCGGTGTGCAGCCCGTAGGGTTCAGCCCCCGAAGGGCCGCAAGCCTTATGATTTCACCGAATCTTGAATTTTCCGGATCCGAAAGACAGAGGCTGTGAAAGGATCGTATGTTGGCCCTTAGGGCCTCTGTTACGGGATGAATGCCAAAAAGATCTTCGTGGCCTGCCTTTTTAACAGGATGCTGGCCCCGTTTGCCTGCTTTGCTGGTATTTATTTTATTCTTCACAGATAATCCGTCTGTTCCGGGTCTTCACCCTTCATGCAGGCTTCCACAATATGAATCAGGGCATTTTTTGCCCTTTCCAGATCATCATTCACAATGCGGTAACGATAATCATCTCTACAGGCCATTTCCCTTGCCGCATCCGCCATACGCCGTTCCATGGCTTCAGGCGTATCCGTGCCCCGGCTGACCAGCCTTGCCCTGAGGGCATCCATGGAAGGTGGCAGGATGAAGATGGTCACGGTTTCGGGAAAGCGTTCCACAATCTGACGCATTCCCTGCACATCAATCTCCAGAAGAAGATCCCGGCCCGAAGCCAGAATCTCTTCCATGGTAAAGGCAGATGTACCATAGTAGTTTCCGTAAACCTCGGCCCACTCCACCCAGCGGTTCTCTTCTATGCCTTTTCTGAACGCATCCACGCTAATGAAATGATAATCCTTACCTTCCACTTCGCCTGCCCTTGGAGCACGGGTGGTGTAGGAAACGGAATAGCAAAGTTCTGGAAAACGATTTCTCAGGGCTTCACAAAGGGTGGTTTTGCCGGTTCCCGAAGGCGCAGAAATCTCAAAAAGCCGTCCCCTTCTGCCGGTTTCACCGGATTTATTTTCTTCAGTTTGCATCATCCTCGTTCTCTTTCAGCGCAGAATAACGCTGGGAGATGGTTTCCGACTGAATCGCAGAAAGCACCACATGGTTGGAGTCCATAACAATAATGGACCTTGTTCTTCTGCCATGGGTGGCATCCACCAGCTTTTTGTCTTCTCTGGCTTCATCCTTCAAGCGTTTCATGGGCGCAGAATTGGGGGACACAATGGCCACCACCCGGTCTGCCACCACACTGCTGCCAAAACCAATACTCAGAAGGCTTTGTTCCGACTTATGTCTGCCGACCTTTGGAGAATTTGCCATGACCTGCCTTTCTTCAAGAACTATTCTATATTTTGTACCTGCTCCCGAAGTTTCTCCAGCTCCGCCTTCACAGCCACAACCCTGTGTGCCACACGACTGTCCCCTGCCTTGGAACCCATGGTGTTGAATTCCCTGTTGAATTCCTGCAGCAGAAAGTTCAGCTTGCGGCCACCCGGCTCAGGGGTGTCCATGATTTCCCGGAAGTGGGCAATATGGCTTCTGGCCCGCACCAGTTCTTCGGAAATATCACTGCGATCCGCCAGTATGGCAGCTTCCTGAAGCAGACGACCGGCATCCACTTCAAGCCCGGCATCCTGCAGCAGCAGGCTGACCCTTTCCATGAGACGGTTACGGTACAAGGGCACCAGATCTTCCGAAGCCTTTTCAATGGCATCCACTTCCTGCTCGATCCAGTCCAGCCGACGCCGGAAATCATCCGCCAGATAACGGCCTTCCGTAGAACGCATGGTATCAATGGAAACCAGTGCTTCTTTCACGGCTGCTTCCACCACGGGAGCAATACTTTCCAGATCCGCCGTTTTTTCAGCGGATTTAAGAATGCCTGAACCGGACTGCATTAAAAGATCCAGTGTCACTTCCCCGGGAATGTTCAGGGTTCGCCCCAGACTTTCAAGGGCGGTTTTGCAGGATGCAGCCCTTGCCATATCCACTTCAAAGGCATCCATATCCTGCTGCAGATTACTGACCTGAAGCCTCAGCTCCACCCGGCCTCTGGAAAGGGATGTGGCAAGGATGCTTTTTATGCGCTCTTCCAAGCCATTCATGCCGGAAGGAACCCGCACAAGGGGGTCCAGATGCCTGCTGTTGTATGTACGGATTTCCACATCCGCCGTCACTTCCCCTTCGCTGTGGGAAGCTCTGGCATAGGCTGTCATGCTTTTAATCATTCAGGCCCCGCTTTCAGGGGAAAGGCTGCGGGCAGCATCGGGAAGCATCACGGGAATACCGTCACGGATTTCATAGGCCACGGCACAGGCCTCACACACAAGCTCACGGGCCTGTTCATTTTCCAGCACCTCCCCCCTGCAACGGGGACAGGCCAGCACTTCCAGTAATTCAGGGTTCAATCCCATTTTTTTCACCTTTCAGATAAAACACATATTCGTAACTGTTCAGCACAGTTTTTCATATCATACCTGCAAGACAGATGCACAGGCTCCAGGCTATTTGCCCGTGACGCAATCCGGCACTCAAGCTGAAAAACGCAAGCCCCTTTACGGGAGCAGAAATGCCTATGGATCTTGAGTGCCGGATTCGGGAGCTTCTTGCCCTGTGCGGAAGCGGCAAAAACTCCCCGCCACAGGCAGGATAAGCTTTTTGATTACCATGGCAGGCTTGAACACGCTGCCTTTGTGGCGGCTCAGACAGTTTGCCGCTTCTTTCGCCCAGGCCTGCAAAGCTCTGATCCGAAACGATTGCAATGTCACTTTCAAATAGCCTCGGAGCCTTGCAACAGTACGAAGCTGCTGCAATTACAGCATTGGCAGTTCGAAATAAATTGTGCTGAATAATTACACATATTCTTCAGTACAGGCCACCATTCACACCAATCACCTGACCCGTTATATAGGAAGCTTCCGGAGATGCAAGAAAAGCCACCAGCGAAGCCACTTCCTCTACCCTGCCGGGACGGCCTGCGGGAATTTCCTTTGCAAGGGCTTCCATATTCAGATCTTCGGTCATATCCGTGGAAATAAAACCGGGTGCCACCACATTCACCGTGATATTCCGGCTGGCAAGCTCCCGTGCCAGGGCTTTACTGGCGCCCATCAATCCAGCCTTGGAAGCCGAATAATTCACCTGACCGGCCACACCGGCCTGACCGGATGTGGAGCCTATGGAAATTATCCTTCCATAACGCTGGCGCAGCATCTGCCTTGAAACGGGGCGTGTCAGATAAAAAAAACTGTCCAGGTTGGTGCGCATCACCTCTTCCCATGCCTCGTTTTTCATGCGTACCATCAGGCCGTCCTTGCGCATACCCGCATTGTTCACCAGCACATCCATGCGGCCATTTTCCTTGATAAGAGTATCAAGGGTGCTCTCACAGGCAGCGGCATCGGTCACATCCAGCTGTACCAGCTCACCGTCTCCCCCCTGACTGCGTATATCTTCAAGGGCTTCTTCTGCACCGGTACGGCTGGATCTGTAGGCAAGACAGACAAAAAAACCTTTTTCCCCCAACATCCGGGCAACGGCAAGCCCTATCCCCTTTCCTGCACCTGTAACCAGAGCAACTGCTTTATCTTTTTCCATATCACGCCTCCTCCTGCGTTAAAAAACCCTTTTACCCCAAAGACCCGAAACCCGCAAGGCACTCGTATCCCCCAAATCCATCATCAGATCCAGATAAAACAGAAAATCTCTCCGGGTCACTGTCCTGCGCCTCTTTTTTTCTTCTTCGTTTTGAAAGGAGGCATGTCTTGTATCATATTTGTTACACTCTGCCGGTGACAGATTTTTTCCGTCTCAATCAATCTGTCATCCTGTTTTACAGGATCAACGGGGTTTTTGGTTTTTTGATGAAAGATCAGGGAAAAACCGGCAAAAAGCAGACATACAAAAGAAGAGGGGCCTGCACATGACAGGCCCCCCACTGTTCCTTTATGATATGCCAGCAGAATTTAATACTCTGTCATCGCTCCCAGATTCTTTTTGATCACCACCAGGGCAGCCAGAACAAAAAGAACCCCGCCTGCGGCAAAGCCCGCCCATACACTGCCCGTCAGTCCGAGAACAAGGTAGGCAATGGCCGCAAGGGCAGCGGCAAAAAGGGCATAGGGTAACTGGGTCAGCACATGGTCCATGTGATGACAGGAAGCCCCGGTTGAACTCAGAATGGTTGTATCGGAAATGGGTGAGCAGTGATCTCCCAGCACCGCACCTGCCAGAACGGCAGCCAGTACAGGCAGCAGCAGCTCAGGGGCCACCCTTGCGGCAATGTCACCGGCAATGGGAAGCATAATCCCGAAGGTTCCCCAACTGGTCCCCGTGGCAAAGGCCATAATCCCTGAAATCAGAAAAATCAGTACGGGAATCAGGGCAAGGGGGATGGTTCCGTCTATCATACCCGCAAGGTAGGTTCCCGTCTGAATCCCCTTGATGACAATGATAATCGTCCAGGCAAAAAGAAGAATCCAGATGGCTGGCAACATGGCTCTGGTGCCGTCCAGAATGGAAGACACATAGGTTTTTGCCGCATGCCCTGCCATCAGCATACGGCCAAAGGTTACACCGAGACCGGCAAGCCCGCCGTAAACCAGCGCTTTGGCCACATCGGTATTCTCAAAAGCTCCCAGCAGACTGAAGGGCTCCTCCCCCAGCTCCTGCGCTCCTGTCCAGATCATGGCTGCCGTAGTAGCAACAATCAGCACAAGAATGGGCTGAATAAGATCCTGCACCGAACCCTTGCCATGATCTTCCACGGCCTCAATATTTCCTGCAATGGGCAGCCGTTCGGGGTCATACAGCATCCCGCCCAGTGCCCTTTCCTCATGCACCTTCATGGGACCGAAGGCCCGGCCTGTCCATGCCGTGAAAAAAACCAGCCCGATGGCAAAAATGGCATAATAATTCATGGGTATCATGGACATGAATGTTCCAAGGGGCGTATGGGGCACCACAAAGGCATGGGCCGTCAGAACCCCGCCGATCAGGGCGATAATATAAGCACCCCAACTGGATACGGGAGAAATCACACAGACAGGAGCCGCCGTTGAATCTAAAATGTAGGCCAGCTTGGCCCTCGACACCCTGTGCCTGTCCGTAACCGGCCGACTGATGGAGCCTACGGCCAGACTGTTGAAATAATCGTCAATGAAAATAAAGACACCCAGAAAAGCGGTCAGCAGACGTGCTCCCCTGCGGGAGGCCACCCGCTTCATGGCCCACTCACCAAAGGCCCGGCTGCCTCCGGAAAGGGCAATGGCACGGGTCATGATACCCAGAAGAATCAGAAAAAGAATGATAAAAACATTCCAGGTGTTCACCCCGCCATCTTCCCAGACCAGAGAAAGAATCGTTCCCGCCAGATAGACAAGGGTTGCTGCAGGGGAAAAACCACAGAGCATCATGGCTCCCACAAGGATACCCACCCCCAGAGAAATCAGTACCTTTCGGGTCAGAACCGCCAGAACAATGGCAATGGCAGGGGGCAGCAGAGACCATGCCGACGAATCATAGGCTATCACTTCCATCTAAAAACCCCTTCCATATCAGGCAACCTTGAGCCTGCGCTCCAGCAGTGCAAGGAGCTGGGAAATCACAAAGGTCAGGAAAAGATAAATCAGTGCCGCACCCGCAAGGAACTGAACATAATCGTAATAGCGGGCACCCATCACCCTTGCGGAAAACATCAGCTCACCGGCACCGATGACAGAAACCAGAGAAGAATCCTTCAGAAGGATGATGATTTCATTGCCAAGGGGAGGGATAATTCTTCGGAAAGCCTGGGGCAGAATAATATGCCGCATGGCCTGTCCATGGGTCATCCCCAGAGACCGGGCCGCCTCCATCTGCCCTCTGGCAACCCCTTCAATACCGGAACGCACAATCTCCGCAACATAGGCACCGGAATTGAACCCCAAGGCAATCACCCCGGCCGTAAGGGGGTCCGGAGTCATGCTGTTGCCCGTCAGTGCCATGTAAATCTGTGGTATCCCGAAGTACACGAAAAAAATCTGCAGCAGCATGGGAGTGCCCCGAAGAACATAGACATAAACCCCACTGATACTGCGGAAAAGCGTATTTCTGGAAACCCGTCCGATACCGGCGATACAGCCCAGAATAAAACCTAAAATAATGGCCCCAAAGGTCAGCTGGATGGTTACCACTGCCCCTTTAACCATAAACATGCGATGCTGCCAGAGCAGCGTAAAATCCAGCTCCATACCCAGTCCTGCCCCTTTTCATACCGGAAAAAGAAAACCTTTTTCCGGCATTTTTCAAGCTACACGTCCCACTTCTGACGAAGTTCATCCAGTTTGCCGGAAGCCTTCACTTTTCCGAAAGCCTCATTCAGAGCATTAAGAAACTCCGGGCACCCTTTACGAATCACCGCAGCGACTTCCTCGTAGTTCAAAGGCTCGTCCATCTGAACAAAACCAAATCTCTGGGCATAGTTTTCCGCTATGGCCACGTCCAGAACCACGCCATGGGCAGCCCTGTTCCGGAGCATCATGACAGCGGTACTGGCATCATCCACAATACGAACCGTGGCTCCCTCAATGGCCTGAGCAGCATCCGCACTGGTAGAACCAATCTGGGCTGAAACAACCTTGCCCTTCAAATCATTTACCGTACGAATACCGGAGTCCGGGTTAACCAGAACCACCTGGCCGCTGCTGTAATAGGGGATGGTGAAATCCACACTGCGCTTGCGCTCTTCTGTGACGGAAAAGCTGGACATGCCAAGCTGTACCTGACCACTGCGAACAGCGATGAGAATGGAATCAAAACCCATAGCCTGAAGCCTCACCTCCAGACCCATCTCCGCTGCAACGGCCCGGATCAGGTCAATGTCAAAACCCACAATATTGCCATTATCATCAATGCTTTCAAAGGGTGGATAATCCGGACTGGTTCCCACGGTAAAAAAGCCCGAAGACTGAATCTGCTGCCATGTGCGGCATTCAGCCATGGCCATGGATGTCCATGCCAGCGCCAGCAGGGCCAGCACAAAAACTTTACAGCTTTGCCTTATCATTGTTACCTCCATCCATTTTCAAAATTAAAAAAAAGCTGCCACAGGTAAAAAACAGATGTTAAATACGACCCTTTCAATCATGATGTAAAGGGTTTTTACTAAGCGTCAGCCTCCATCTTGTCAAGCAACTTTCTTCTGGGTATCCGATGGGTTGACCAAAAAGGTCAGACCCTTTAAACAGAAAAATCCAGTTCCTGTATCAAAATTTTTTCCCTTATTTTTTTCTTTCATATCATTTGATTCTTGATTTTTTTTCCCCTGCCCGTACACTTTCACCTGAAATGTTAGATCCCGGCCCGCAGGGGACACAGACCCAAGGGCCAGACCGCCCACCTCACCTTCCTTCTTACTTTATTTGGAGGCTCCATGCAGACACAATCCCAAACGACCCTTTACACCAGCGGCCATCAGGGTACCGAAAGCGAATTTGGCCGGCTTGCCGAAAGCTGCGGCATAAAAGAAATCCATTATTCCTGGGCAACTCGGGACATTGAACGCAGCCACGCCATGGAAGTTCTTGACGCTGCAACCCTTGCCAAGGGGGATGTAAGCATGGAAATTGTTTCCAAGCGCATGGGCAGAAGCTATTCCAAAGTCGATACCATCCGCAAGGTCATGCAACTGCTCTTCCACACCATCAACCACGGACATCAGGTCTTTGCCGTGGGCTGGATTCAGGAAGACGGCACTGTGAAAGGCGGTACGGGCTGGGGCGTTGAGCTGGCCAAGTTCTTCAACCGTCCCCTTTCCGTCTATGATCAGAAAGCCATGGAGTGGTTCACCTGGCAGCAGAGCCAGTGGGTCAAGGACTGCCCTGTCATCGGCCACAGCACCTTTGCCGCCACAGGTACCCGCCACCTGAGTGAAGAAGGAAAGGCTGCCATTGCAGACCTTTTTGCAAGATCATTTAAAAAGTAAGCGGATGATTAAGATCTCTCAGTCATAAAAAGCCAGAGTCAGAAAAATGGCACCGGACCTTAAGCCTGTACACGGACAGATCCATCTGTCCGCATACAGGCCTCCGGCCCGGTCATGGCTTGAAAAGAATGGCTGGAGGCCGGGCAGCAATCAGGTTTCTTCCCTGCATTCCCTGCTTTCCGGCTCAAAAACCCACAGCATCCCCATATGCTTGATGGACAAACCCGAAAGATGCATGAAAAATGACCCTTTCCCTTCAGGATCTGATTCTCAGAGTAAAGAACCATCCGGGTTTTCCCGGTGCAGGAATGCTTCTCTGCCACAATGGTGTTGTCCGTGAAACCAGCCGGGACGGCAGGAAGGTTACGGGGCTCCGGGTCTCCGTAAACCAGCCGGTGCTTGCCTCCATTCTCGAAAAGGCCAGAAAAATGCCGGGGATCGTGGATGTACAGGTACACATCTTCGGGGATCAGGATCTCAAAACCGGAGATGATGTCATGTATATTGTGGTGGCAGGGGATATCCGTGAGCATGTAATCAGCGCCCTCACGGACACCCTGGAAGCCATCAAGGGACAGGCGACAAAAAAAACGGAATTTTTTACCTGAACCCGGCTCTGGATAGAAACAAAGCCCATAGCATACCGTTCTGCAGCATACGAAGGAAAGCAGATGACAGAACTGACGCACTTAGACCCCGAAGGCCGGGTCCGCATGGTCGATGTATCGGATAAACAATCAACCCTGCGAAGGGCACTGGCCACCGGATGCATATCCATGCAGCCCCAGACCCTGCAGCACATTCTTTCCGGACAGGGGAAAAAGGGCAATGTCCTTGAAACCGCAAGAATTGCAGGCATTATGGCTGCCAAACGAACGCCCGACATTATTCCCCTCTGCCATCCGCTCATGCTCACGGGCATCCGTGTTGACTTCCGGCCGGACACAGAAAACAATTGCATCCACCTTGAAGCCGAAGTCCGGACCTTAAGCCCCACCGGCGTTGAGATGGAAGCCCTGACAGCGGTGTCCGCAGCGGCCCTCACCCTCTATGACATGGCCAAGGCCGTGGACAAAACCATGGAGATTTCCCGTATTCGCCTCGAAGAAAAAGAGGGGGGCAAATCCGGCACCTTTACCCGGAGATCCCTGTGAACGCCCCCTTGCAGGACGCATGTGCCAGACCCGTCAATTATCTGAGGATTTCCGTAACGGACCGCTGCAACCTTGCCTGCGTCTATTGCAAACCCCTCAGCCCCAGCCCCAGACTTCTCCACGAAGATATCCTCCGTTTTGAAGAAATCCTTGTCATTGCCCGTGCAGCCCTTGAAAGCGGCATTCGAAAAATCAGGATCACCGGTGGCGAACCGCTGGTCCGCAAGGGCACACTCTCCTTTTTAAAAAAGCTCAGTCATCTGCCAGGTCTTGAAAAACTGGCCATCACCACCAATGGTGTCCTTCTCCCCTCCTCCCTTGACCAGTTGCAGGATGCCGGTGTCCACCAGATCAACGTCAGCCTGGATACCCTTGACCCTGAAGTCTTCTTCAGGATAACAGGCAAGGATGCCTTCCATGGGGTATGGGCGGGAATAGAAGAGGCTCTGGCAAGAAAGTGCTTTATCATCAAGCTCAATGCCGTGGCTTTAAGGGGGATCAATGAAAAAGATTTTCCGGCCCTTGCCTCCCTTGCCCTGGATAACAGCCTCTCCGTCCGTTTCATTGAAGAGATGCCCATAGGTCATCATCACCACGCAGATCACAGGCCTGTACTTGTGCAGGAAATTAAAAACGCCCTTAAAGATCTGGGTCCCCTGATCCCCCTGCCCAGCGATCCGCTGGACGGGCCGGCCCGGAAGTTCACTTTTCCGGGTGCCAGGGGCGAAATCGGCTTCATTCCCGCCTTAAGCCGCCACTTCTGCCATACCTGCAACCGCCTTCGGCTCACGGCGGATGGCCGTCTCAGGCCCTGCCTGCTTTCGGACATCAGCCATGACATCAAAGGCCCCCTGCGCCGGGGGGCAGACAAAAAAGAAATTCAAAGTATCTTCATTTCCTGCCTGCGCCACAAAGGTGCCGAACACATCTTTCATCCGGACAGTGAGGGTCAGGTGGATACGGCCATGGCAAGGATCGGCGGATAAAAGCCTTCAGCGGGAACGTTCAACGCCTTTACGGGGACAGAGACCTGCCACGGGACAGCGGCTGCACCATGGCGAAAGGGGTCGGCAGAGGGTCTGGCCAAAGGCCACCAGAATTTCATTGTATGAGACCCAGTACTCAGGGGGGAGAATTCTGCGCAGTGCCATTTCCGTCTGCTCCGGTGTTTTTGTGGTGACATAGCCCAGTCGGTTGGAGATGCGATGCACATGGGTATCCACACAGATACCCGGAATGCCGAAGCCTTCCACCAGAACGAGATTGGCGGTTTTTCGCCCCCCCCCCGGAAGTGCCAGCAGTTCCTCCATGGTCCGGGGCACCTTCCCCCCATGCTGGCGGATCAGAATCGAGCAGATTTCCACCAGCCGCATGGCCTTGGTGGGATAAAATCCCACGGGGAAAATCAGCTCCCGGATACGCCCTTCCCCCAGAGCCAGCATGGCCTCCGGTGTATCCGCTTCCCTGAGAAGCCGGAGGGCCGCAGCTTCCGTAACTTCATCCTTGGTTCTTAAAGAAAGCAGGGTAGCCACGAGCACGGAAAAGGGACTGGCCCCCGTTGCGGCCATGAGGCTGATCACCGGAGCATCCCATTCTTTATAAGCTTCTGATAGAATTTCCATAAAACGATGAATGCAAAAAGCCTTGGCTTCCATACGCTGCTTTCTTTCAAACAAATTTATAACTCAAAAAAACTCTCCATTCTTTTCCAGACTTTTATCCGGATTGCCTGCCTTTCCATATAAAGCTCATGGCGTGCACCCTTAAAAGAAACAAATTGCGCAGAAGGCAGGTATGAAGTGGCCTTTTCATGATCATGGGGATGCACCACCCTGTCTTCCGAACCGGAAAGAATCAGCAGAGGGGTTCGCAGATCCGCCGAACCCAGATCTTTCCACATGGCTTCCATGGAACGGTCCGCAGCATCCATCCAGCCCAAAGTAGGGGCTCCCATCTGCATCTGCCTGTGCTGACGGAGAAAATCCTGAAACCTGAAAAAATGCTCCGGATCTCCGGTCAGCCTGTTCCCCGCAAAGGGTGCATGGGGCCTGAAGGGACCGCCGCCCGGTATATAGGCCTCTGCAAGGCTTCTTTGTCCTGCAAGTCTGAAAATATATCTGGCCGCAGCATAGGGGAGCGGAAAGGTGCTTATGGAAAACATGGGGGATTCCAGTATGGCTGCATGAATACCTTCAGGCTGCTCCAGAAGATGGCGCAGTATCAGGTGGGAGCCCATGGAGTGGCCCAGCAGGACAAGTTTGCCGGGTTTCATGGGATAAACAAGGGATGTGAGCACAGTGTTAAGATCATCCAGATAAAGCTGAAAGTCTGTCACATGGCCCTTCTGACCATCTTTAAGCATACGGCCGGAACCACCCTGCCCCCGCCAGTCCTTCCGCACCACAGCAACACCCTTTTTCAGAAACATGGCTGTCAGTCTGTCGTACTTGTCCAGACACTCGGCCCTTCCCGTCAGAATAAGAACCAAAGGTCCGCCCGCCTTCCATCCGGGGGGAAGTACCCGATGGCAACGCAGCAGAAGGCCATCATCGGCTTTAAGAAAAAAAGCATCCTTTAAAAATTGAATGGGGTCTTTCTTCATACTTTTTTCTGACTTAAGGTAAAAAGCATTGTAGCTTCTGCCGGGATAAGGCACAAAAGCTGTCTGTGTCCGGCATCGCCTCAAAAAATCAGGCCCTCTGAGCAATCAAAAGCAAACGGCGGAGGCTGAGGGCTGGTCTTAACAACATAAAAACCCCGGAGATCCTGATGAAAAACCATTCCCACACCTTTGTTGAAAACTATGAAGGCTTTGGTGCCTTTGGTCTGGACCGCAGATCCGATGAAGAGACCATTGCCTGGCTTCTGCAGAAATTTTCCGATGACACCTGCCTTGCATCCCTTCTGCCCCGACTTGAGGATCGCGACCTTGAAACCCTTCATGACACCATTTACACCATACTGAAAAAACATTTTTCCGAAGACGAATACCACAGTCTCTTTCTCAAAGACAACCATCATCACTGATTCAAACCTGTTTTGAACCTGAACAAAGGAAGGTGTTTCATGCAGCCAGACTTTCTGGAAGGCTATGCGGACGTTCTCCTCTGGGCGCTGGATACAGCGCGGACACAGCCCATGGCCAAAGATGATATTATTATGCTCCGCTACCACGCCGCCGCCCTTCCCCTTGCGGAGGTACTCTTTGAAAAAATACTGGAAAAGGGCGCCCATCCCATTATGCGCACAGCCCTTTCATCCGGAATGGAAAAAACCTTTTATAAAAAAAGTTCCGATACCCAGCTGGGCTTCCATGCACCCGGAGAAAAAGAGCTTTTTTCCAGCCTGAACGGAAATATCGTTCTCCACGCGCCGGAATCCCTTACCCACCTTGCGGATACAGATCCTTCCCGCATGGCTTTTTTTGCCCGCAGCCGCAAAGTGTTCAAGGATATTCTGGATGAAAGGGACGCCAGAAGGCTTTTCGGATGGACCCTGTGCATCTATCCCACTGAAGAACTGGCCCGCCATGCGGCTATGAACCTTGAGGAATATACGCAGCAGATTCTGCAGGCCTGTTTTCTGGATATGGAAAATCCGGTAGCCCGGTGGGAAAGCATCCTTGAAAGGGCAAAAGCCATCAAAAAATGGCTGAGCAGCCTGAATACGGACTTTTTCCACATTCAGTCCGACACCTGTGATCTGAAAATCCGTGCGGGAGAACAGAGAAAATGGCTTGGGCTTTCGGGCCATAATATCCCGAGCTTCGAGCTCTTCATATCTCCGGACTGGCGGGGAACAGAAGGGGTTTTCTATGCGGATCAGGTTTCATTCCGCAGCGGTCACAGGGTTCGGGGGGTGCGCCTGGAATTTTCCGATGGAGAAGTGGTTCGGGCCACAGCCGAAGAAGGAGAAAATTTTCTTCTCAAACAACTGGAAACCGATGCCGGTGCCCGAAGGGTCGGTGAATTTTCCCTGACTGACAGAAGATTCTCACGCATCAGCCGCTTCATGGCCAACACCCTTTTTGACGAAAACTACGGCGGCGAGTGGGGCAACAGCCACATTGCCATCGGCTCCGCCTATGCGGACAGCTTCACGGGCGACCTTACAACCTTCGGAGCTGAACAAAAAAAGGCTCTGGGTTTCAATGACTCTGCCCTGCACTGGGATCTTGTCAATACCCAGCCCAAATGCGTGGATGCCGTCCTGCACTCCGGCGAACGCATCCGTATTTATGAAAACGGACTTTTCATGAATCCATAATAAACCTTCACTTCTGAGTACCGTGTGAGGTTACTCAGAAGCATAATAGATTCTTGACATTATGAGCAAATGTAATTACAGTAAATACAAGCTGAAGACATTAAATTTTTCTGATTACCACTGTCTTTCAGCCATACAAACCTTAATGATGGAAATTATATGACCAAATTTTACGCATGTTAGCTTAGCACCCGTAAAGGGTGCCCCTACAAAACAGTGGCCGTAAAAAACCATTCGTAGGGGCAGGCCTTGCGCCTGCCCGTATTAAAGCCAGCAACCATTGACCTGGCAATAATCTGACCAACAGGCTGTGGCAGAGTCAGGGTAGTAATCAGATAAATTTTTTAGGAGTATATGCTATGGAAAATCAGATAAGAACAAGGGATATTAAGCTGATTCCCATTGGAAATTCCAAAGGAATTCGAATCCCCCAAAAGCTCATTCAGAAATATGGTCTAAACAATTCCCTTTTATTAGAAGAAACAGACAAAGGGCTGCTTCTTCACAAAAAAGAAGACAGCATGCTTTCCTGGGAAGATACCTATAAAAGTATGGCCGATGAAAAGGAAAACTGGGACGATTTTAACACAGTGATTCTTGATGGGCTGGATGGTGAAGACTTTGAATATTAAAAGATATGAGATATATTTTGCTGATCTCAATCCCACCCTGGGAAGCGAAATAAGAAAGATCCGCCCCGTCGTCATAATCAGCCAGGATGAAATGAATAAATATTTAGACACAGTCGTTGTCTGTCCATTAACCTCTAAGTTGCATCCCCTATGGAGAACCCGGATACAAATAAAATGTGCGAACAAAAATGCTGAAATTGCTGTTGACCAGATTCGCACCATCAGCAAACAAAGGCTTAGAAATAAGCTGGACAGCTTATCCGATGAAAAGGCAGCTCAGTTACGGAAACTGATTACCGACATGTATGGCGAATAAGCTTTTTTATGCAAGTTCACTGCTGTGCAGAAAAGCATACAGCCTGCGGGCACTCTGCTGGCTGAATCCTTCAACGGCGCTGATCTCTTCCACCGGTGCGGCAAGCAGCTTTTTGAAACTGCCGAAATGGGAAAGAAGAGCGGCTTTGCGTTTCGGTCCCACACCCGGCGCCCCGTCCAGTCTGGAGTGGAGTGTAGTTTTGTTTCTCTGTTTTCTGTGAAAACCCACGGCGGTTTTATGGGCTTCATCCCTGATGCGCATCAGAAGAAAAAGGGCTTGCGGATCCTTTCCCATATTTACCGGATTCATGCGGCCGGGGATAAAAATCTTGTCTTCGCTTTCTCCCTTTTCCACATCCATCTTGGCAATGGCCGCCACATGGAAGCTTCCGAAAATCCCCATATCCTTAAGAACCTCAATGGCAATGTTCAGCTGCCCCTTGCCTCCATCCACAAGAAGCAGATCCGGCAGGGGGCCTTCCAGCTTTTCCGGAGCAAAACGGCGGCGCAGGGTTTCATCCATATAGGCATAATCATCCTGCTCCGGCACATGGCGGATCCTGTATCGCCTGTACTGGGCTTTATCCGGCCTGCCGTCAATAAAAACCACCATGCCCGTAACAGGGTTCTGACCTGAAATATTTGCATTGTCAAAACACTCAATGCGACGGGGAAATCCCTCCATTCCCAGCCTTGCCCCCAGAGCTTCCAGCACGGCCTCATCCCCCTGACGCAGGGCCATGCGCTCTTCCAGTTCCTTTTCCGCATTGCTTTTCGCCCAGTCAAGGAGTTTCACCTTTTCTCCGCGCAAAGGCCTTGTGATGCGCACCTTCTTTCCCGTCCATGTATGCAGGGCTTCACTGAGGGCTTCCGTATCTTCGATATCTTCAGGAACAAGGATTTCACGGGGGGGCTGGGGCTGTTCCGGATAATACTGCCGGATGAAGGAAGCAATCTGTTCTCCCGGATCCGCCAGGGTTTCCCTGAAAACAAAATGACGGGTATCCGTAAGAAGCCCGGACCGAACCCGCATGAGGGTAAAAATCCCCATGCCCGGTACTTCAGCCCGTCCGAGAATATCCCTGTCCACAAGATCCGTGGCCACCACCACCTGAGACTCCCGTGTTCTTTCCAGAGCAAAAAGTTTGTCCCGGATTTCCGCAGCCTTTTCAAAATTCTGGGCCAGTGCCGCCTTTTTCATCTCCCGCTGCAGCTTGGTCAGCAGTACCGGCGTTTTCCCCTTCAGTACCAGCACGGCTTCCCGGACATTCCTGCGGTAGGCTTCTGCATCCACCTCCTTACAGCAGGCCCCTGTGCAGACCCCCATCTGATAATTCAGGCAGGGTCGGGAACGGCTCTTCATCACCGTATCCTTACATGTTCGCAGCCGGAAGGTGCGGTTCACAAGCTTCAGGGTTTCACGCACAGCACCGCCCGAAGAAAAGGGGCCAAAATAACGGGCATGGTCCTTCTGTATTCTGCGTACCACCGTAAGATTTGGGAAGGGATGGGAAAGATCAAGGCGAAGGAAGGGATACTGCTTGTCATCTTTTAAAATGACATTGTAGCGGGGCCGGTGACGCTTGATGAGGGTGGACTCCAGAAGCAGCGCCTCATTTTCACTTTCCGTGAGGATGGTGTCAAAGTCTGCAATTTTTGCCACCAGCACCCCGGTTTTTACGGGATGGCGGTCCATGCGCTGGAAGTAGGAGGCCAGCCTCCGCCTTAAATTCTTGGCCTTACCCACATAAATTATCCGGTTCTCCCCATCCTTCATGAGGTAAACCCCCGGACCTGTTGCCACCCTGACCAGCTTTTCACGGATGAGCAGGGATGGACCGGATGCCTCCGTATGGCCTTCACATCCCGTATCGACTTCTTCCCCGCCCATATTCATCACCATGAAAAGGATAAAGATTCCTCGTTTGAGGAAAGATCAGAGATCCTGAAGACTCCGCAGCTCCCGGATTCTGTCCCGCAGCCTGGCTGCCCGTTCAAAGGCCAGCTCCTCGGAGGCAGCCATCATCTCCGCCTCAAGGCCCGCAATAACCGACTTCAGATCCCCGCCTTTTTTCTCTACTTCAAAGGGCGCAGGACTTTCCGCAGCCATATCCATTGCC
Source organism: Desulfobotulus alkaliphilus (assembly GCF_007830435.1). Lineage (GTDB taxonomy): Bacteria > Desulfobacterota > Desulfobacteria > Desulfobacterales > ASO4-4 > Desulfobotulus > Desulfobotulus alkaliphilus. The sequence continues at coordinate 105,904 of NZ_VLLC01000011.1, read as the reverse complement.
GTATGCCTTTCATCGGCCACACCGAATACCGCCATGGAAGCGATGGCTTTTGTCGTGGATTCCGGCGTAATGCCATGGGTTTCATTGTAGGCCTGCTGAATACTGCGACGCCTGCCCGTCTCCTCCAGACACTTGGCCATGGACGGAGTCACACGATCCGCATACATGATCACCCGGCCATGGACATTTCTTGCAGCCCTGCCGCAGGTCTGAATCAGCGACCTTGCCGAACGCAGAAAACCTTCCTTGTCTGCGTCGAGAATGGCCACAAGGGCCACCTCCGGTATGTCCAGACCCTCCCGGAGAAGGTTGATACCCACCAGTACATCAAAGCGATCCATACGAAGATCCTGTATGATCTCAATCCTCTCCAGTGTGGAAATGTCCGAATGCAGATAGCGTACACGGATGCCCGTATCCGTATAATAGTCCGTCAGATCCTCAGCCATGCGCTTGGTAAGGGTGGTCACCAGAACCTTTCCCCCAAGCTCCAGACAGGCCTTGATTTCATCATAGAGATCATCCACCTGATGTTCCGCACTGCGCACCTCAATGGGCGGATCCACAAGGCCGGTGGGCCTTACAATCTGCTCCACCACACGGTCCCCTGCCCTTTCAGTTTCATAGTCCGCAGGGGTTGCGGAAACATAAATCACCTGTCCGGCTTTTTTTTCAAATTCAGGAAACCTGAGGGGACGGTTGTCCAGAGCGGAAGGCAGACGGAAACCAAAATTCACAAGGGTTTCCTTGCGGGAACGGTCGCCCTTGTACATCCCCCCCACCTGGGGAACGGCAATGTGGGATTCATCGAAAAAAATCAGGAGGTCATCGGGAAAATAATCAAAAAGGGTGGGCGGCGGTTCCCCCGCATTGCGGCCCGTCAGGTGGCGGGAATAATTTTCAATGCCGGTGCAGTATCCGATCTCCCGCAGCATTTCCAGATCATAATTGGTTCTTTCCTCAATGCGCTGGGCTTCAACAAGCCTGTTCTCCGAACGCAGAAAGGCAATGCGCTCCTTGAGCTCCGCTTCGATGGCAGCCACGGCCCGTTTTCTGGTGGTTTTTTCCGTCACATAATGACTGCCCGGAAAAATGGCGGTCTTACGCATCTTCCTGAGAATTTCTCCGCGCAGCGGATCAATCTCCGCAAGCCCTTCGATCTCATCCCCGAAAAATTCCACACGCACGGCCCTGTCTTCCTCATAGGCCGGAAAAATCTCCACCCGGTCCCCCCGCACACGGAAAGTCCCCCTGTGGAAATCCAGATCACTGCGGGTGTACTGCATGGCAGAAAGCTCCCGCAGCAGCCTGTCCCTGCCCTTTTCCTGACCCGTTGCAAGCTCCACACGCAGGGCCAGATAATCCTCCGGTGCGCCTAAACCATAAATACAGGAAACACTGGCCACCACAATGACATCCCTCCGGGTAAGGACGGAACGCGTGGCGGAATGCCGCATTTTATCGATCATCTCATTGATGGCCGAATCCTTGGCTATATAGGTGTCACTGGAAGGAATATAGGCTTCGGGCTGGTAATAATCATAGTAACTGACAAAATACTCCACGGCATTGTGGGGAAAAAGCTGTCTGAACTCATTGAAAAGCTGGGCGGCCAGGGTTTTGTTGGGTGCAATGATCAAAGCCGGTCTTTTGGCCGCTGCAATCACATGGGCCATGGTAAAGGTTTTACCGGAGCCCGTAACACCGAGAAGTACCTGATGGGGGGCCTGTTCCCGGACTCCCCTTGCTAAGGCATCTATGGCTGCGGGCTGGTCTCCTTTGGGTTCAAAGGCCGAAACAATATGAAAGTCACCATCGGAACCGGAATCATCGGGAACCTCAGGTGACTTTTCTGAACCCTTTTCAGAAGATACTGCCCGCAGGGAACTGCGGGACTTTTTTTTCTGCTCTGCTTTCATGCCATCCGCCACAGGGTGCCTTCGGCTTTATCTTCCAGCACCACACCCATGTCCGAAAGCTGCTTGCGGATTTCATCGGCCTTTTTAAAATCCTTCTGCTTTCTCGCCTCTGTGCGGGCCAGTACCAGTGCATCAATTTCACCGGCATTGAGACCCGTGCTGGAAAGACCCTTTTCCTTTTTTGCCGCAAAATAACTTTGGGCCTCTTCATTGCCAATACCCAGCACAGCGGCCACAGCCCTGCAGTCTGCTGTCAGCAGGCCAGCTTCTTCAACGGAAGATCCGGAACCCTCATCCAGAAGGCGGTTGGCGGACCGGATGGCATCATACACAAGGCCCATGGCCTTTGCCGTATTGAAATCATCGTCCATGGCCTCGCAAAAGCCCTGCCAGAGGCTGCCCCGGTTTTCCGGCAGGGTGCAGCCCTTTTCCTCCACCCGCTGGAAAAGACCATAAATCTTATCCAGATTCTGGGCAGCCTCATCCAGATACTGATCCGTAAAATCAATGGGGCTTCTGTAATGGCTGGAGAGGAGAAAAAGACGGATGGCCTCGGGATGCCAGATCCTTATCACATCCCGCACACGGAGGAAATTACCAAGGGATTTGGACATTTTCTCATGGTTGATATTCACAAACCCATTATGCACCCAGTAACGGGCAAAGGGCTGTCCTGTGGCGGCTTCACTCTGGGCAATCTCATTTTCATGGTGGGGGAAAATCAGATCCTTGCCGCCCCCATGGATATCAAAGGTGGCTCCCAGAAGGACACAGCTCATGGCCGTACATTCAATGTGCCAGCCGGGTCTTCCCGGACCCCATGGACTCTCCCAGGCAGGTTCCCCCGGTTTGGCCGCCTTCCAGAGGGCAAAGTCGTGGGGATTTTTCTTCCGTTCATCCACGGCGATGCGGGAACCGGCCTCCATATCCTCAAGTTTTCTTCCGGAAAGCTTTCCGTAGCCTTCAAAGGTTTCCACGGCAAAATACACATCCCCGTCCACGGGATAGGCATGGCCCTTTTCAATGAGACGTTCCACCACCTCAATGATGTCTCCGATGTGGGCCGTGGCTCTGGGTTCCAGATCCGGACGCAGCACATGGAGCCTGTCCATATCCTCATGGAAGGCCTGAATAAAGGTTTCGGAAACCGCAGCAGAATCCGAATCCGTCTCAATGGCTTTCTGGATAATTTTATCATCCACATCCGTAAAATTGCGCACATAGGTCACCCCGTAGCCCATGGCCCGGAAATACCGGACCATCACATCAAAAAAAATAACGGAGCGGGCATGACCGATGTGGCTGTAATCATATACCGTGGGACCGCAGACATAAATGCGGACCTTGCCTGCCTCCATGGGGGTAAAGGTTTCCTTTTCACGGTGCAGGGTATTATATATGCGTAAAGTCATAAAAATTCTTTCTCCGGCGGATTAAAAAAGGATCTGATTCGAAAGGAATATAAGACCGGCAAATTGCGAGCAAGCACCACCAACAAGCAAGATACCAGAATCATTTAAAAATGACACCTAAAACCTGTGCTGACTGGCCAAAAGCAAAGCCAGGTGTAATTATTCAGCAGCTTCGTACTGTTGCAAGGCTCCGTGGCTATTTGCAAGTGACATTGCAATCGTTTCGGATCAGAGTTTCGCAGGCCTGTGCGAAAGAAGCGGCAAACTGTCTGAGCCGCCACAA
>NZ_VLLC01000011.1:29267-102280 GCF_007830435.1 Desulfobotulus alkaliphilus | reverse complement strand
AAGCTCCCGAATAAGATTGCGTCACGGGCAAATAGCCTGGGGCCTGTGCATCTGTCTTACAGCTATGGTACTTGGAAAACTGTACTGAACAGCAACCCACGCCGTGTTACGGCGTTTTATCATAAAGTAACTTTTGAAGTTACTCAGAAGTTACAGACAGATTTGCATTATAATCATTTCAAACCACCTTGCAAACCATCCTTTTTATCCCCTTGCCAGATCAGAACAATGGCCGTGGCGGAAATCCCTTCCCCGCGCCCCACGGCATCCAGCCCTTCGGTGGTTGTGGCCTTGATATTCACACACTTCGAATCCATGCAAAGAGATTCTGCAATATTTTTTTCCATCTCTTTCCGGTACGGACCGATTCTGGGTGCCTGTGCAAAAACCGTGGCATCAATATTCACAACATAAAACCCGGATGCTTTCAGATGGCTGCCTGTAATCCCAAGAAGTTTCAGGCTGGAAATATCTTTAAAGGCAGGATCGGAATCCGGAAAAAGCCCTCCGATATCTCCCATGCCCGCAGCACCAAGCAGGGCATCACAGACAGCATGGGTAAGGACGTCCGCATCGGAATGGCCGAGAAGCCCCATGGGATGGTCCAGTCTTACGCCGCCAAGGATCAGGGGGCGTCCTGTTACCAGACGGTGGGTGTCACTGCCGATGCCGGTGCGCAGATCAAAAGGATGCATAATATTCTCCCTTACAGGTCAGAAATCCCGTTTTCGGAGATTTTTATACATTTCCTTTCCACGGACGTAAAGGCGTAAACCTTCCGGGGGCAAGATGGCGTGAACCAGAGGAAAAAAATGGTAAAAGCAGAAGAAAAAAAGGTAAGTCAGAGATAAAGATATGGCTGTCCGGACAGGGCCTTTTCAGTGGACAGTGTGGGTTTCGATGCGCATGGAAAATTCGCTTTCAAGGAGAAACATTAGAAGTTCAAGGGTCATGGTATCCATGACATCGGGATACCAGCCCATGCGGGTGAGGGCCTCATTGATTCCGGCAAGGGTAAAGGCACCTCCGTTACGGAGAAGGCCGTACACGTCCTTGACCAGACGATGCACTTCGCCCGGATCAAGTCCCTGACCCGTCAGTCTCATGAGGAGGGTGGCACATACATCGGCGGAATTGGCAACAGCAGGAGAAATCACAGGCAACCTCCCTTCGTTTTTGTCCTCAGGATAAATCTTTAAAGATAGTCTCCATGGCATGGAACAGTGTTTTTTATGAAAAACACACTCTGCATTCTGATTTCATATTTCAGAAGAAAGCGGGAATGTCCATAGGGAAAAACTCTATTTTCCCGGGAAAGATTCCCGAAACCCTCAAAGAAAGCAGGGATAAAAGCCGGTCATTAAAAGGAATGATTGCCATGCCCATACCCAAAGAGCGGGCACACAAAAGCAGAAAAAAAGAAAATGATCAAGATTAAATATTGAAAAGACGGCAAATTATGCTACATGAAAGGACATCTTCTGCGTATATCAGGCATATGGGGTTCCTTACCCTGTTTTCCGGCAAGGCCAAGGCATAAAAAAACCGGAAGGGTTCGGATAATTTTCAACTGAAGCAGGGAGAATTTTTTTGAAAGAACATATCCGTATCCTTATTATTGATGATCACCCCCTTTTCCGTGAAGGACTGAAATCCATTATTGAAAGAAACAGGCGCTTTGAGCTGGTGGGGGAAGCCGGATCCGGCAAAGAGGGACTGCGCATGGCAAGAGAACTCAAACCGGACCTCGTGCTTGTGGACATATCCCTGCCCGACATCAACGGCATACAGCTCACCCGGGATCTTACGGCCGCTTCCCACCCCGTGCGTATTCTCATTGTATCCATGCATGCCAAAATTGATTATATTGCCGAAGCTTTTCAGGCGGGAGCCATCGGATACATTGCCAAGGATTCCGCATCGGACCGCCTGATTCAGGGCATAGAAACGGCCATGCGGGGGGATTATTATCTGGACAGCGCCATCTCCCATCAGGTTGTGGAAAAACTCATACAGTTTCCCGTAAAAGAGGCAAAGATCACAGATACGGAATACGGCTCCCTAACGCCGAGGGAACAGGAAGTCATGCGTCTTCTGGCCGAAGGCAGCACACCCAAGGATATCGGTGACCGCCTGTGCATCAGCCCGAAAACCGTGGAAAATCACCGGGCCAACATCATGAAAAAACTCAATGTCCACTCCACCATGGAGCTGGTCCGTTATGCGGCCCGGCTGGGACTCATTGATGTGGATCTCTGGAAAGAATAGACAGAACCTTTCCGCTACAATTTTTTATCATGCATCTTGCCCACCCCATAATCCTTACGCCGCATAAATTTTTCAGCGGGTGGTCCCATCAGCTGCATCTCAGGGTTTGTTTTCAGCACATCCATGGCAATGTGCATTTCCTTGGTGCAGCCCGTGGAATAGGTGGCATCCTTTCCCACCCACTCCGGCGGCACCTTTTCCCCAAGGAGGGTAAAGGTTTCCGCAATATCCTCGTAGGTCTGAAAACGCCAGATATCAATATAGCCACTGCGCTGCACAATCTCCCACATATACATGAGATCATCGGCATCCATTCCGGGCTCATAGTACTGGGACGGGTTAATGATAAAGGTTTTTGCAAAAAGTGTCCGCAGATGGTCAATGAATACCGTCATGATCCGCTTGGCTTCATCTATCTTACCGGGTATGGAGCCGATGATACCGCTGTAAAACATGACAGCCATACCACCCTCCCTTGCTTCTTTCATCTGCCCGATAATGGCTTTGGCCCTGCGCTCCAGATCAAAGTGGGAAAAACGGATCACCTCCGGCGGAGCAGGCTTATGCAGAATATCCACCCGCCCTCCTTCCATGGTACAGATATTGAAAACAGGACGGGTAAACTGAAAGTGGGTATCAAAAAAGCGTCTGCGCTGTTCTTCGCCCCTTGAAATAATCAGATCACATTCCTTAAAGGCCCTTGCAAAGGTGGTACAGGCCAGCAGGAGATTGACATTTTCCCTTGTACCATCTGAAATCACGATGATATTTTCTTCTTTTCTTAAAATATCCACGAGGGCATTTTTGCTGATCTCGGGATCTCCCAGAATACGGGCCGTTTCCAGTGCCTGCTGCAGCACCCTGTCTTCCATGACATCGGCAAAATCCACCTTGGTAAAAATGGGCTCACCCTTGAAACTCACCACAATTTTATGCCCAAGACGGGCAAGGTAGCGGATGATTTTTAAATCCATGATGATTTCACCGGCTTCATTGGCAAGCCAGAGAATTTTCTTTCTGTCCCCCGCATCGCTACAGTGAAAGGACTCCCCCCGGACTCCCAGAAAACAGAAAAGCTCTTTCACTTCACCCGTCAGGGGACGGGAAAAAATTTCCAGAAACCCCTCTTTGTCGGGCAGTACGCAGGATTCCCCCTGCCACAGCTCACTGGCTCCGGTCATGAGAAAAAGCCGCTGGAGTTCAAGGGAATTCAGATTGTCCCGGATTCTTCCCAAAGAAACGGGGGGCCTTTTCATGGCAGAAAGATCCACAAAATCAAAGGCATCCTTGAATTCCTTTGAAGACAAAACCTGAACCGCCCACTGATTCCGCAGATACTTTTCCTCAAGGTAAGGGTCAACAATGTTGGTCTGATTCAGAAAAATCCGGAAAAGTCTTTTTTCTATACGGGAAGGAATCATCAGTTCATCCCGGGTTTCATGCTGAAACTTGATGCGGATCAGGGCCTTCAGAAAAGCTTTCTCATCTTCTTTTTCTATGAAGTCCTCAACAAGGGCCAGAATGCGTTCCAGCACCTCTCCGTAACGCTGCTGAAGAAAGGCCGAGGCATTCCTTCCCATGATGGCCTGATACATTTTTTCCGAGCAGGGATAATAGCGTTCCTCCGGTGCCGTATGCACCATGAATCCCACCTGCTCAGGCGGCGCCACCTCTTCGGGGTAGGCCGCATGGTCCAGGTGGTTTTCAATATAAAAGGCCGCTTCCCATGCCGCCTGAGCCGCTTTATGATTCTCCTCTGCTTCCCTTTTCATATCCACCTTCATATCCATACCCCGGATTCTCCCTGCCCGATGCGCCACCGATGAAAAAAAGCTGCCTCCAGACCTTTGACAGTCCTTTTAAATAGATGGGGGAAAGGTGTCAAGGCCCGGCCCGCATGTTTGACAAAAGGCAGGTATACTGGTATGACCTCTTGCCAATACAGCAAACAAGGAGACCCCATGCCCATACGTCCTTCCCTCCATACGGAACACAACATTCTTCACCGTATCCTTTCCGGCACATGGCCCGAAGGCACATCCCTGCCCCCTGAACGGGAACTGGCAGAAAGCCTCGGGGTCACACGGCCCACCCTCAGGGAAACCCTGAAACTCCTTGAGCGTCAGGGCTGGATCACCATCCGCCATGGCAGAAGCTCCGTGGTCAATGACTTCTGGAAAAGCGGAGGCATGGGTATTCTCAGCACCCTTGCCCGGTATACGGAGTTCATCCCCCTTTCCCTGATCACGGAACTGCTGGAACTGCGCATGGAAATCCTGCCCCCCTGCGCCCGTCTGGCGGCCATCCACCATCCTGAACCCGTGGCAGCCCTTCTGACACCGGATCAGCTGCCCGGAGAAGACCCGAGAATCTTTTCAGAATTTGACTGGCACCTTCAGGAAACCATGATTCTGGCCGCAGGCAGAAGGGTACCCCTTCTCATGTACAATGATTTCAAGGCCCTTTTCATCAACGGCGGAACCCTCTACTTTCAAACTTCCGAAACACGCAGGGAGTCCATGGAATATTATGAAGCACTCCCTGAGCTCCTTTTTACAGATCCCGATGCCGTGGAAAAAATTGCCGCAGAAGCCATGAAAAAAAGCCTTGCCTACTGGCAAAGTCTCTTCCCCGGAGCTTCGGATACGGAAAAACCCACAACAAAAACAGAGGAACCATGAACCATTATGATCTCATTGTCATCGGAGGCGGCATCACAGGGGCTGGCATCTTCCGCGAAGCCGCAGCCATGGGCCTTTCCGTACTTCTCCTTGAGGGCGACGACTTCAGCTCCGGCACATCCGGCCGGTCTTCCAAACTGGTGCACGGCGGGCTGCGCTACCTGAAACAGGGGCATCTTCACCTCACCATGGACTCCGTCCGACACAGGGAAAGGCTTATGAAGGAAATGCCGGGACTTGTCACAGAGCTTGCCTTTCTCATGCCCCTGTACAGGGATGGCGGACCTTCGGTGCTACAGATGAAAGCCGGACTTTTTCTCTATGATCTCATGGCAGGAAAACAGCGCCATGCCTTTGAAAACCCTGAAAGCATCCACCTTGCCCTTCCCGGCATGAGAAGGGAAAAACTCTCCGGTGCCTTTATCTTTCATGATGCCCAGGTGGATGACAGCCGCCTTGTACTACGGCTCATCCGGGAAGCCTGCTGCCATGAAAAAGCCTTTGCCCTGAACTACACAAGGGTCACAGCCCTTGCAAAAAACAAAGAAGGCCGGGTAACGGGTGTCTGTACCCATGACAGGGAAAGCGGAGAAAAAAGAAAGTACTTCGCCCCCCTTGTGATCAACGCCACGGGCGTTTTTTCAGCGAAGCTCCACCCCCTGCCTTCAAAAAAACTGCATATCCGGCCCTTAAGGGGCAGCCATCTTGTCTTTTCCTCCCGCCTCCTGCCCCTGAAAACAGCGGTGAGTTTTTTCCACCCCCATGACCGGCGTCCGGTTTTTCTCATTCCATGGGAAGGCGCCCTGATTTTTGGCACCACAGACGAAGACAGTACCCTGAAGGACGCGGAAAATCCCGTGATCACCAGAGATGAGGTTCTGTATCTTCTGACGGCACTGACCCATCTTTTTCCGGATGCAGGATTCAGCGAAAAAAATATCCTCTCCACCTTTGCGGGACTGCGCCCCGTTGTCACAGAAAGCATGGTAAAAAAACCCTCCCAGGAATCAAGGGAGCATATTGTCTGGCAGGCTCCGGGGCTCATCAGCGTCACGGGCGGCAAACTCACCACCTTCCGCAAACTGGCCTGGGATACCCTGAAGCTGGGCTGCCGCCAGCGCCACCTGCCCCTGCCCGATGTCAAAACTCCCGTTGTTAAGGCATTTGCTCCGCCCTGTCCGCCAGAACTTGATCCAAAACTATGGAAGCTGCTCTGCGGCCGCTACGGCAGTGATGCGCAGTATCTTGAAACAAAAAACCCTGCCCTGCTTGAAACCATTCCCGGAACCCGTCATATCCTCGCAGAAATCCCCCTTGTCTGCCGGGATGCTTCCATACGCCATCTGGATGACCTTCTTCTGCGCCGCCTGCGCCTTGGCCTTGTTCTCGCCGGTGGTGGCATGGATATCATGGATGACATCAGGGATCTGGCCCTGCCTGTTCTGGGCTGGCGCCTTAAAAAATGGGAGCATGAAGTTCTGAGATATAAGGAGCTCTGGCAGAAAAACCATGGAGTTCCCCGATGAAAGAAAGCCTTCTGGCCATCGACTGCGGCACCCAGAGCCTGCGCGCCCACCTCTTTGATGCTGAAGGCCGTCTGCTGGCATCGGAAAAACGCTGCTACGCTCCCTATGAAAGTCCAAAACCCGGATGGGCGGAACAGGATGCAATGTTATTCTGGGATAATCTCTGCAAGGCCTGTCTAAGCCTTAAAGAAAAGGCTCCGGAAGAATTTCTACGCATCGCAGGCATGGGCATCACTACCCAGCGGGCCACCATGATCTGTCTGGACAGAATGGGCAATCCCCTTCGACCGGCCATCACCTGGCTGGATCAGCGCAAGGCCTCTCCTGTATGGCAAGCCGGTTTGCTTTCTCCTTTTCTGCACCTTGCCGGAGCATCCCGGCTGGTGTACAAGGCCCAGACCGATGCCAAATGCAACTGGATTGCCCAGAACCAGCCAGGGCTCTGGAAAAAAACCGCCTGTTATATGCAGGTGTCAGGCTTCCTTAACCACAGACTCACGGGAAATTTCAGCGACTCCACCGCCTCACAGATCGGCCACCTCCCCTTTGACTATAAAAAACAGGCCTGGAGCGGTCCCCTTTCCCTCAGCCGCCGCCTCTTTCCTGTACCGGAAAAAAAACTGCCGGAGCTTTTCCCGCCGGGGGCTGTCCTCGGCAGGGTCACGGCCAGTGCATCCCGCGCAACGGGCATTCGGGAAGGTGTGCCCGTCATCGCCTGCGGATCCGATAAGGGCTGCGAAACCTTAGGGGCCGGCGTTTTTCAGCCGGGCATGGCGAGCCTGAGCTTCGGCACCACGGCCACGGTGCAGACCACCACAAAGGACTACTTTGAGCCCCTTCGCTTCATGCCTGCCTACCCGGCCCCAATTCCCGGATACTACAATGCAGAGGTGGAAATTTTCCGGGGATACTGGATGATCACCTGGTTCAAAAACGAGTTCGGCCATCCGGAAACCCAGGAGGCTCTTGCATGTCAGCTTCCCGTGGAAATGCTGCTGGACCGTCTTCTGGCCGAAACCCCGCCCGGAGCCATGGGCCTTGTACTGCAACCCTTCTGGAGCCCCGGTCTCCACCATCCGGATGCCAAGGGCAGCCTCATCGGATTCGGGGATGTCCACACCCGCGCCCATGTGTACAGGGCCGTCATCGAGGGGCTGGCCTATGGGCTTCTCGACGGCCTGCACAGCATTGAAAAACGTGGAAAAATTCCCATCCATACCCTTGCCGTTTCCGGCGGTGCTTCCCAGAGCGATGCGGTGTGTCAGATTTCCGCAGACATCTTCAACCGCCCCATGGTGCGGGGGGAAACCTGTGAAACGTCGGGCCTTGGGGCAGCCCTCGTCACGGCCGTGGGTCTTGGTCTGCATCCGGATGTGACGACGGCCCTTTCCCGCATGGTGCGGGTACAGCAGCGTTTTGTCCCGGATGCCGACAATGTGAGACTTTATCATCGCCTTTACACCGAAGTGTACCAGCGCATGTACAAGGCCCTTGCCCCCCTGTACCGGAAAATCCGGGACATCACGGGGTATCCGGAAAGCCGGTGAAAACCTGAATATAAGGTAATTATTCAGCACCGTTTTCCAAGTACCATACCTGTAAGACAGATGCACAGGCCCCGGCTATTTGCCCGTGACGCAATCTTATTCGGGAGCTTCTTGCCCTGTGCGGAAGCGGCAAAAACTCCCCGCCACAGGCAGGATAAGCTTTTTGATTACCATGGCAGGCCTTAGTACGCTGCCTTTGTGGCGGCTCAGACAGTTTGCCGCTTCTTTCGCACAGGCCTGCGAAGCTCTGATCCGAAACGATTGCAATGTCACTTGCAAATAGCCACGGAGCCTTGCAACAGTACGATGCTGCTGTAATTACAGCATTGTCAGTTCAGAATAAACTGTGCTGAACAGTTACAATAAAAGATGAAAGGAAAACCCATGCCCTCCCACAGCCCATGGATTCATACCCCGCCCCCTGAAAAAAGCTTTCGCAGCATCTTCCGCTGGGGCGATCCCCACACCTTCAAGCATCCCAACCCCAGACTCCACGCCATGCTGAAAGAAACCTTCGGCCTTGGGGACAGGGATTTTCTCACCCCCCGCTTCACGGGCGAGGAAAGGGTTTCAGAAACCCTTCCCGTCCCCCTGCCCCTTCCCTTCATTCAGGCCATGGAAAAGGCGATGGGGCCGGAGCAAGTGCAAAGGGATGCCTTCAACCGCATCCGCTACAGCACGGGAAAAACCACGGAAGAGGCTCTGGCCCTGCGCCATCACCATACAGAAGGCATCACGGATCTTGTGGTGCATCCCCGCCACAAACGAGACGTACAGGCAATCGTCTCCCTCTGCCACGAGCACCGCATCCCCCTTTCCGTGTACGGCGGCGGCTCTTCCGTCACCCTGGGTCACCGCATGGAAAAGGGCGGTGTCACGCTGGTCATGGCCACCCACATGAACCGGGTACTCTCCCTGAATGAGGAAGACCACGCCGTCACCGTGGAGGCGGGCATCAGCGGTCCGGACTACGAGGCTGCCCTCAACGAAGCTCCCAAACGCTTCGGTGCCCTGCGGCCCTACACCTGCGGCCACTTCCCCCAGTCCTTTGAGTTCAGCACCGTGGGCGGATGGATTCTCACCCTGGGATCGGGGCAGGCCTCCTCCTATTACGGCGATGCGGCGGATCTCCTCCTTGCCGTGGAAGTCATCACCCCAAGAGGGGAGATTGTGACACAAAGTGTTCCCGCAACGGCTACGGGTCCTAAGATTCAGGATATTTTCAAGGGAAGCGAAGGGGCCTTCGGGGTTCTCGTCAGTGTGACCTTAAAAATCTTCCGCAAAATGCCGGAAAACACCAGACGCTTTTCCTTCATTTTTCCGGACTGGAAAAGGGCCGTGGCCGCATCCAGAGAGATCACCCAGGCCCAGTGCGGCATGCCTGCGGTGTTCCGCATCTCGGATGCCGAAGAAACGGATGTGGCCCTGAAGCTCTATGGCGTGGAAGGCGGGCCGCTGGACAGCCTCATGCGCTTTAGCGGATACCGGCCCATGGAACGCTGCCTCGCCCTGGGCACGGCGGAGGGGGAAGCGGGCTTCAGCCGGAATGTGGCAAAAAACGTCCGACGTATTGCCAAAAAATTCGGGGCCATGGGCCTCACTTCCTACCCGGTGCACAAGTGGGAGCATGGCCGCTACCTTGATCCCTACATGCGGGAAGATCTGCTGGATTTCGGCATCATCATTGATACCCTGGAAACGGGCGTCACCTGGTCAGCCCTGCACCGGGTGCATGACAGTGTGCGGGCCTTCATCAAGGCGCGCCCCCAGACCGTCTGCATGACCCACGCTTCCCATTTCTATCCCCAGGGCACCAATCTCTACTTTATCTTCATCGCCCGCATGGAAGATCTGGACAGTTACAGGGCCTTTCACAGGGAGATCATTGAACGCATCCTCCATGCAGGGGGCACCCTCTCCCACCACCACGGCGTAGGAAGGATGATGGGGCCTTTCATGGAAAAACAGCTCGGGGGAGAAAGCATGGAACTGCTGCGGGCCGTGAAGAAGCATCTGGATCCCCACGGGATTCTGGGGCCGGGGGTTATGGGGCTGTAAGGTGGAAAAGGTTTTCACCGCCCCGGTCAAAAGAAAAGCCTTGTCCTGGAACGCAAGACTGGATAAGGGCTTTTCCTTATCTGATTACTACCCTGACTCAGCCATAGCCTGCTGACCAGATTGTTGTCAGGTCCATGGTGAGAGCTTTCATGCGGGCAGGCGCAAGGCCTGCCCCTACGAATGGTTTTTACGGCCCCTGTTTTGTAGGGGCACCCTTTACGGGTGCCCGTCAACAATCGCAAAATCTGGACATGTAATTTCCATGGCTTAAAATTTCTATGGCTGAAAGAGAGTGATAATCAGATTTCCTTAATGCATAGGGAAGGATTTCTGGAACCGATTGTCGGAGAGGCGGATCGATGAAAAAGACTGCAAAGTCCAGGAGCCGGGAGGTTTTGATGGTGGGTTCCGGTGGTGTGCTGCTGGACGATATCCGGGCCTTGATAAAAGAAACCCGTGCCCAGGTGGCAACTGCCGTCAACGCTGGCCTGACCCTGCTTTATTGGCGTATCGGCAAGCGGATTAACACGGAGATTCTCAAGGGAGAGCGCGCCGAATATGGTGGGCAGATTGTCTCCGCAACGGGGAGAGAATTGGAACTGGAGTTCGGGCGAGGATTTTCTGAGAAGTCTCTTCGCCATATGATCCGGTTTTCCGAGGCGTTTCCCGAAGAGGCAACTGTCTCCGCAATGCGGAGACAATTGAGCTGGACGCATTTCAAGGCACTCATCTATCTTGATGACCCCCTCAAACGAGATTTCTACGCTGAAATGTGCAGGATTGAAGGTTGGAGTACCCGCACCCTGCAAACAAAAATCGGCTCCATGCTTTATGAGCGAACCGCCTTGTCCCGCAAGCCCAAGGATCTGGCCCGCATGGAACTGGATGCCTTGCAAAAAGAGAATCTGATGACCCCGGATCTGGTCTTTCGTGATCCCTACGTTCTGGATTTTCTCGGTATGAAAGACGCCTACCTCGAAAAAGATCTTGAGGCCGCCATCCTCCGGGAAATGGAATCCTTTCTGCTCGAACTGGGCGCGGGCTTCTCCTTTGTTGCCCGACAAAAACGCATGACCGTGGATGGCGATGATTTTTATCTGGATCTGCTGTTCTTCCACCGTGGCCTCAGACGGCTGATCGCCATTGAACTGAAGCTGGACAAATTCCGGCCCGATCATTTTGGGCAAATGTCCTTGTACCTGCGCTGGCTCGACAGATACGAACGCAAACCGGGCGAGGAAGCGCCACTGGGCATCATCCTCTGCTCCGGCAAGGATGACGAACGGATCGAACTGCTGGAACTCGGCCAGTCCGGCATCCATGTGGCCGAATACCTCACCGAACTGCCACCCAAAAAGGTTTTGCAGCAAAAACTTCATGCCGCCATTGAGCTGTCGCGCAACCGGCTCGAAAACAAGGAGGCGGAATGATAAAGCTGGATGAGGACACCACCGATGCCGATGACCTGATCGATGAAAAACCCTGCTGGGCCAGACCAATTTCTACCAGACGCTGACTCTGGAACTTCGCGCCCAAGCCAAACTGGCAGTGAAGGACGAATACACCTCGATTTTCTGGAGCTGGGCGAGGAACACAGCGAACGGCAGCTGGAGCGGGCGCTCATCGCCCGGATTGAGGATTTCCTCCGGGCCATGGGCGGCAAGAAGGTTACCGAAGCGACGCTGAACGGCTTTCCCAGCAGCCAGATCCCGGACAAGGTGTGAAAGAATCCTTACCGCTTCCTGATCGTGGCCGACAAGTTCCAGACCGGCTATGACGAATCGCTGCTGCACACCATGCAAAAAGCTGCGTTTCTCTTAACATCAGTGTGCGGGAGGGCTAAATAATGGAAACAGTTTTTTGGGGCAGAGAATCAACGACATTCATCATGCCATACAAAGAAAAGCCTATCCAAAAACTATCCTTAAGCCCTTTGCTGTTTTATTCCTCTTTGCCAAAAACCATTTCACCATCCGCCTCCCACGCAAAGGGATCAAAACCCTTCATACCCCATTTTTCATGGAGTGTAGCCAGCTCACCGGAAGCAAGCATTGCTGCCATACTTTCATCAAAAATTTCCATCAGTTTTTCCGAAGAAGGCCTGTCGGAAAAACCAAGATACGCCTTATGCCCCCAGAGGGGCACCATTTTGAAAACAACCGTATCCACCAGATGTTTATTCATATACTTTTCCACATCCATCCGTGCGTCAATCAGCACATCCACCCTGTCCGCCGCCAGCATACGCCACATGGTTTCCGGCTTTGCGACCTCAGTCCAGCTCAAAGGCAACCCCTCAAGCGGCGTATCCCTATGATAATTATAGCCATTTATCCATACAGCACTCCTGCCCCTTAAGGAATCCGACCCTTTCCATTCTGGAAAACGATCTCTTTTAAAAACAACAGAGGTATATTCGATATAAAGCGGCATACGGGGCAGTCTCAGACCTGCTTCCTCCGCATCATCCCGCCACACAGTGGGTATGGCATCGGCATGACCATCCCTTACAAGCTGAATGGAACGGTTCCAGGAAGCAATTTCAAAGGACAGTTCTATGCCATGGGGCTCATACATTCTTCTCAGCAAATCAAAAAACAGACCGCTGCCATCCTTAGCTGTCTGACCTTGCCATTCAGGAGTGGCAATATGAATGGTGGAAGAAATAACCTGGCAGGGCCAGACCGCGAGCAGCAAAGCAGGCAGGGTGATAAAAAAACGGAATGAAAAACGGATCGCCATGTCCCCCCATCAGATAAGATTTATCAAAACAGAGACCTAAGTGTTCTGAACAATTATACAGATACAATCAAAAAGAATCTCATTTTTCAGCTTACTGCCACCGTTTGCGCCAACACACTTGCCATTGCCAACATAACTGGCATATGGTCAGTCCCGGGCTTTCCCTGTCACAGCATCCATGGAAATCCTGAATACGCGGGTCTTGTCTTGACTGGTCGCGACATATATCAGACCATCTTCAAGGTGATCCGGGGCATATTTGTGCACAAGCCCCTCAAGGGCCTGCCGTTTTTCCCCTTCAAAGACTTCCGTGATCCCGCCGGATACAATGACGCTTTCGTACCGTGTACTAAATTTTGGCGGCAGCACTTCGGTACGTCCCACCACGCAGAAGGACACCTTGGGAACCACGGTGAAATGATCGATTTTATGTCCTTCCGGAGCGCAATGAAAACAGATCCCATTCCCGATAACACAAAAATTCAAGGGAACCCCATAGGGCTGCCTGTCCGCTCCGACGGTGGACAAAACCCCGTATTTCTCCCTATTCAGAAGACAAAGGGCATCTGCCTCCTGCATCTGCCTGTCTGGTCTTCGCATTCTGCGCATGATGTTTCCTTTTGTCTTATTTTCCCACGACTTCCACGCAGGATGTCCTGTAGCTCTCTTCCTTTGTGTCGATCCCTATCTTGAACTTTGTGTAGTATCCTATCTTATACTCCGCAACTCCGAATGCCCGGCTGCAGGCCTTTACCGCCTCATCAGAGACCACACAGAATTTTTTCCCCTGAGCCTCTTCATAACCTGTCAGGACAGCCACATTGCCAAGATAACGCTCGGAGCCGCTCTGGCAGTCATAACATTTCACGACGACAGAGCCGACGGCTTTGCAGTTCTCCACGTTGATTGTGGTTGTAGCCAGGACGAATGGAGGAAACACCAGAGTGACGATACAGATCAAAAGGATACAGGCTGACCGGAACATGGGGAATTCTCCTTTTTAAAAAAATTTTGGTATGAACTGCATCTCAGACATTATTTTGCATAGCAAATGCAATGCCATTGATCAAACCCGGCAGGATAAAGCCTTTCTGCCCCGCCCCAGTGCACTACGCATGTGCCAGCACACGATCAGAACCGCACCCCACAGCCAGACATACCCCCTGCGTGCAAAAAGTGTCGAAACATCAGGGCAGAAAAGTGCTTCCTGTGTGACCCAGACCGTATCATGGGGCGTCAGGGTTCCTTCCACAATCTCACCCGTGGCCCGGACATGGGCACCGCCGCCGGAATTGCTGCTTCGAACGAGGGGACGGCGAAACTCCACAGCCCGGAAAACCGCCATACCCAGATGCTTCTTTTCCGCTCTGGAACTGAAAAACCAGCCGTCATTGGAAAGCTCCACCAAAAGATTGGCCCCCAACCCCACGCCTTCCCTCACAAGCTCTGGAAAGCCGCTTTCAAAGCAAATCATGGGCTGAACAGAAAAATCCCCCACAGGGATCAGGCCGGGCTTACTGCCTCTGGATAACCAAAGCTTTAAACCCGGTTTTTGGATCCTTTCCGGAAAGAAATAAGAATAGAGGCTTGTTTCTGAAAAAGGAACCGGAATCCTTTTTCTGTAAACCAGAGCGCACTCCTTCCCATGATCCAAGGCAAAAACAGCACTGTACCGGGCTTCCAGTTTTTCTTCCACAATGCTGCGATCCTCTGCCTCCAGTCTGTGAATCACGGGAGCCTCTGGTGCCGGAATCTCCTCTTTGCCATGCATCAGAACCGGAATACGAAGATGTTCTAACGCAGCCCTGAGTCCGCTCTTTTCAAATTCTTCCGAACGGCAGTCCATGCGCGGAAGCTCTGGAAAAAGAAGAAGATCCGCATCCCGGACAAGATCCGGGTTTCGGGTCAGGGCCTCAAGGCAGAGGGTCTCATCGGTTTTAAAATTCACAATATTCTTAGAATCCCAGCGGACGGGAACATTGGGCTGCACCGAAGCCACACGGATGCTCCGTCCCACGGCTTCCCGCTCCTCTCCGTTCAGCATGGCAATGCGCCAGACCCCGTATCCCAGAACCAGAGCCAATAAAATGAAAAGAGAAATAAAACTCACCGCAAAGTTTTTGACCTTGCGCTGCCTCATCCCGGAAAATACATCGGCAACCAGCCCATTGACCCAGATCAGACAAAAGCAGACAAGAAGCTCTCCGCCAAGATCGGCGATCTGGATGAATCCCGGCCAGAAGGTTACGGCCACCGTCCATGAAACCGGAAAAAGAACGGGACGCAGGTAAAGCAAAAGGGTCAGGAGACTGGCGCAGAACAGGGGCCCTGCCGGAGCTCCCTTACGGTTCATCCAGCCGCAGAGAGCCCCGAACAGGGCAAAGGGACTTCCCTGATACAGCCAGATCCCTGCCAGCGAAAGCGAAGACTGCCAGAAAGCCAGATCCATCAGGCTTTCCATGGCGTTCAGAAGCCAGAAGGTGCCAAAGGCCCAGCTCAGCGTTCCAAAGATCCACCCTGCCATCAGCCCCTTGAGGATTCCCGTTCTTCCCCCATGGTTCAGCATATGGATAAGGGGCGCAAGCAGAACACAGGCCAGCCATGGCGTCTTTTCCAGTGGAGAAAAGAGACCAAGTACCAGAGCAGCACCCAAAAGAAGCCCCCAGCCAAACAGGGCCTTCAGGCATGCCACGGGCAAATATCGCTGCCCCATCAGCCTCTCCCTCCCCCCATGGGAACCTTTAAAGGCCCATGCCCTTCGGTAATCTTCTGTCAGTACACGCGCCTGTTTATGCAAAAACTTTGCCATTATCTTCAGGGCCGACAGTTCTTTTCCTTAAGAAACAAACAATCTGCTGCCCTTCAGTTCTGCGCACAAAAATCATGGCACCCGTTTCAAAGTCGCCCGCTCCCGACATTCCGATGACCTTTTCCAGCATTTGTGGCTCCATGGTGGGCATCCGGGAGCAAAGCCAGAGACATTTTATTTTTGGGCCTGAAATCAGGGGCTCTGAAAAAAACCTTTTTATAGAATCATACCCGCAAGCCAGCCCATGACCAGCAGTGGCAGGGACCAGAGGTGAAAAGACCACCAGAGCCGGTAGTTTCTGGCAAGACGCAGGGCAATCAGGTTGGCCATGGAGCCTGTGGCCAGCCCGAATCCTCCCACACTGGCTCCCCAGGCAAGGAGCTGCCAGTCATGGGTAAAGTGATGGAGAAAAAGGGTTGCCGGCACATTGGATATCCCCTGAGAAAGCAGCATGGCGGATGTGAAAATACCACCCGGCAGCTTTGCCCCCAGCCCGGCAGCACCATGCATCCATGGCAGGGCAGCCAGAAGGCCCGTTACCATGAACATCAGCACAAAAACCATCAGCAGCAGCCAGTCCACCCCGCACAGCACACCGCGCCAGAAAACAAGATACACCACAGCAATCAGCCCCAGCGCAGCCAGTGCCCATCCCTGCTCCAGCATGAAAAGAAAAACAGGATAAAAGAAAAGGGAAACAAGGGCCATGGGCAATTTCACGGGCCGGGAATCACCAAGGTCTGCGGATTCAATGGGCATGGCAGGAAAGGCAAGGGGAATCAGAAGAAGAACCAGCAGCAGAAGCATGGCACTCAGGGGCATCATGGCAAAAAGAAAATCCATGAAGCCTGCCTCCGAGGCCTGCCACAAAAAAAGATTCTGGGGGTTGCCCACAGGACTGATGGCAGAACCCGCATTCACGGCAAAGGCTTCAAAGATCACCATCCGGCCAATGGGAAGCGGCGTTACGGTCCGCAGGGCCAGCGTCAGGGGAACCACAATGAAAAGTGCCACATCATTGGTGACAATGGCCGACAGCAGGGCTGAGAACAGAACCAGCACACAGGCCAGCCGCCGCTGACCGTAAACCCAGCCAAGGAGAAGATGTCCTGCTCTGGCCAGCATACCGCTGTCTTCCAGCCCCCGGCTGAGAATCATCAGCCCTGCAAGGGCCGCAAGGGTGGGCCAGTGTACAAAGCGATCCAGCTCCAGAGTCTTTTCAGGACGTCCCCACAGCAGCAGAAGGAGTACCGCCGTGAGCAGAACCAGCAGCCAGTTGTCCCTGATACTCCGCAAAATGACATGAAGGGTCACTGCCATCCCATTTTCCCAGAATAATCGTTCAAGAATAAAAAAGGCCCGCCCTTTTCCTTCGGCTCACCCCCCTGCCGGTTCCGTATTAAGGCGGCAGACGGATTTCAGAGGCCTCCTCCGGAAGGCCTTACCCCATTTTTTGTCTTTATTGCAAATTGTAAAAAAAAGAATTATTTAAAAAGAGTATGAAAACATCCTGCCCATGAAAAACGGAGTCATCCTCAGATACTCAGAGCCTCGGTAAAAAGCTGGAAATAACCGCTCCATGTCTTGTAAACCTGAACGGCACCGGAAGGTTGAAATGGCATTCTATGCGTGCAGCAATGGCAATCTTAATGCGGGGAATGCAGCCGTAACGGAACTTCCTGATGTCACCATTACCTCCGGCAGGGAATATTCATGGAGCACCATCAGCCACTGGTACAGCAGACAGGCTCTTTTCCCGTCTGCCCCGAACAGGCTTAAGGACAGACACGAAAAAGCAGCTTATTTTTAATCGGGTTACCACGTCTTTCAGCCATAGGAACTTTAAGCCATGGAGATTACATGACCAGATTTTACGATTGTTGGCGGGCACCCGTAAAGGGTGCCCCTACAAAACAGGACCGTAAAAAACATTCGTAGGGGCAGGCCTTGCGCCTGCCCGTATGAAAGCTCTCACCATGGGCCTGACAACAATCTGACCAGCAGGCTCTGGCTGAGTCAGGGTAGCAATCAGAATTTTTAATAAAGGAGAAAAAAAATGGCAAAGATACCCGAACTCGATGAAATAATAGCGTATATGTCAACAGACAAAGACTATGCCAGCCAAGTGGACTGGAACCGTCGCCTCAATAAAATTGTATCTACCCTTAATCCGGTTGCAACGACAGGATCAAGCCATGCCATCGGGCAGGCCTTGCATAACCTGAACCCATTAACCATGATAGCATCACCTTTTGTGGGAGCATACAAGGCATATAAAGCAGGAAGCCTGCAAGAAACGCTTTGGGCACTAACCGATGCAAAGTATGCAAAAAATTACAAATTATACAAGCTGGGGGATTATCCATGCACTTGTACTGCCCCAATTTTCAAAAAAATCGCAATGGTACCGGTTGCGAACTGCTCTGAGGTTTTAACATTTATTTGTAATCAGTTGAACAGTCGCGCGGCTCGTGGAGCCATTGCAGGTACCGTTGTCGGCTCACCTTTCGAAATGCTCTACTCCGCTGGACGGGTGATACAGAAAAAAATTCAGGGCACTTCAGGACAAGATAGGAACCGGATGTCTCAGGCCCTTCAAAATGCAGCTCGTCCGGAAATTGAGCCTGTATTAAGGAAACTAAAGACAGGTGGAAAAAAAGGCTGCCGTCAGGCACAGGCCATTGTCGCTATTTTATTAGGTGAGTTAGAATTAGATACGCCCAGTCAGGATATAAATACATTCGCCCTGACCATTGGTGCGCTGGCATCTCCCAAGGGCTGGGAAAGCATTAAACCCAAAATGTCCTCCCGATAAACAACACCTGAGCAGCTTAAATTTAGTTCTTTTAATTCAAAAGCTTAAAAAATGGCCAACCATCCATCACTGATCGAAATGGGTTTGCATCCGGCACAAGTTACTCAGAAGCAACCCACGCCGTGTTGCGGCGTTTTGTCATAAAGTAACTTTTGAAGTTACTCAGAAGAGACCTGCCAATCAGATACACACAAAAAAATCACAAAACAGCTCCTGCATTTTCCCCTAACATTTCAAGGGCCCTGCGGGCGCAGGTAAAAGCATTTTCCCCCTGCATGGCGAGACTGATTTCCCGGCAGTTTTGACGGATTTTCAGGTCCTGACAAATTCTGCGCAGAAGGCCTGCAAGCCTTGGAGCCGTAAACCTTCCAGGACTGAGAAAGGCCCCTGCTCCAAGACGCCTGACCCTTTCGGCATTGTCATGCTGGTCAAAACTCATGGGCATGATGAGCTGGGGAATACCTGCACGGAAGGCCTGAGAGGCCGTACCAATGCCCCCATGGTGCACCAGAGCCGTGGCCCTTGGCAGAAGAAGACTTAAGGGCAGATAACTGTGGCAGAGAATGGAGGCCGGGAGGTTTTCGGGAAGCTGTTGCGGAAATCTTGTCAGAAAAACAGCCCTTTTTCCCAGCATGACACAGGCATCTCTGGCACTTTCAAAAAAGCGGACTGCATGCATATTGGCCGTTCCGGGCGTGAAAACAAGGGGGGCTTCGCCCTGTGCAAGAAAGTCTTCCACTTCCGGAGGAAGATTTTTTTCTCCCATACCATCCCACATGGGAAAGCCAATATGAAGGATATGCCGGGGCCAGTCCGGCTGTGCGGGGGCAAACCATTTGGGAAAAGCCGCCAGCACAAAGCTGTTGGAAAGCAGCCACTGATCCACTTTACGGACAGGAGCCAGACCCAGACTTTTTCTGTAACGGTTGAGGGGAGGTGCAATAACGGCACCGATGAGGCCGTCAAGCAGGAGCCAGCCCTGAAGTCGTTTGAGGAATTTTGGCACACTCGGGCCGGTGAGCATGCCAAAATAGCGGGGCGTATCATGGATGCTCCAGAGGGCAGCGGGCTGGTAGATGACCGAGATCAGGGGAAGCCCCAGCTTCTCCTGGGCAATACGTGCTCCCATGGCCAGATAGCTGCTGATCAGAAGGGTTTTTCCCGGTTCATGCAGGCGGGAGATGGTTTCAAACTGGGTCTGCATGAGTGCCTTTCCCGTTTTTCGGAACATATAGGTATAACTTTTCAATGGATTCCAGAGATCCGGGCTGGCGATAAGATCCAGATAATCTTCCGCAGTTCCCACCTCTTCAAAGCGCAGGCCGCACTTTTCCACAAGCTCCCTGAAGTAACCGCAGGTGCAGACGATCACCTCATGACCCTCTTCCTGCAAATGAACTCCCAGCCCCAGAAGGGGATGTACATCTCCGTGGCTGCCTACAGGTATCAGGATACAGCGCATCTGAATCTCCCTGTATTTTGATGTTTTTTAAGATGATTTTCTAAAAAATCAAGGGTCAGTGTCTGGACATGGCTGATGCCCACATTATATACAGATCCACCGCCTCCTGTTTTCAGTTTTTACGTGCAAGCAGAATCATCCGCCGTGAAGTATCCGTGAAGGGTCCGAGTTTTTCGTCATATACCGTTACAAAGGTCAGCCCTGCAAGGCGGAACAGAAGTTTGTACTGACTGATGGAGTACAGCCTCGGGCCGGTAAGCACATGCACAATCCTGCCCTCTTCCGTTACTGGCACGGGCAGAAACATGCGTTCGCTGATTTCATCCCAGCGGCGCTCCAGTTCCTTTCCGTCACTGTCAAATTTAGGCGTTGTATTAACAATGATATTGCTGCGGCTGGGGGCTTCAATGAGGAGCAGACCTCCCGGCCGCAGGGCAGCCGCCAGATTTTTAAGAACAAGAAAGTCCGTTTCAACATCAAAATACCCAAAACTGTTGAACCAGTTGATCACGGCATCAAAGCAGTTTTCAAAACCAAGTGAGCGCATGTCCCCGACGGAAAGGCTTCCTTCAAGCCCGAGACCGGAAAAACGCTGACGGGCGCGGTCAATGAAACGGGGGTTGATGTCAACGCCGGTATAGCGGACACCCCTGCGGGCAAGATTCTGTCCGAAGCGGGCATCTCCGCAGGGACAGTCCAGCACCTCCTGACCGGGCAAAAGCCCGAGGGCCTTCCACACCGTATCCGCATCCACTTCGCCCTCGCTTTCCGGACGGAGCCAGAGTTCATCGGGTATCCGCTGAAACCAGTCCGGATCCGGGTGGGCTCCGTCCATGGATGTCAGCTCAAAAAGCAGGTTCTGGCCTTCCTCTTCCAGGGAGGTGATCAGCTCATGATCCTCGCGGAGCACATCCGGATTTTCATGGCACAGAAAAAGGGTTGCCGGTGAGGTGAGCAGATCCACGGTCTGCTCCACATGGCCACTTTCCAGACAATGCAAAAAGTTGCCGCTGCGCACCGAAGGCAGGCCTGAAAGAAGGGTCACGGCCGGGGTGGCATCGAGACCGCCCTGCCTGTTAGAGACAAGGTTTTTAATGAAGAAGTGTTTCCGAAGAACATAAGGGGTGTTCAGCTGGGCCATAAAGACTTCAGGATCAAGGACGGCCTGCAGGGCCAGCTCCAGCTGGGTATGCCCGACGGATTCCCGGAGCAGATCCTGTGGAAAAGAGGCACCCATGGGCCTCGCGCCGCATTCGATCAGTACGGGCCCCGAGGGGGTGATCATGATTTCGCTGTGGGCCGGTCCGAAACGGATATTCAGGGCATCCAGTGCGGCAAAAGCATACTTCAGAACCCGCTCCGTATCCTCCCCGAAATCCGCAACAAGTCCTCCACCGTCATAAACCGAGCGGCCTTCGGGGGTAATCATTTTGCTGTAGCGCCAAAGGTCACTGACCCTGTGACGGCCCTGACATGAAACCGTGTTCACAACCACCTCCACCCCCGGTGCAAATTCCTGGGCCAGAACCAGTCCAAGTTTCCGACCGAAAAAGTCGTATGCTCCCATCAGCACATGGAATGCCTTACGCACCTCTTCCAAGGTTTTGCAAACATGAATCCCGTCGGCACCGGCACTGCTTGTCGGCTTGAGAACCACGGGCAGCCTGTCTCCCTCCCGTATCCAGCCGAGCAGGGCATCGAGGCTGTCGGTCAGCAGACTGGAGAGATGCCGCAGTCCGGCACGGGCAAGGGCTTGATGCATTTCATATTTGTTGCGGCGGGTGGCGCTTGAGGCCGGATCATTGCCGGAAAGGGAAAGGCGTGCCGCCAAAAGATCACCCAGTTCCACGCCCGTTTCACAGCCCGCAAGCACGGCACAGGGCGTAAAGGCCGAAAGATTCCGGACAAGGCCATCAAGATCCGGCCCTTCCTCCAGCATGGCCGCATAATCCCGGCTTACCCGGCTGAGGAGTTCCTCCACAACCTTTCCGAACTGTCCATCCGGAACAACGGTACCGGAACGTACATGCACTGCCGGAATTCCACGCTCCCGCAGCAGCGGCGGATAAAAAGTTCCGGTGGAAAAGCCATCAACGATGATAACATGCTGCACCTGTTTTTCCATGCCATGCCTCCATCAGGATCTGAATAAACTGGACGGGTATCTCCAGACGAGCGTACGCTTACGATTCCTCACCGGCCTGACAACCTGTGCCCCCCCTTCATACGGACAGCCAAAGCTCAGGATACTCACACATATTCGACAGTTGCCGATAAAATTTGCCCACATGGATACCATCCACCAGGGCATGGTTGACCTGAATTCCGACGGGAAGCAGGAGCCTCTCGCCTTCTTGAAAATATTTTCCGATGCTCACCACAGGAATGTACCCATACTGCCTGTCATGGGGATGCACAATGGATGTAAAACTGAACCATGGCAGACTGGTGATGAAAAACATGTGATGTTTTTCCCCGGTGCTCTGGTCAGGACATTCCTTCACCTCCTGAATTTTTGCTTCCGAATATCTCCGATACGTCTCAAAGGAATCAAAATACCGGGAATCACAAAAGGAAAAAGTCTCATCTTCCAAAAGCACGGTAAAGCCCGGAGCCACCCTTTTGAATTCAAAAAGATCCCCATCAATGACCCTGTGCCGCAGTTCTGGTACAGAATTCACGGCTTTTGTGATCAGAAAGCTGACAGACAGAAAAAAACCGCACCTTTGGTCATCAATAAATTTTTTCAGATTGCTTATGTCAATATGGCTTGAGGTTGAAAAAAAAGGAATATCCCGATCCTTGAAGGCCGCAAACATTCCCCTTCGCTTATAGGTGGCAAGGTCGATCTTCTTCATGGGCATATCCAGATAAAGAAGGGGTTGAAGGTGTGTGGAACACAAGGGGGCAGCCAGTGTAGAAAGGTCTCCGGTTCCGAAATCTTCTCACCCGGTGGTCTTCAAGTTTTTGAGAGATAAGATGAGGTGCCAAGTCTGGCGATACACTCAGAATTCAGTCTCGGGCAAACCCTTCATGGGAATATCAATGAAGCAGATACCAGTTATTTCGTACAATCATATAATCATATGAAATCTTTTACAATGCATTATATAATATACTGGAATGAAGGTATATTTTTATACCTTCCTGATATATGCTTACGCACCTGCGGTATTTCCCGTTGACTCTGGTGATGATCAGGGCGAACAAAACAAACATCAGGGGCATTTTTTGAATAAATCCTGCCTTCATTGTGGGCCGGATAAAAACCCTTTCACCGGAAGATCTTACATGAAACTTTCCAGCAAAAACCGTCTCATGCCCATGCATCAGGATCTGTTCCCTGAAGACACCCTTTTTTGCCGCATTGCCCGGACTGTCTGCCGGGCTGGCGTCCTGCCCAGAAAAGAACTCTACGAGGCCTGGGAAATGGCCAGAAGGATACGGCGGCGGTTCCGGGGGGGAAGGGTGGTGGATCTGGCCTGCGGTCACGGCCTTCTGGCCCAGATCCTGCTGATTCTGGACCAGACATCCCCCTCAGGTCTGGCTGTGGATACCCGGATACCCAAAAGTGCTGAAGCGCTGTTTGCCGCCATGGCCGAAACCTGGCCCTTTCTGAAGGACCGGGTCTGCTTTGAAACCCGGGACATGGAAGAAATTACGCTTTTACCCGAAGATCTTGTGGTCTCCGCCCATGCCTGCGGCTGCCTGACCGACCGCATTCTGACGAGGGCCGTGGCTGCCCGTACCCGAGTGGCCGTGCTGCCCTGCTGCCACGATCTTGAGACCTGTGATACGGGCGGCCTTACCCCATGGATGCCGCCGGATCTGGCCGTGGATGCGGTCAGGGCACTGAAACTCCGGGCGGCTGGATATGACATTTATACCGCAGCCATCCCATCGGTCATTACCCCCAAAAACCGACTGCTCATGGGAGAACCGGGGGCGTAAGGCCACCATCTTTGCCCTTGGGTGTCACCTGAACATCAGGATACAGCGCATCCGAATCTCCCCATGTGTTGATGTTTTTTAAAAGGAAAATCACCCCGGTTTGAAAGGCGTTCTGTCGAAAAAAAACAGGATGTGCCCGAAGCAACAGCTCTCCATTGTTTTTTTAGTTTTTACCCATAAGAAGCATCATCCGCAGCCAGATGATAAGAGATATAATTCACGCCACCGATACGCAGATGCCGCAGACCCGAGGCAAAACGGTTGAGAATCCGGAGACCCAGCAGATCGGGATCCATGAAATCATTCATTTCTCCCGCCTCTTCCACCACAAAATCCAGATCCTTAAGATCCGAGGCGTCCACAAACTCCACATGCACCCTGCCGTCTGCAAAATGCAGCAGCACCTTAAGCTCAGGCCCCCTGAAGGTTTGCGACCCGCAGAGATGCATGAAAAGCTCCTCTGCCGTGAGGTGCAGACGCTGAAGAACCTGAACGGGCATTCTCCGGACGGCGGCATATTCATTGATAAAATCCTGAAGATCCGTCATGGCGGCCGCCTGACGGGAAAACACACGCCGGGCCCTGCCTGCGGGCTTCATCTGAAAAAGAAGGCTCAGCACAATGGCAAAAAGCCCGCCTGCGGCAATGCCGTTGTTGAGAAAAGGCCCCAGCCAGAGGGGCATGAGATCCGCAAAAAAAAGCTTGTTCTGAAACACATAGCCCATCCAGAAGGAAACACCGATGATGACACCGCTTTCATAGTTGAGACCTTCGGAGGCGGCAAGCTGGATGCCCGTCACAAAGAGCATGGCAAGGAGAATAAAGAGAAAGGCACCCACAACGGGGGAAGGAATGGCTGTGATGAGGGCGGAAAGTTTCGGGGAAAAGGCCAGAAGCCCGAGAAACAGGGCCACATACAGCCCCACCCGCCGGGAGGCCACTCCCGTAAGCTGCACGGCGGCGATGGCATTGGAGTAGGTGGTATTGGGCAGGGTTCCCAGCGTGCCTGCCACGGCATTGGCCACCCCATCGGCGTACATGGCCCCCTGCACCCGCTCATAATCCACTTTCCGGAAATTTCTCTGGGAAATCCTCTGAATGGCCATGCCATCCCCCAGGGTTTCCACCGCACCCACAAGGGTCACCATGGCAAAGGCCAGATAAAGACCAATCCACTCCGGTCTGAAATCAAGGGCAAAGCCCTGCCACTGCCCATCGGGCAGTCCCAGCCAGGGCCGTTGCGCCACCGCAGAAAAATCCGCAAGCCCCAGACCCGCAGCCACCAGAGTTCCCGCCAGCAGACCGATGACCAGACTCCAGAGCCTCAGGTGCCTGTTTCCGAATATGGCCAGTCCCAGAATCACGGCAAGGGTGGTTGCGGATACCCAGAAGCTGTGCAGGGAAGGGACGGAGGAACGTGTATTGGCCATCATATCTAAGGAGATACCCAGAACACTCACCACGATGAGCATGATCACCACCCCGCCCACCAGCGGCGTGATGATGCGGCGCATGGGGCCGAGAAACCAGGCCAAAAAGAGCTGCAAAGGGGCCGTGAGCACGGCCATGGTGGCCACAAGGGCCATGCCGCCCATCTGGGCCGCAGCCAGACCGCAGGCGATGAAAGAACCGGAAGACCCGATGACCAGAAAGTAACCCGAACCCACAGCGCCAAAACGCCGGACCTGTATCAGGGTACCGATGCCGCTGGCAAGCAGGGAGGCAAAGATGATCCAGCCGTATTCTCCGGGATCAATTCCCGCCATGCGGGCCACCACAATGGGCGTCACGGCGATGGGGGCAAGGACGAGCATCACCATCTGCAGGCCCAGAAACACACTCATCCATTCCGGCGGGGTTTCGTCCACGGCATACAGCAGCGGAGATGTTGAAAGGGTGCCGTTCTTCACACCCTGAGGGGACAGACTGCCTGCCATTTTTCCTCCTGATCTTTCAGATATCTAAAAAACGAACCTGAATCGGAAATGGGTTTTCTGCAGGTACACTCGGTTGCCCAAAAACAGGGCAGGCTTTGAAACAATAGAAAATATCAAATGCACCGATCAAGAGATTTTCCATATCGTTTCAAGGGTGCCCCATGTATCAGGAATGAGTGCGCAGAGTATAACAGAGCCCCCCAGAACACATGGATCACCCAATGAAGGTTCCACCGCTTTTATTCTCTATATTTTTTACCATGGGAAGATGGGGAAGTCCGACTTCCATAAAAACCCGCCCCACAGGCAGATAACCAAGCTTTGCATAAAAACCTTCCGCACTGCTGCGGGCATGCATGCTCAGGCGGGTAAACCCTTTTTCCGCAAGCAGATTTTCCATTTCAAGCAAGAGGTATCTGCCACATCCCTGCCCCTGCTGCCGGGGTGCAACGGCCATCTGCCGTATTCTTGCCTCGCTTTTTGAAAGCGGTACAGCAATCACACAGGCCAGAAGCTTTTGTCGTGCATCCCTCAACCCGAAATGCAGATGATTTTTTTCCTGCCCAAGATCTTCCTCATACAGACTGAGGCCTATGGGCTTTCTCAGGATCTCATGGCGCAGATCACATGCTATGGCATAGGCATCAGAACCAAAATCCATCTGAAAAAATTCCATTTTCAATCCATATATTTTTCAAAAAACGGATAATCCACATCATAAACCGTTCTGGGTTTTAAGCCAATTTCCTCTTTTTCCATCATTTCAATCAGGGTTTCAGCGTCAATAAGCTCAATGGGCGGTGCACCTTCCCTGTCCGCTTCCCGTTTGGCATCCTCTGAGAAGTTGCCCGTTGTAATCATGATTCCCTTGTCAGCCCTTCCGAGCATGGCATTGCGCAGATCCCCTATCTGGGCTCTGGATACGGTCCCCTGATATCTCTTGCACTGGAAAATAACCTTAAAACTCACAAAGGGATTCAGCTTCAGTGTACCATAACCATCAATGCCGCCATCTTTGCCTTTGGGTGTTACCTGAACATTCTCAAAGCCGTACAATCTGAGGATATACTTGCACAGGCGCTCAAAACCGTCCGGAGAAATCTTTCTGAGAACATTCAGAAGTTTTTCCCTATGGGGATATTCTTCCTCTGGCTCCTCTGCTTTTTCCCCGTTACTGTCATCCTGCTTTTCCTGTGTGTCATCAGGAGAAACGGCCTCCTGCTTTGCCTTACGCTGTCTGGTATTGATCTCAACCCATTTTTTAAAAAGAATCCGGCCATCTTCCTCAGTGAGAAAGGTATCCCTTCCCTTTCCGGTCAACTGCCAGACACCCCTTTTTTCAGCAGAAATGAAACCTTCCCACACAAGGTACTGCCTTGCCCAGCAGACCTGATTGTGGAATCTGGGCGTACCGCTTTCCATCAGCTCTTCTTTTTTTTCATCGGGCAGACCAAGGTTCACAGCAATCAGATCCGAAACCTCCCTTGGGGTTCCGGAATCTCCAAGCTGACGCAGCGCATCCAGCAAAGGCCCCATCCATTTGACAAACTCTGCTTTTTTCTGCCTTTTTTTAGCCATTCACAGCTCCATTCAAAAAAAGAAAAAATGTCCCTTTTTTTATTACGAATTGCAATCTGATTTTTCAGGCCTTATATAAAATAATGGTAATTATTCAGCACAGTTTTCCAAGTTCCATAGCTGCAAGACAGACGCACAGGCCCCAGGCTATTTGCCCGTGACGCAATCTTATTCGGGAGCTTCTTGCCCTGTGCGGAAGCGGCAAAAACTCCCCGCCACAGGCAGGATAAGCTTTTTGATTTCCATGGCAGGCTTTGGTACGCTGCCTTTGTGGCGGCTCAGACAGTTTGCCGCTTCTTTCGCACAGGCCTGCAAAGCTCTGATCCGAAACGATTGCAATGTCACTTGCAAATAGCCACGGAGCCTTGCAACAGTACAAAGCTGCTGTAATTACAGCATTGACAGTTCAAGATAAACTGTGCTGAACAGTTACAAATAATGAAACAAAGCATCCATTTCCATCCATGACAGCTCTGTCCTTGCGGGTAATCTTCCCGCCAGACAACTACGCATGGCACAGGTTTGGGTGGATTTACATCGGGAAGAACTGCTTGCCAACTGGGAGCTTATGCAAGAGGGCGAACAACCTTTCCGTATTGATCCTCTAAAATAAAGGAGATGTTATGCTACTGGATGTGGTCAATGTAAAACCTATGGAAGGCTTCCGCCTCCTGCTTTTATTTGAAAACGGTGAACAACGCTGCATGGACATGGGAAAATATCTGGAGCAAAAGCCGTGGAATCGTTTGAAAACGAAGGGTGTTTTTATGGCAGCAAGTGTGGAAAATGGAACCGTTGTATGGCCCGGTAATATTGATATAGACTCGGAAACGCTCTATGAGTGCAGCTTATCCATTAAATAAAACCTGTCGTTACAAACCAGAGTTAAGTTTATTCTGTTAGCGACCCGAGCTTTACCCACACGTCCACCTGTAAAAATCATATTATTATATCAAATATTTAATCCATAAAATACGGTGTCAGGCTCACATTCTTGCAGATAATTTTACTGTTCCAAATTATTATAACGTTTTTTGTCACACACTGACCATTTTATTTGCATGCCCCTGCGCAAAATCACATGGAAGAGGCAAAATCCTTCACACAGGTAAATACGGTGTATTCATCATCTCCATGGCAGTACAGCCCTTCATGCACATGAAAACCCGTTTCACGAAGAACCTGCTTCCATGTTTCCCGTGGGAAGATCCCCATGGTCCAGTGATCGGTTTCAATCCGCAGACGGCCCTGCTCCCGGATCAGGTACAGGATGGTCGTTTCATACTGCCCGTCTGAGGGATCGGGGTCGTTCACGTTTTCGATGATGACAAGATCAAGGCTGCCTTGCAGGACAGGCGTAACGGTGGTTCTGTTCTGCCGGAAGGTTTCGGTCATCACGTCCGGGGTTACAACCAGAACACCGCCCGGATTCAGGTGGGCAAAGGCTGTGCGGAAGGCCGCTTCAAAGTCTTTGCTGCAGTTCATGTGGGAGATCGCATCATCCATGAGAATGGCGTCAAAGGTTTTCCCAAGCCTTGCGGTCCGCATGTCCCCATGGACAAAGACGCACTCCGGGTTCAGCTCCCCTGCCTGTGCAAGCATGGCAGGACTTAAATCCAGACCGGTAACCCTGAATTCCCGCTTCAGGTTAAAGACATTCTTTCCGCCACCGCACCCGATATCCAGCAGGGTATGTACCGGACCCTTTGCATGGCGTCGGATCTGGGCCGTGACATACTGGCAGTAAGGGGCATATTCCGTGGCCGCCTCCCCCCACATGGGCCAGAGCCAAGCCAGATCCGTATAAAGACGACAGGTATCTTCCATGAATCACTCCTTAATGCATCTCGCCACAAAAAATTCATAGGCATAATACTCAGAATAAGAGCGGTGCACTTCCGGCTCCTCAGCAAGCTGGGCAAGTATGGACAAAGCCTCGGGATCACTGCCGTATTTCATACTCAGGTCTGCAATCGAGGTTTCCATGGGCGTGTAGAAATCCTCCCACCAGGCCTCATCGGGCAGGGTAAAATGTCCGATCAGCTCAAAGCCGCTGTCTTTTATTGCTGCCAGATCATCGTCCAGTCGCCCCATGGTGGGATAATCAAAATCAAAACCCGCCTTGACTGCGGCGGGTGGATCATCCCTGCGCCAGATGGCATCCGTAAAGCAAAGAAAGCCACCGGGACGCAGCAGCCCATGGCAGACAGAAAGGGCGTTCCGCAGCCCGATGCTGTAAAGCGCACCTTCGGACCAGATGAGATCAAAACCGCCCGGCAGGTATTCCGGAGCCGCCATGTCCCCGACCTTCGCACGTATCCTGTGGGATAATCCCCGTTTTACGACGCCTGCCTGAAGCAGATCCACAAAAGGAGCATGATTATCAAGGGCATCGATGGTGCCTGTGGTGAGTTCCGCAAGATGGAAGGTCTGGGCTCCCGTCCCGCATCCCAGATCCAGTATCCTCAAAGGTTTTTCTGGGATTGGGCACAAATCAAGGGCTCTGGCGGCAGAAGCCCGGTTTCCCGGCCCCTGACGGGGCAGACTTCCATAAACCTCAAAGAAAATTTCCCAAAAACGGGGGCTGAGTTCGTTCATAAAGGCTCCTTTGGAGAAAAACGGAAACAGGTGCTGCATACTTCCTGACAGTAAAAGATCCTTCTCCCGTCACTGGCTGGCTCGGACGGGCCACACGCAATGTCTGGAAAACCACATGCTGTCGCTATAATCAGTGCCAAATTTCATGTACACATACAAGGCATTATCCCTGACCGCCACATCCTGCGTATTGGACCAGCAGGTGGCCCTGAACACTCCGGGGAAGGGCTCTGACCGCAGGGCACGGGCAAAAATCGCAAGCTCATCCTTTTCCGGCAGTCTCCAGCCACCAATGCCGGAAATGCTGAAAGACTGGCTCGTTGAAACCGCCTTATTCCAGACAACCTCACCAACCGGTATGGGCTCTCTGGTCCACATCATGCCGGTCTGCAAATCCGTCATGGTTCCGTCTCCGTTGTCCAGAAACCGACTGGCATAAAGCTCTCCGGACATGATAAGTCCGGCCAGACAGAGCATGAAGACCATTGCAACCGGTTTCAATAAGCTGATCCGAATTTCCCCCATGATGTTCCTCCTTTTTAAGGATGCAAGCTAAAAAATTACCGCCATCCCTGAGGATCGTTGCAGGAGGGATTGTTGCAGAGCAAACTGCAAAACCCCTGATGATCATCCATGGAAATGTCATAAGGAATCTCGGAATATCCGTAATTATCCCTGCATACCCCATCCATGCAGGTATGGGATTTAAACTGACACCCCACAAGATGCCCCTTGACAACCTTACCATCCACAATCCTGGTAACGGCGTAAGGGTGGAGGGTGCAGCGCTTGCTGAAGTAGTCGGGGTTGTTTTGACAGACGAGGGTCCGGGCGAAAAGATGTCCTGCGGTCAGGAGTGTCAGCGCAGCGATGAGGAGAAGAATCCGGCCTGTACAGAAAAGCGTGGAGCGGAGCGGGATCAGCGTATTCATGGTCGTGCCTCCCTGATCTGTTAATCCGAAAAGACCTGTCCATCCGATATACTGAACCATAGCACTCTTCATGCCATACAATAAAAGCATTTATTTCAAGCTTTTGCAAAAATGGCAAAAAAAAACCCTAAGACCTTTGTTTGCGCCAACGCCCCTGCCGCCGCCACCTTTGTTGGCATGTCCGGACGGTTCCGTAGCGGGATGGAAAAAACGATGCTCCCTTCCTCAGTTCTGCTCCACAAAAATCAGGGCATCCGTATCAAAACCGGCGGCTCTGGAGGTTTCGATAAATTTTTCAAGAATTTGCGGTTCCACGACAGGCGTCCGGGAGAGAAGCCAGAGATACTTTGTGTCTGGCCCTGAAACAAAGGCATACTGATAGTTTTCATGGTCCAGCCCGAAAATCACATAGGAGCCGTAAAAGGGGCCAAAGAAGGAGACTTTCAGATAGCCTTCCGAGCTTTTGCCCACAAAACAGGCCTTGCCCTCGGCCTCCTTCCAGCGGTTTTCCGATGCCAGAAAGCCCCGGTTCAAAACCCTCACCCCCCCGTCTTTTCTCAGCGTATATTCCGCACTGACATGGCTCAGGCCCCTTTCAAAGGAATGATCCAGACGGGCAATCTCGTACCATTTTCCAAGGTAGCGGTTCAGCTCAAAATCCGAAACGGGCCGGAGGGACTGGGGCATCCCCATGCAGCCGCCGAGTATGAGAACAGCGATGACCAGAAGCAGTTTTTTCATTGGGGCCTCCTGATATCTGAGGATAAATAGGGGGGCAGGGAGAAGGGAGTCATTTTTTTCCTTCCGGGATGCCGGCACAATGCCTTTACGGTCAATGTGCGCCTTAACCCGCAGATCCTGAGTATTTCCGTAATCCACATGGTCGATGGTGTAGGGAAGGCAGAGATCATCCAGCCGCAAACGGATACGGCTCAGCTCCTTCAGGCTTAACCCTTCTCCCACAAAGGCGCGGCATGGTGCGGTTCCACAAAGGCATTTCTGCAATTGGCAAAAGGCTGCTGCCAACGAATGTCTCCCTGAATGGCTTTTCTCCTTAACAATCTTTTCTGACAAAAAAACTTCAAAAATCAGGCAAATGAGAATAAGAAGAACGAGCCTGTCTTTGCATTTGGCTTTCTCTTATGACATTTATAACACAGCTGGATAAGAAATGCAGTTGTCACAAGGAACCCAAATCCGGCTATAAAAATACTAAGCTTTTTGATGAAAAATCTGGCTAGTGGTTCATGTATCTGCCCATGACCCCTTATTTTGCATGACTGAAAAGGCCCCTATGAATGCTCATAACCAGCCCTCTTTCATGGATATCCATACCCTTAAAGCCCTTTGCGCGCATATGGACCTTGGAAGCTGCACCCCCCTGCCTGAGATCTGCCTTGCGGGCAGTCCGGAACGCAGCCAGAGCCGCATGGCTGTGGAAACAAAAAAGGGAATCTTTGTTCTGGAGCGTTTTTCCCTGAATCAGGGGCCCCGTAAAAACCGCATTGCAGATCTTCTTTTCCACCTTGAAGCCTTAAGCGTACCCCACATCCTTCCTCCCCTGCGGGATGACAGGGGCAGGGCGCTGATCAAAAAAAATGCCGCCTTCTTCCAGTTCACGCCCTACATCAAGGGAAAAGAGCTTCCCAGACCCGAATACACCAGAGACGGCTGGCGGGGCGAAGCCTTTGCAGACTTTATACGCATACTTCTGGAAAAAGGCCCCATGATCCCTGTCCATGCACAGGCCTTTAACATCCTCGCATACATCAGGGAGCTGATGCAGATTCTTAAAATCCGCGAAACCCGGCTCCATGACCGGCTGCATCCCCTCAGCGAAAAAATTGAAACCCGGCTTGCCCCGCTTCTGGAAGCCGTTCCCCTCACCCTCAGCCACGGGGATCTGCACCCGGTCAATGCCATTTTCGGCGAAAAAGAGCTGCTTTACCTCATTGACTGGGAGTTCTTCGGCCCCAAACCAGACATCCATGATACGGCCAATCTCCTGGGATGCCTTGGCAGTGAAGACCCCATGGCACTGCAGGGGCCCTTTGTACGGGATCTGCTTAAAAAACTACGGGCATCGGGACATATATCCCCTGCGGGCTGGCAGGCGCTGGCCCCCATGGTGGCGGCCATACGCTTCTGCTGGCTTTCGGAATGGCTGAGAAAACAGGATGCGGAAATGATTGATCTGGAATGCGATTATCTGGAACTGCTGGTATCCCACGAAGATGCGCTTTCCGGACTCTGGCTTTCCCTGCAGGGAGAGTTGTGAAAACCCCTTTGTCTTAAAAAAAAGCTATATTTCTTCGCTGTCATCGGATAGCAATAAAAAAAGTAACTGTTCAGCACAGTTTTCCAAGTACCATACCTGCAAGACAGATGCACAGGCCCCAGGCTATTTGCCCGTGACGCAATCCGGCACTCAAGCTAAAAAACGCAAGCCCCTTTACGGGAGCAGAAATGCCTATGGATCTTGAGTGCCGGATTGGGGAGTTTCTTGCCCTGTGGGGAAGCGGAAAAACCCCCCCGCCACAGGCAGGATAAGCTTTTTGATTACCATGGCAGGCTTAAGCACGCTGCCTTTGTGGCGGCTCAGACAGTTTGCCGCTTTTTATTAGCACTCCGGCACTCAAGCCTGAAAAGGCTGCATCGTTTACATGACTAGCTTTGGTTTTAGAGCTTGAGTGCCGGAATCCGAAACGATTGCGATTGCAATGTCACTTGCAAATAGCCACGGAGCCTTGCAACAGTACGATGCTGCTGTAATTACAGCATTGTCAGTTCAGAATAAACTGTGCTGAATAATTACAAACAGGCAATAAAACCCCTAAAAAAAGGAGAACCCCATGGAACTTCAGGGCCGTACCGTACTGCTTCTTGTGGAACAGCAATTCAATGATCAGGAATTCTGGTATCCCTACTACAGGCTGCTGGAAGCCGATGCCCGTGTCATTGTGGTGGGAACGGGAACAGCACAGACCTATACGGGGAAAGCAGGAACCGTAACAAAGGTGGATGCGGCTGCCAGCGACATCAAGCTTGAAAATACGGACGGCGTGGTCATTCCCGGTGGATTTGCCCCGGATTTCATGCGCCGGTCAAAGGAAATGGTGGCCCTTGTCTCCGGCCTTGATGCCCAAAACAAGACCGTGGCCGCCATCTGCCATGGGGGCTGGATGCTGGCATCCGCAAAAATTCTCAAAGGAAGAACCGTCACCTCCTTTTTTGCCATCCGTGATGATCTGGAACATGCCGGAGCCACATGGGTGGACCAGGAGGTGTGTGTGGACAAAAACCTTGTCACAAGCCGCACACCCGATGATCTTCCGGCCTTCATGAAGGCGGTTATCCAAAGCATCCGATAAAAAACTGAAGGTAAGACAATAAAATTTCTGATTACTACCCTGACTCAGCCAGACCCTGCTGGTCAGATTGTTGTCAGGCCCATGGTGAGAGCTTTCATACGGGCAGGTGCAAGGCCTGCCCCTGCGAATGTTTTTTCGGCCCTTGTTTTGTAGGGGCACCCTTTACGGGTGCCCGCCAACAACCGTAAAATATGGTCATATAATTTCCATGGATTAAACTCCCTATGGCTGAAAAACAGTGGTAATCAGAATAAAAATTTATCCGATACGGGGGCTTTCAACCCCCATTATTTAACGCCATACCAAGGAATCTTTTTTCATGCAGCAGTTTGACACCTTTTTCCCCCATGAAACCCGTATCCGTATCCCCATGTCCATGGTGGATCAGGGAAATGTTGTTTACCACAGCCGTTATCTGGATCTTTACCACGAAGCCCGTGACCGCTATATGGATGCCGCAGGCCACAGCTATGCCCTCCTGATGGAAAAGGACTACCATCTGGCCGTGGCCGATGCCCACCTGCAGTTCCGCAAACCTGTCAGGTACATGGAAACCGCCATTATCCGCACCCGTTTCAACTGGATGAAAAGCAGAAGCCTCTCGGTCATTCAGGAAATAAGCAAGGAAACAGAGGGCATGGAAGAACTCTGTAACAGGGCAGAAATCATTCTGGTCTGCATCGGCCCGACATTCACCGCAGCCCAGATACCTGAAGGCTTAAAGGAAAGCATCCGCCGTTTTCAGGGTGTTTCCTGAAATGATGACCGCTTTTTCCCCCTCCCGCAGGGCTTTCCTGCCCATATAATAGCGGGAAGCGGGAAGAAGCGCTTCTCCCGTCTCCCCCACATTTTTCCTTGATTCTTCAGGAAAAATACCCCATAATAATTCTGTTACTGCCTTCACGTCTCACCCAGACAATAAGTTCTTTCCAGTCCCTGTAAAGAAACGCAGGGATTCCTGTTTAAAAAAAGCCTTTCCCTAAAAACCTTACCTGAATACCTCGAAGGAGGCCTGCCATGCACTTTTCCATACGCCAGAAACTGCTGTTTGCCTTTTCCATGAGCATTCTTGTTCCCCTTCTCCTCACCTTTCTCTTTCTGGGGATACAGATACGCAAAAACAGTGTGGAGAATTTTCATACGGGCACAGCCAAAGAGCTGACCCACATAGAGGCGGCCATGGACATTTTCATGGAAAACGCCAGCAACATCACCCGCATGCTTGCCATGCATCCGGAAGTCAAAAAAATAGATGAAAACCTGTCCAGCCATACCCGGACAACCCGACCCACCCGCCCTTCAGATATGACACCCGGTGAGACCGAAGAAAAAATCATTACCTTTTTAAAACTCATCGAAGCCAGCAGCCCCCATCTGGTTGAAGTCTTTCTGGGCAGCCGCTGGGGCGGATTCACCTATGCCGGAGAGGATGCGCTGCCCGCAGGTTACGACCCGAGATCCCGCCCATGGTATCAGACGGCCCTTGCAAATCCAGCCAGAACCAGTATCACAAGCGCCTACATGTCCACCACCGGAGAACCCGTCATCAGCCTCATGCATGGCATACAGTCCGAAAGAAATGAACTTGTGGGCATCGCCGGTCTGGATGTCAGTCTCGGTGCCCTGACCAGCCTCATCCAGAGAAGTCAGATCGGAGAAACGGGCTATGTGATGCTGGTGCAGGGCGACGGTGTCATCCTTGCCAACCCGAGAAACCCTGAAACCAACTTCAAAAAACTGACGGAAAGCGGCATTGAGGCCTTCAGGGTTCTCGACAAAACAGACAGGGGAAGCGTATCCCTTGAAATCAAGGGGAAAGAATGGCTGGCCGAAGTGCACACCCTTCCGGATCTGGGCTGGAAGCTTGTGGGCTTCATTGAAAGAGACGAAGTCATGGAAGGCTTCAGGGCCATGATGCGCCTCATGGTTGTCATCGGCATCCTTGTTTTTGCTGTTTTCATGGGTCTGGCCTACATTATGGCCCTTTCCCTCTCCATCCCCATCCAGAAAACAACCAAAATGCTTCAGGATGTGGCCGAGGGCGAAGGGGATCTCACCCGCAGGCTGAAGGTTCAGAGCAGTGATGAAATCGGTGTCATGGCCACGGGCTTCAATACCTTTATTGATAAAATCAGGGAGATTGTTTCCGATGTCATATCCAGAGCCGGCCTTGTAAACCGGTCCTCAGGCCAGCTCATGGATATTGCGGGCAGCATGGATATAAAAGTGGAAGAAACCGCGACAAAGGCCCGGGCTGTGGCCACGGCCATTGAAGAAATGAATGCGGGTTTCACTGCCATTGCCGCAGCCATGGAAGAAGCCAACCAGAATACCAATATGGTGGCAACGGCTTCCGAGGAAATGTCTGCCACCATTTCTGAAATCGCACAGAATACGGAAAATGCCAGAGCCATTGCGGATCAGGCGGTAAAGGAAGCCCGCGATGCCACAGAGTCCATGGATATGCTCGGAAAAGCCGCCGATGCCATTGGCAAGGTGACGGCCACCATCAGCGAAATATCGGAACAGACCAATCTTCTGGCCCTGAACGCCACCATTGAGGCTGCCAGAGCCGGTGAATCGGGCAAGGGTTTTGCCGTAGTTGCCAATGAAATCAAGGAGCTTGCCAGACAGACCGCCACGGCCACGGAAGATATCAGGCAGCGCATCAGCGACATTCAGGGCAGTACCCACAACACCATCGGCCAGATCCGTACCATTGATAAAACCATCCTTGAAATCAATGAAATCATTGCCACC
Organism: Desulfobotulus alkaliphilus; assembly: GCF_007830435.1. Classification (GTDB taxonomy): domain Bacteria; phylum Desulfobacterota; class Desulfobacteria; order Desulfobacterales; family ASO4-4; genus Desulfobotulus; species Desulfobotulus alkaliphilus. Next base: position 65,245 of record NZ_VLLC01000011.1, on the reverse strand, counting down.
ATCGCCACGGCCATCGAAGAGCAGTCCGCAGCCACCCGTGAAATTGCCGACAATGTGGGACAGGCATCCAAAGGCCTTCAGGAAGTCACGGGCAACGTAGCCCAGAGCAGCCATGTGGTAAAGGAAATCACAAAGGATGTGGGGGATGTGAGCCATGCCGCAGCAGAAATGAAAATCAACAGTCAGGACGTTGCCGGAAATGCCCAGGATCTCCGGGCTCTGGCCGAAGAGCTTCAGGCCCTTCTGGGAAGATTCCGGACCTGAGCCACGCCCTTTCCTCAATAATAAAGGAGTGTGACCATGGGGGCATACATGAAAAGCATCTGCCTGCTGATGGGTCTTGCTGCCTGTATATTGCTTACTGGCTGTGAGAAACCGCCTGTTCTAATAGGATTTTCCGGCCCCCTCACAGGATCCTATGCGGATCTGGGGGTTCATGGCCGCAACGGTGCCCAGCTTGCCCTGGAGGAAATCAATGCCCAGGGCGGCATTGCAGGCCGCAGGCTGGAGATGATCAGCCGGGACGACAAAGGAACTGCGAAAGGGGCCATTCAGGCGGACAGGGAACTGATAGAAGCCAAGGTTGTGGCCATCATCGGACACATGACCAGCTCCCAGACCCTTGCGGCCATGCCCCTCATTGAAGAAGCCGAAATGGTGCTGTTCAGCCCCACCACCTCCACACCGGAGCTCAGCGGCATAAAAGATTTCTTTTTCCGCATACAGCCCACAACAGATACGGCGGCAACGGCCCTTGCCCGCTATGCTGCCCAGAACATGGATTTAAAACGCATCGCATCCGTATCGGACATGAACAACAGGGCCTTTGCCCAGCCCTTCCACGATGCATTTTCAGAGGAATTTACCACCCATGGAAAAAGCATTGTGCTGGAAAAAACCATTTCTTCCCCTGAAAGGCCCGACTGGGATGCCCTTGCTGACGAGCTGGCCGAAGCAGCACCGGACGCCCTTCTTGTGGTGCTTTCCGCAAGGGATGCCGCCGCCCTGACCCAGGCCATGCATGCACGTCAGGCGGTACTGCCCCTGCTCAGTGCCAACTGGGCCATGACCGAAGAGCTTCTCACCGCAGGGGGCAGAACCGTGGAAACCATGATATTTTCCGGTCATGCCTTCAGTGATAAACCCACACCAAAATATGAAAAATTTCTTGAAAATTATCACAAACGTTACGGGCACTGGCCTTCCTTTGCCGCAGATTATGCCTATGATACCATGGGCATTCTGGGAAAAGCCCTCCAGAAAACAGGCGGCCGGAAAAAGGGCCTGCCAGAGGCCCTTCTGGAAACCCGGAACTACCCCGGTCTGCGCTGGCCCATTTCCATTGATGCCTATGGTGACGTGGTCAGCTCCATATTTATTACAGAAGTAAAGGACGGACAGTTCCGTATTCTCCGTACCATCCTTATGGAACCCAAGCCATGACAGCCGCCTCCATCAGCACCCTGCTCCGCCGTTATCTGGCCCTCCGGCTTCTTCTGCCTGTGGTTTTTCTGGTGCTGACCCTTTCCGCCCTGCTGGGCTGGCAACGCTGGCAGGATATTCAGAGAGAACAGCATCTCCAGACCCTTGCCCTCTCGGAGTATGTGGCCACCTACCTCAGCTTTTCCAGAGAAATTATCAACCTGATGGCTGAATCTTCAGACCTGAGGGGTTTTCCAGAGGTGATCCCTCAGTTTATCAAACATTCCAACGCCTTTGAAAGAATTCTTCTGCTCTCGGATCAGGGAGAGGTCATGGCCACCATCCCACCCATGGGTTCCCTGAAAGACTACTCAAGACTCATGCCCGCAAACCACAGAAACAGGGACAAGCAGGATGTTTATATTTCCTCCCCCTATCAGGCTCCCCTGAGCAGCAAAATCACAGCCAGCCTCTTCAGCTATCCCGTGAACCATAAGGTTGTGGCCGGAGAGCTGAATCTGCGCAGCCTGCAGAATTTTATTGCAGGCCTCGGTCAGACCGGAGACAGTGCATTTTTCTTTATCACAGACCGCTATGGCAACCTTGTGGCCCACCCGGATCAGAAAATGGTGGAAGAGCAAACCAATCTGGGCAAGCTTCAGCCTGTACAGGAGGGGCTGGGGGGAGAGGCCATATTTCTTGGAATCCACAGAACCAATGGTGTCCACCATCTTTTCAGCTCAGCACCGGTTCTTGGCGGAGACTGGGTGGTTTTTACGGCATGGAATGCCAGAGAAAAATTTTTCTCCGTATTTACCACCATGGGCGTCCTGACGGTGCTGCTTCTCCTCCTCCTTTCCACAACGGTATGGCTGCTGCAACACAACTTGAACAAAGAAATCTCCCTTCCCCTTGCCACCTTTGCAGAGGCCATGGACAGCCTTGAAAGGGGAGAAGAAAAAAATATCCGGTATCTGGCCAATCTTAAAAAAACACCTTTTCAGGAATTTCAGATCCTCAGGCAGGGCTTTATTGATATGGCAGAAGCCATTGCCCAGCGGGAAAAGGCCCTGCGCAGCAGTGAAAGCAGGTTCCGAAACCTTGCCGATGCACTGCCGGAAAGTGTTTTTGAAACGGATTTATCCTATAATTTTCAATACATGAACCAGAAAACCCTTGAGCAGTTCGGCTATACCAAGGAAGAAGAGGCTGCCGGTCTCAGCCTCATGGATTTTTCCATTGGGGATGAACACAATCTGATTTTTGATTACCTCTGGAAAACCATCGGTCAGGAAATCATCGCTCCCCTCTCTTTCACGGCCCTGCGCAAAAACGGGCAGACCTTTAGTGCGCAGCTCCATATATCCACCATTTTCAACAATGAAAAACCGGTGGGTATCCGGGGCTTCATTATTGATGTAACCAGAGTCAGGGAAGAACAGGCCCAGCGCCTTGAAATGGAGCGGCGTCTGCTGCACTCCCAGAAACTGGAGAGCCTCGGTGTCATGGCCGGAGGCATTGCCCATGACTTCAACAACATCCTTGCGGCCATACAGGGCAATCTGGAACTGGCCCTGCTGGATACTCCCGTTTCTTCCCCTGCCCATGACAGCCTCGGCAAGGCCGGTACCGCTGTGGCCCGGGCTACGGATCTCACCCGACAGATGCTTGCCTATTCCGGCAAAGGACAGTTTCTGGTCCAGCGCATCGGCCTCAACCGCTTCATTGAAGAAAACATGACCATGCTTCAGGCTGTCATGCCCAAAACCATTACCATGGAAACCCGCCTTGCCCCGGAATTACCTGAAATCATGGCGGACCCCGGACAACTTCAGCAGGTGGTGATCAACCTCATCACCAATGCATCGGAAGCCATGGAAGAACAGCCCGGCACCCTGTCCATCCATACGGGTGTCCGTTTCTGCGATCAGGATTTTCTCAGAAACAGCCGGGGACTCAAAAAGCCAGCTCCCGGCAATTTCATTTTTCTTATGGTTAAGGATACGGGCTGCGGCATGAATAAAGAAAGTCTGGATCGTCTCTTTGAACCCTTTTACACGACAAAATTCACGGGGCGGGGTTTAGGCCTTTCTGCGGTGCTGGGTATCATGCAGGGGCATAAGGGAGCCATCATGGTAGATAGCAGGCCAGATAAGGGAACATCTTTTCAGGTTTTCTTCCCGGCACTTCAAGAAACAGATTTGTTAAAAGGGGCAGAAGCCAGTAAGTCAGCAGAAATTCAAAGCGAACGGCAGGAAAATGGAAATAAGGGCATGGTTCTTGTTGTGGATGACGAAGAAATGCTCAGAAAATTATACGCCGATGCACTGGAAATGATGGGCTACACCCCCCTTGCGGCCCGTGACGGTCAGGAAGCCATGGAACTTTTCCATCGATACAGCCAGCATATTCTGTGCGTCATCCTTGACCTGACCATGCCCAGAATGGATGGCAAGGCCACCCTTGGGGCCATGCGCTGCATCCGGCCGGATATGAAAATTATCCTCTGCAGTGGTTACAATGAACAGGAAACCATAGGCAGCTTTACGGAAAATTCTCCGTCCCGCTTCCTTAAAAAACCCTTTTCCATGGCTGCCCTGCAGTTTACCATGGAAGAGCTTCTCAGTCAGGGCGAATAAAATACCCGGAATTACTCAGCCTTTGCTTCTGCCCGCAAGCATTCCTCCGGTAACAATCAGCACCCCACCGATCAGGGTCATGGGGTGAAGAACCTCCCCCCAAAAAATGGTTCCAAGGATGCTGGCAAAAAAAACCGTTGTGTAGGTAAAGGGGCCTATCCGGGCGGACGGTGCCATGCCATAACCACGGGTGAGACAAAGTTGTGCCACAAAACCCACGGCACCAAGACAAAAAAAGAGTCCTGCCAGCGAAAGATCCGGGGTTTGCCATGAAGAAAAAGCGGCAGGTGCGGAAAACAGGGTGGCAAGAATGGTAAACCATGCCACCACACGAAAAGGTGGCTCCGTTGAACCCATCTTCCTGACCGAAGCCATGGCAATGGAGGCAAAAAATGCCGATACCAGTGCCACCAGCGCAGCGGGATGGATTTCATGGAAACCGGGACGGAGAATCAGAAGAATTCCCAGAAAACCCGTCAGGCCCCCTGCCCCGTGCACCCAGCCCAGCGGCTCCTTCAGCCATACACGGGCCACCACAGGGGTTAAAAGGGGACTGGTATAAGACAGAAGAACCGCCTCACCCAGAGGAAGCACGCTCAAGGCATAAAAATAGGCATACATGGCCGCAAGACCGCTGCCACAGCGAAGCAGGTGAAGGGAAAAATGGCTGGTCTTCAGTCCCGTAAGGGAACCCGACCCCAGAAAAAGCTGGGGAAGAATAAAGAGACAGGTGGCCGCATTCCTGAAAAAAACCACCATGGCATTGGGCAGATCAGCGGACACAGCCTTGACAATGGCCCCCATCAGGGCAAGAAAAAAACCCGCAAGGGTCAGAAAAAGCGCCCCGCCCGCCACGGCTCCGGCAGGGGAACGTAAAAAAGCCTGCAGCTCATTGATTCTCATCCAAACTCCGCCAAAAACCCGAAAGCCGATATCCCAAAAGGGATCATCGGCTTTGGATATTATTGTACAAAAAAGGCCCGAAACGCCACGATATTTCAGACACAGACACCTCAAGTCAGGAAAAGATACCCTGCCTGTTTGCAAGTGACATTCCAGTCGTTTTAAAAAACTCTGGGTAATTATTCCGAACTGCCAATGCTGTAGTTGCAGCAGCTTCGTACTGTTGCAAGGCTCCGTGGCTATTGGCAAGTGACATTGCAATCGTTTCGGATTCCGGCACTCAAGCCATAAACCCAGAGCCTGCGATGAAAAAAATGGTTTTTTGCAAGCTTGAGTGCCGGAGTGCTAATAAGAAGCGGCAAACTGTCTGAGCCGCCACAAAGGCAGCGTGCTTAAGCCTGCCATGGTAATCAAAAAGCTTATCCTGCCTGTGGCGGGGAGTTTTTGCCGCTTCCGCACAGGGCAAGAAGCTCCCGAATCCGGCACTCAAGATCCATAGGCATTTTTGCTCCCGTAAAGGGCTTGAGCTTTTCAGCTTGAGTGCCGGATTGCGTCACGGGCAAATAGCCTGGGGCCTGTGCATCTGTCTGGTAGCTATGGTACCTGGAAAGCTGTGCTGAACAGTTACAACTCTGGTGAAAATTACCTTATCAGATCGTTTCCGTGCTGCGGGCCGGATTCTGCTGTATGGCCGCAAGGCGGTTCAGACCATTGACAAAGGCTCTGGCACTGGCCGTGACGATATCCAGATCCGCACCCCTTCCCAGCGCCACGGTTTCCCCTTCCCTGATCCGCACCGTCACCTCACCCTGGGCATCCGTTCCCCCGGTAATGGCGGAAACCGTAAAACGCAAAAGTTCCGGACAGACCCCCGTCAACTGCATGATGGCATTGAAAACCGCATCAATGGGACCGTTACCGCTGGTGAATACAGGGCCCAGAAGCACCCCTTCCCGCCGGATGGTTACCCCTGCCATGGGATGGAAGGTGTTACCGCAGGAAATCTGAACATCCCCCACCTCAAAGATGTCATTGGCCCTGAGTACACTTTCCGTGACCAGCGCCTCCAGATCCTCGTCCTGAATGTTCTTTTTCTTATCCGCCAGTGCTTTAAAGCGGGTAAAGATCACATTGACCTCGTCGGGCTCCAGGGTATACCCCATGGCTTCCAGACGGGCACGGATGGCAGCCCTGCCGGAATGCTTGCCCAGAACCAGATTGTTCTTGGCAAGGCCCACGGTTTCCGGCTGCATGATCTCATAGGTCATGGGATTTTTCAAAACCCCGTCCTGATGAATGCCGGACTCATGGGCAAAGGCATTGGCCCCCACAATAGCCTTGTTGGGCTGCACGATCATGCCCGTAATCTCCCGGACCGTACGGCTTACGGGATAAATCTTTGTGGTATCAATGCCCGTTTCCAGACCAAATACATTTTTGCGGGTATTGATGGCCATGACCACTTCTTCCAGCGCCGTGTTCCCGGCACGTTCACCAATACCGTTGATGGTCACTTCCGCCTGACGGGCTCCGGCCATGAGGGCTGCCAGGGTGTTGGCCGTGGCAAGGCCAAGGTCGTTGTGACAATGCACGGACAGCACCACATTATCAATGCCCGGCGTGTTGGCCAGCACATAACGGATGAGGGCCGCATATTCTTCCGGCACGGCATAGCCCACCGTGTCCGGCAGGTTCAGGGTGGTGGCCCCTGCTTCAATCACGGCGGCAAAAACCCTGCAGAGAAAATCCTTATCCGAACGGGAACCGTCCTCTGCGGAAAACTCCACATTGTCCGTAAAGGTTTTGGCATAGCGCACCGCTTCGGCGGCCTTGGCCACCACCGTATCCGGGTCCATCTGGAGCTTGTACTTCATGTGCAGATCTGAGGTGGCAAGGAAGGTATGGATGCGGGGGTGTCTGGCCTCTTTGATGGCATTCCATGCCTTGTCAATATCTGCCTTGGAAGCCCGACAGAGGGCGGCCACCTGCACCCGCTCCACGGAAGCTGCAATGCGGCGCACCGCATCAAAATCGCCCTCACTGGCCGCAGGAAAACCCGCCTCAATCACATCCACGCCCAGCTCTTCCAGACGCCTTGCGATGCGGATTTTTTCCTGGGTGTTCATACTGGCACCGGGCGACTGTTCGCCATCCCGCAGGGTGGTATCAAAAATAATTACGCGATTATTCATCGGGATTTCCTTTCAGGATCCTAAAGAAACGGACAGATTCATCTGGCCATCATTTTTTTATCTTAAAAAAAATTCAAACAAACACATCCCGATATTTTTTAAGCATGGGCCGCAGGACAGGGGCTTGTGCCTTGCCTGCGGCGTATACACTCCATGGAATCAAAGTCATTGATCCTTTCCCGTTTTTTTAAACAGAATGCCCGTCAGCCTAAATCTCGGAAGACCCCAGCTTGTAGTGGAAGCTGTCCGCAAGGGCCTGCCAGCTGGCTTCAATAATATCTTCGGAAACGCCGATGGTGCTCCATATGGTATCCGGATCTCTGGACTCAATGAGTACCCGCACCTTGGACCCCGTCCCCCCTGCCCCGTCCAGCACACGAACCTTGTAATCCACAAGCTGCATGTGGGCCATGTCTCTGGGGTAAAAGCATTCCAGTGCCTTGCGCAGGGCATTGTCCAGAGCAGATACAGGTCCGTCTCCGGATGCGGCACTCATCTCCTCGCCAAAGGGTGTGTCAATGTGCACAATCGCATGGGAGCTGCAGTGCCTGTCCTTGTCCTTTTCCACCGTAACACGGAAATTTTTCAACTGGAAACGGGGCTTGAAGCGGCCGGCCATGCGTTCCACCAGCAGCCGGAAGGACCCTTCTGCCGCCTCAAACTGATACCCTTCCTGCTCAAGGCGCTTGATTTCGGACACCACTTCCCTGGAGTCCACACCCTCCAGATCAATGCCCATTTCCTTTGCCTTGTAGGTCACGTTGCTTTTGCCGGAGTAATCACTCATGATTACCCGCCGCTCGTTCCCCACCAGCTCCGGCGTCATATGCTCATAGCCCCTTGGCTCCTTGAGAACCGCAGACACATGGGCGCCTCCCTTGTGGGCAAAGGCACTTTTTCCCACAAAGGGACGGCTGTTTAAGGGCGGCACATTGGCTGTCTCACTGACAAAACGTGAGAGACTTTTAATGCGGGCCAGACGCTCCTGCCCCATGCAGTCGATGTTCATCTTCAGCTGCATTACGGGGATAATGGATGTGAGATCCGCATTACCGCAGCGCTCTCCGTATCCGTTGATGGTCCCCTGTACCATGACAGCACCACTGCGCACGGCGGTAATGCTGTTGGCAACGGCAAGGTTTGAGTCATTGTGGGCATGGATGCCCAGCTTCAGAGGACGCTGATCACCAAAGGGACGATCCGCAAACCAGCCCTTCACATCCTCCATGATGGCTTCAATCTCGTGGGGAAGGGTGCCGCCGTTGGTATCGCAAAGCGTCAGGACCTCAGCCCCGCCTTCCCATGCGGCAGCCAGAGTTTCAAGGGCATAATCCCGGTTATCCTTGTAGCCGTCGAAAAAATGCTCTGCATCGTAAATCACTTCCCGGCCCAGAGAAACAAACCAGGCCACGGACTCACGGATCATGCGCAGATTCTCTTCCAGGGTGTTCTCCATGATACGCTCGATATGGAGATCCCAGGTTTTCCCAAAAAGGGTAACCACCGGTGCTTCGCTTGCGGCCAGCGCCTTGAGAAGAGGATCATCGCCCGGCTTCATGCCCGGCCTGCAGGTGGAACCGAAGGCAGCAAGCTTTGCATTCTTAAAGGTAATGGATCTGGCAGCTTCAAAAAAAGCCGTATCTTTGGGGTTGGCTCCGGGCCATCCGCCTTCGATATAATGAAAACCCATATCATCAAGGCGCAGGGCAATTTTCATCTTGTCTTCAGCGGAAAAATTGATGTGTTCTCCCTGGGCGCCATCCCTGAGGGTGGTGTCGTAGAGCAGCATGGATGTCATGGTAACCGCCTTTATGGTCATAACCCGGCCTCTGGCCGGGGAAAGGGTCTTTTTCACGGGAAACCTTATCCTCAAAGAAAGGCCCCTTACCGGAAAAATCTATAAAAAAGATCTTTCCGGCTGCCTGGATTGGCCAAAACCCAGTCCGGCCAATCCAGAAAACCGGAACAATTACTGTTAAGAGACAGCCTTAAAAAAGAGGATACAAAATAATCAGTGGGTATGATCAAGGATCTCAATATCCGAACCCAGCTTATTTTCTACGGCTGCCTTCATGTTTTCAAAATGGGGACAGGCAAAATCAATGGGATTTCCCTTTGATATGCAGGAAGCAAAGGCAATAACCCCGGCACCCTTATCCACCATCATTTTTGCCCGCATCACAGCCTTTTTTCCCGGACATCCGCCGCAGGAGACAAAACCCACCACGTCCACGGGGCCTGTTTTTTCAAAGGCAAGGCTACCCTGCCCTGCCACCTTGAAATCCATTGCTCCGGCACAGATATCCTCGGTCTGCTGACAACGGATAATACCTGCTTTTTTCATACAAGGCCTCCTTTCACATCATTTCTTGCACCCATTTCACACAAAGGCTTAAAAGACCTGCCCTCTTTGTTAAGGAAGAACAGGTCTTTTTTTAAAATCCACGCGACTGGCCGCCGGGATAAAAATACATCCCTCACCCCTGAAGAACATCTTCTGCCCTTCAGGGATAAATTCAAAAAATTAGTAACTGTTCAGCACGGTTTTCCAAGTACCATACCTGCGAGACAGATGCACAGGCCCCTGGCTATTTGCCCGTGACGCAATCTTATTCGGGAGCTTCTTGTCCTGTGCGGAAGCGGCAAAAACTCCCCGCCACAGGCAGGATAAGCTTTTTGATTACCATAGCAGGCCTTGGTACGCTGCCTTTGTGGCGGCTCAGACAGTTTGCCGCTTCTTTCGCACAGGCCTGCAAAGCTCTGATCCGAAACGATTGCAATGTCACTTGCAAATAGCCACGGAGCCTTGCAACAGTATGAAGCTGCTGCAACTACAGCATTGGCAGTTCGGAATAAACGGTGCTGAATAATTACAAAAATTAATGCATTTCCCTGACCAGCGCAATGCTTCCCGTACGGGCAATTTCCTTGATACCCATGGGCTGCAGCATGTTGAGAAGGGCAGACAGCTTGTCTTCGTCTGCGGCCACTTCAAGGGTATAGTGATCCGGACCGGAGTCCACAATCTTGCACCTGAAAATATCCACGATGCGCAGCACTTCCGCCCGGCTTTCGGCACGGGCATGGACCTTGATCAGGGCCAGTTCACGCAGCACATGACGCTGTTCCGTAAAATCCAATACCTTAATTACATTGATGAGCTTGTTCAGCTGCTTTTTAATCTGCTCGACAATGTGCTTGTCCCCCCGGGTAATCATGGTGATGCGGGAAATACCCGGTTCCATGGTTTCCGCCACGGAAAGGGATTCGATATTGTAGCCCCTGCCGGAAAACAGCCCTGTAATGCGGGAAAGCACACCGGGTTCGTTGTCCACCAGAATGGAAAGAATACTTTTGTCTCCGTTCATTTTGCCTCCGTATCAGACCAAGAGCATGTTGGTGATGGGGGCTCCGGCAGGAACCATGGGATACACACATTCTTCACGGGAAACCATGAACTCCATGATTACAGGGCCGGGGGTCTCAAGACCTTTTTTCAGTACGGATTCAACCTCATCGGGCTTTTCCGTTCTGAAACCCGAAGCACCGTAAGCCTCGGCAAGTTTTACAAAATCAGGGGCATGGGTCATGTCCGTCTGGGAGTAATTCTTTTTATAGAACAGCTCCTGCCACTGACGTACCATACCCAGATACTGATTGTTCAGGATGACAATTTTCACGGGCAGCTTGTTCTGAACCGCCGTGGCCATTTCCTGAATATTCATCTGAATGGAGCCGTCCCCTGCCACATCCACCACCACCTTATCCGGGAAAGCCATCTGGGCACCAATGGCCGCAGGGAATCCATAACCCATGGTACCGAGGCCACCGGAGGTCAGCCACTGATTGGGTTTGGAGAAATGATAATACTGGGCCGCCCACATCTGGTTCTGCCCCACTTCCGTGCTGATGATGGCATCGCCTTTGGTCAGCTCAAAAAGCTTTTCAATGACATACTGGGGCTTGATGGTGGCACAATCCTTCTGGTTGTAGCCAAGGGGATTGGTGTCCTTCCATTTTTTAATCTGGCCCAGCCACTCCGTGCGCTCCGGCCCGATCACAGCCGGATCTTCGGCATCCAGAAGCTGGTTCAGGGCCTCAAGGGTCAGGCGGCAGTCACCCACCACAGGCACATCCACGGTGACATTCTTATGGATGGAGGTGGGATCAATGTCCACATGGACAATGGTGGCTTTTCTGGCAAACTCATCGGTCTTGCCCGTCACCCTGTCATCAAAACGGACCCCGATGGCAAGGATGAGATCCGCATCGGAAATGGCCATATTGGCCCGGTAGGTACCGTGCATGCCCAGCATCCCCAGCCAGAGTTTTGCATCCGTACCGGGATAACTTCCCAGCCCCATGAGGGAGCCGGTTACGGGGATATTGGTTCTCTGGGCCAGTTTTGTCAGGGCCTCGGCGCCCTTGGAAAGCACCACCCCGCCGCCCGTGAAGATAATGGGCTTTTTGGCTTCCTTGATCAGGTTCACCACCTTGGCAAGCTGCTTGGTGTTGGGGTGGTAGGTGGGGTTGTAGGATTCCATCTGAACAGCCTGAATGGCCTGATACACCGTACGGCTGTTGGTCACATCCTTGGGAATATCAATGAGAACCGGTCCGGGACGTCCGGAGCGGGCAATGTAAAAGGCTTCCTTGATGATGCGCTCCAGCCTGGTGATATCCTTCACCAGATAGTTGTGCTTGGTGCAGGGCCTTGTAATGCCCACAATATCCACTTCCTGGAAAGCATCGTTACCGATGAGACTGGTGGGAACCTGACCGGTAATCACCACCATGGGAATGGAATCCATGTAGGCCGTGGCAATGCCCGTTACCGTGTTGGTGGCTCCGGGACCGGAGGTTACCATGCAGACACCGACCTTACCGGAAGCCCTGGCATAACCATCTGCCGCATGAACGGCACCCTGCTCATGGCGAACCAGAATATGATTGATATCATATTGTACCAGTGCATCATAAAAATCGATGACAGCGCCGCCGGGATAGCCGAAAACCGTATCCACGCCCTCGTCCTTGAGCGACTGCCAGAGAATTTGTGCGCCTGTCAACTCCATAGGGATCATCCTTCGTTTTGGGTAAAAAAAGTGATGTAATAAAAAACGTAACTGTTCAGCACAGTTTTCCAAGTACCATACCTGCAAGGCAGATGCACAGACCCCGGGCTATTTGCCCGTGACGCAATCCGGCACTCAAGCTGAAAAGCTCAAGCCCTTTACGGGAGCAAAAGTGCTTCAAGGATCTTGAGTGCCGGACAAAGCTCTGATCCGAAACGATTGCAATGTCACTTGCAAATAGCCACGGAGCCTTGCAACAGTACGAACCTGTTACAATTACAGCATTAGCAATTCAGATTAAACTGTTCTGAATAATTACAAAAAAACAAACTACCCATCCAGCACGGCACCCCTGCTTGCGGAAGATACCCTCTGGCTGTAACGGGCCATATACCCCTTAGTAATTTTCGCTGCTGGCGGCGTCCATGAGGCTTTCCGCTTTTCCAGCACCGCATCCTCCACCTTCAGGGCAATACTTTTTTCCCTGATATTAATGGAAATGATATCTCCTTCCTCCACAAAGGCAATGGGACCACCGCTGCTGGCCTCGGGAGATACATGGCCAATGGCTGCACCACGGGTTCCGCCGGAAAAACGGCCATCCGTGATCAGTGCCACATCCCCGTCCAGCCCCATGCCTGCGATGGTGGAAGTGGGAGTGAGCATTTCCCGCATGCCCGGACCACCCTTGGGGCCTTCATAGCGGATCACCACCACATCCCCTTTGCGGATTTCCCCGGCCATAATGGCAGCGGAAGCAGCCTCCTCGGAGTTATAAACCCGTGCAGGGCCTTCATGGACCATCATTTCATCCCGAACCGCAGACTGCTTTACCACACAGCCTTCGGGTGCCAGATTGCCGAAGAGAACGGCAAGGCCACCCTGCTCATGGTAGGGATTGCTGAGGGGCCGTATCACATCCGCATCCAGCACCCGGCTTGCGGCAATATTCTCGCTAACGCTTTTACCTGTCACCGTCATGCAGTCTCCGTGAATCCGGCCCGCATCGGCCAGCACCTTCATCACTGCGGATATGCCACCTGCCCGGTTGAGATCTTCAATGTGATCCTTGCCACCGGGGCTCAAGGAACAGAGGTGGGGCGTTTTGGCGCTGACCTCATTGATCATGGACAGGTCAATCTTCACTCCGGCCTCACCGGCAATGGCCGGCAGATGCAGCACGGTATTGGTGGAACATCCTAAGGCCATATCCACGGCCAGGGCATTCTCAAAGGCCTTTTCCGTCATGATGCTGCGGGGGGTGATACCTGCCCCAAGGAGCTCCATCACCTTCATGCCCGCATACTTGGCCATGCGCTGGCGCTCCGCCATAACCGCAGGTACGGTGCCGTTACCGGGAAGCCCCATGCCGATGACTTCCGTCAGGCAGTTCATGGAATTGGCCGTGAACATGCCGGAACAGGAACCGCAGGTCGGGCAGGCGGCATCCTCAATCAGCCCAAGCTCCCTTTCATCCATGGTGCCCCTCTTGACGGCACCCACAGCCTCAAATACGGAAATGAGGTCCACCTTCTGGCCCGGCTTTTCTGGGTGCTTACCCGCCAGCATGGGACCACCGCTGATGACCACCGTAGGCAGATCAAGGCGGGCCGCAGCCATGAGCATGCCCGGAACAATCTTATCGCAGTTGGGAACCATGACCAGACCGTCAAAGGCATGGGCCGTAGCCATGACTTCAATGGTATCGGCGATCAGTTCCCGGCTTCCGAGGGAGTAATGCATGCCCGTATGGTTCATGGCAATACCGTCGCAGACACCAATCACACCAAAGGTGACGGGAAGCCCCCCTGCCATATAAATACCGGCCTTGACAGCTTCCACGATCTTATCAAGGTGCACATGCCCCGGTATGATGTCATTGGCTGCATTGGCAATACCGATGATCGGCCGTCGGATTTCCTCATCCGTATACCCCATGGCCTTGAAAAGGGACCTGTGGGGAGCCCTTTCTATGCCGTCTTTTACTTGCCCGCTGCGCATGGACACTCCTTTCATACATGTAAAAAACAAAAAACCGCTACCAGCTGCCAGGCTGATAACGGTTCTGAATCTTCCGTTCGGCGGTTATAATGCCATTACCAAGCCCGGCCCTCAAGCGGTGGCGCCACCACCACGAGAACGATAAGAAGGAGAATAAGGCTGGTAAGTACAAAATTAAACATATCTGTCTTTCCTTAAAAATCTTTATTTGAAACTGTCCTTTAACAGCGCAAACCCCTGCTGTCAACACCCTTTTCCATCAAAAATCCGAGTCCTTGGTACTTTTTTTCTGTACTTGAAAGCCAATGAGGCCTATAAAGCCCCCTGTCTGAAACAATGGAAACCGCCATGCAGGATGGGCATCTTTATTCATCCTGCCATTTCACTTTCTACTGAATCATCAAAGAAGTCCAAAAGAGGGGAGCATCATGGGGGGCGTGTTCGGAGTGGCCCGGAAAACGGATTGCGTAGGGGATCTTTTCTACGGAACGGATTATCTGTCCCATCTCGGTACAAAACGCGGCGGCATGGCCGTTGCCGGACCTGCGGGCTTTACCCGCAAAATCCACAGTCTGGAATCCACCTATTTCCGTACCCAGTTTGAACCGGATCTGGGCCTTTTTTCCGGCAATATGGGCATTGGGGTCATCAGCGACACGGATGCCCAGCCCATGGTTTTCTCATCCCATCTGGGCCGTTTTGCCCTAGTGACCGCAGGTAAAATTGCCAACATTGAAGCCCTGACCAAAGAAGCCCACCAGAGGCGCTATGCCTTCAGCGAATCCTCCGCAGGCGATGTCAATCCCACTGAAATCATAGCCATGCTCATTAGTGCGGAAGAATCCTTTGAGGCGGGTATCCTTGCCGTACAGGAAAAGGTAAAAGGCTCCTGCACCTTTATCATTCTGACGGAAAAAGGCCTCTACGGATGCAGGGATCTTCTGGGAAGAACCCCTCTGATTCTGGGAGAAAAGGAGGGAAGTTTTGTTTTCTCATCGGAATCCAGTGCCTTCGTCAACCTTGGTTATGAGCCGCTCATGGATCTGGGACCCGGAGAAGCGGTCTTCATCAATCCCATGGGCTGGGAAACACGCATTCCGGCCAGGGATAAGATGCAGATCTGCTCCTTTCTCTGGGTCTATTACGGCTACCCTTCTTCCAATTATGAAGGGATTAATGTGGAAGCCTTCCGCTACCGCTGTGGTGCGGCCATGGGCGCAAAAGATACTGTACCCGCAGACTTTGCCGCAGGCATTCCGGATTCCGGTATCGGCCATGCAGTAGGCTATGCCAATGCAAGGGGAATTCCCTATCAGCGGCCCATCGTCAAGTACACCCCCACCTGGCCACGAAGCTTCATGCCACAGAATCAGAAAACCAGAGCGCTGGTTGCAAGGATGAAGCTGATTCCCAACCGCAGCCTCATTGAGGGAAAATCCATGGTACTGATGGATGACTCCATTGTGAGGGGTACCCAGCTTTCGGACAATGCACGGGTTCTCCGCAACTACGGCGCTGAAAATGTACACATGCGCGTTGCCTGCCCCACACTGATTTTCCCCTGTGAATTCATAAATTTTTCCACATCAAGATCCTCCCTTGAACTCATTGGCCGCAAAGCCATTCTGGATCTTGAGGGCAATGAAACGGGCAACATCCACCGCTATGCCGATGCCTTTGACCCCAAAAATGCGGAAATGGTGGCATGGATACAAAAACGCATGGAACTGACATCCCTTAAGTTTCAGACCCTTGAAGACCTTGTTACGGCCATTGGCCTTCCAAAGGAAAAGCTCTGCACCCACTGCTGGGATGGCTCCAGCTACGGTCACTGACCCCTTACTCCCGGAAAAGACGCCGGGAGCGGTAAAGCCTGAGGGAGTTGTTCACCACGGTAAGGCTGCTCAGGGCCATGGCCAGTGCCGCAGCCATGGGATCCAGATGCCGCAGCATGGCCGGAAGAAAAACAAAGGATGCCAGTACCCCTGCGGCCACAGGAATGAGAAGCACATTGTAACAAAAGGCCCAGAACAGGTTCTGACGGATAACCCGCAGACTCACCCTGCCCATCCTGAAAACCATGGGCACCTGGGAAAGCCGGCCTCCGGCCAGAACCACACCACCGCTTTCCATGGCCACATCCGTTCCGGAACCCATGGCAATGCCCAGATCCGCAGCCGCAAGGGCAGGTGCGTCATTGATACCATCCCCCACCATGGCCACCCTGCGACCGGATTTCTGAAGCTCTTGCACCGTAAGGGACTTTCCTTCGGGCCGGACTTCGGAAAATACCTCATCCACACCGCAGGCAGAAGCAGCGGCGGCTGCACTTTCCGGCGTATCCCCCGTCATGAGCACCGTACGCATCCCCATGGACTTCAAGCGGGATACCACATCTACGGCTTCCGGTCTCAGGGTATCCGCCACGGCAAAAAGCCCCGCAAGCCTTCCCCCCATGCCAAGGGCCAGAACGGTTTTCCCCTCCCTGCGCAGCTTTAAGATTGCCCCCTCACCGGATGCCGTATCCACGCCTTCCTCCGCCACCCAGTCCGGACGACCGATCAGAATGGCATGGCCATCCACAAAGGCCCTGACACCGGCACCTCCCACACTGCTGAAATCCTCTGTAGTGGGAAGAAACAATCCTTGATTCTCCGCGGCCCTGAGCACGGCCCTGCCCACGGGATGCTCAGATCCCCTTTCCGCAGCAGCCCCCAGAGCAAGCAGCTCTTTTTCGGACAAACCCGCATCCAGAGACAAAACATCCGTCAGCTCTGGCCGCCCAAAGGTAAGGGTGCCGGTTTTATCAAACACCACCGTATCCACCTCTGCGGCATCCTCAAGGGCCATTCCGTTTTTAAAGAGAATCCCCCTTTCCGCAGCACGGCCCGTTCCGGCCATCACAGCCGTAGGCGTTGCAAGGCCAAGGGCACAGGGGCAGGCAATGACCAGCACAGCCACAAGGCGTACCATACCCTCCAGGCCATCGCCCGCAGCAAGCCACCAGATGGCAAAGGTCAAAAGGGCCACAGCCACAACCACAGGCACAAAAACCCCAGCCACCCTGTCCGCCAGTGCCTGCACACGGGTGCGGCTGCCCTGGGCATCCCGGACCATGCGGATGATACCGGCAAGAACCGTTTCAGACCCCACCCGCTCCGCAAGCATAATCAGGCGCCCCCCATGGTTCATGGTACCTCCGGTTACGGCATCACCGGGCTTTTTATCTACGGGAATGGATTCCCCTGTGAGCATGGATTCATCCACGGCACTGCGGCCTTCTTCCACCACACCATCTACGGGAACAGTACTTCCCGGACGCAAGACAATCCGGTCTCCCTTTCTGATTCCGGAAACGGGAACTTCCACTTCAAGGCCTTCTTCGATGCGGATGGTCATTTTAGGTGAAAGATCCATCAGTTTGCGGATGGCCTCCCCGCTTTTTCCCCTTGTTCCCGCCTCAAGGAGCTTGCCCAGCTTGATCAGGGTAATGATCACCGCAGCGGTTTCAAAGTAGACATGGCCGCCGTCAGGAAAAAAGAGAACGATACATACAGAGTATCCATAGGCCACGGATGTCCCCATGCTGACCAGCACATCCATGTTGGCACTTTTGTTTTTAAGGCTCTGCCAGCCACCTTTGAAATAATCCAGACCGGTGTAAAACATGACAGGTGTTGCAAGAAACCAGAGCAGGTAATTCACCCAGACCCCGTGACTCCACGCCCCCATGAGGTCAAAATCCCGGCCCATGGAAAGGATGAAAAGGGGGAGGGTAAAGGCCGCACCCACGAGAAATTTCTTCTTCTGTTCCGCCACTTCGGCTTCCCTTGCCGCCTTTTCCACATCTTCAAGGGCTTCTCCTCCCCCTTCTTCCATTACAGGGGTAAATCCGGCCTTTCGGACGGCGCCGGCCAGTTCAGAAGGCCCTGTTTCTCCCGGAAGATAGACCACATGGGCTTCTTCTCCGGCCAGATTCACCTTTGCATCCAGCACACCGGAAACAGCGGACAGGGCCTTTTCAACCCCCCCCGCACAATTGACACAATGCATGCCCGTAACAGGGATGCGCAACCGGGCCTCAGGTACCTGAAACCCTGCCTTTTTCACCGCATCCACGAGCTCCGTAAGGGATGTTCGTTCCGGATCAACTTCCGCATCAAGGTTTTCCAGAGCAAGATTCACCCTTGCCCCATGGACACCTTCAAGGGCTGAAACCGCCTTTTCCACACCACTGGCACAATTGACACAGTGCATGCCAGTTATGGGTAAACGAATCTTACGCAACATAAGCATCCTGCCTTTCCATGGCATATAAAGAATATGGACCAGCACGGCACCGGATATTCAATGAATAAACAGAAACAATAAAAAAACCTGCCTGAGCCAAAAGCTAGGCACAAATTTTTCTTAATGCAAGAAGATATTTTTCACGGGGCAAAAAAATCCTCCGGCACTTCTTTCATATTTTCAGGATAAAGACTGCGGCAGGGGTCTGAAATAGTGTTCAGGAAACTTTGTAGAAGGGATAAACTGTTTTTTATTCAAAAATTCCCGCATGCTTTCCGATGTGGGCAGGGCATAGAGAAGGGCGCCACCTGCGGAGGAAAGATCTGCACATATGGCACACAAAACCTGAGTGCCCACACCCATACGCATACGATGCAGAGGGGCCGCATCTCCGTTGGGATAAAAAATACGCAGATGACCTATCCACTGATCCGACCTCACGCCACAGGCAAGGCAGGTATCGTAGATATCATCTGTGGGAAAAAACCGGACCTTCTGATAAGCCTGCAGGGGCTTGCAAACCATCTGCGCCCTGCCCTGCCAGTGCTGACCTTCACTGTCCACATCCATACGGTAGGAAAAAGTACTGCGGGAAACAAGGCGATGAATCTGTATCCGGGGCATGCTTTCACTCCAGAGAAAATCTGCTATCCACCCATGCAAAAAGCGCATGGGAAAAATAAAGCCATGCATAAGAACTGCAGATTTTTCTGATCAGCCGGAAGGATCCTCGGCGTCCAGATGAAGCAGGCTCTCGCCACCGGGATATTTTCGGGTACGGTACTGGGTCAGGGTCATCAGCTTGCGTGTGAGATCCCCCATTTCCTGAACAGCCTGAAGAATGTGGTCCGCATATACACTCTCTTTTCTTTCGGGAATTCCAAGGGTTTTCAGGAGTTCTGAATAACCACTGATTTTCTGAAGGGGCTGGTTCAGTTCATGGCAGATGGTTGCGGCCATGCCCAGAGCGCCTTCAAGCTTCTGCTGTTTTTCCTTTTCAAGATGAACATGCTGAAGCTCGACAATGGTTTTACGCAGTTTCCGGGTGAGGAGGGTTCTTTCCAGATGGACATTCACCCGTGCAAGGAATTCTTCCTTAAAAAAGGGTTTTACCAGATAATCCGTGCCACCCGATGCAAAAATCTTCAAAAGCTCCTTCTGGTCCGCAAGGGCCGTAAGAAAAATAACCGGCGTATCCTCCATGGATTCATGCCTGCGGATCTCCTGACAGAGGGCAATGCCATCCATTCTCGGCATGACAAGATCCGTAACCACCATATCCATGACCCACAGCCTGTCCGAAAGAATTTCACAGGCCGCCTGCCCGTCTTCGGCTTCTGTTACCTGCAACCCTTCCCTGCGTAAATTTTCTGCAACAATACTCCTTGCCGTATCACTGTCATCCACCACAAGGGCGCTAAGCCCTTCCATGGGCTGGGGCGGCTTTAAAATGGCCTCCACTGCAGCTTTAAGGTCTCCCCTTGCAAAGGGCTTTGTAATAAAATCCGCAGCTCCCAGTGCAAAGCCCTTCTGGCGGATGCTCAGGGTGTCATTGGCTGTGACAAAAATAATCGGTATCCTTGCATCTTCCACATGGGTAAAAAAACGGCGGTAATGGTCTTCCTGAAGCTTGCGGAAGGTTTCAAAACCCCCAAGTCCGGGCATATCAATGTCAAGGGTGATCAGGTCCGGAGAAGGCGGCTCCGCAGCCCTTGCCAGCGCCTCAAATCCGTTGGCAGCCTCGCTGACCCGGTAACCGGCAGCCTGAAGCTCCTCCCTGATCAGTCTCCGTATCAGGGCGCTGTCATCCACCACAAGTATTTCCAGAGGACGTGACATGAAAATTCTCCTGCAAGACAAGGGCAAAGGGGAGGGAGATACATTCGCCATACGAAAAAAGGGACTGAACGCTTGATAAAGCGCAGCCCCCTTTCACAGCAAAAAGGATATGGAATCAGGCTTTTTTAAGGGCTTCCAGCTCTTTTTCCAGTTCTTCAATACGGTCTTTGTCGCTTTTTACTTCCACGCCCTCTTCGTTTTTCCAGCTGTCCTTGAGTTCATCAAAGCCAAGGTAAAGGGCAAGGCCACCACCGATCAGGAGCATGATCGGAAGGGCACCGGCAATCAACTGGAGAAAGGCACCAAACCATACCGCAAGACCGATAACACCCAGAACAGCAGCAACCGCACCACCCACTAACGTTTTCATTGGAAACAAGCCTCCTTTAAAATAATTATCATTCCTGGCGATCTACAAAATTATCCTTCAGTCTGTGATAATGCTTAGGCAAAAAGCAAACATTATCCTTCAGTTTTTCAGATCCTTCCTGTATCACCGCCCTCTTTGGGGTTGTTTTTCAAAAGACACACCCACGTTCTTCTGAATCCTGATAAATTTTGGAGAAAATATCACAGCCCAGAAAGCAAGACAAGCCTGAAAATAATTTCAACTCTCAGACCTTGCCACAAGCCACTTTATCCCGCAACGAAAAAATCATCAAAAAACAGACCATGGCTCAAGGAATCTGTTTGATAAAAAATGTCAGGACCAGAGACTTATGCTTTATCATGAAGAAAATCAAATACAGAAACCAGATTGCCTTAATTGCCCTTCCTTTACCGTTGCCAGCAGGGGCTTTCTCTGCTACTGCTTGAGTGTGTGCTGCCAACAGCATGCGGAAGGCCTTTTCCCACCGTTTTATAAGTCAAAGGATTTACCATGCATGAAATGCCTGAGCCGGGATTCCCTGTAAAACGCCGTTCCTTTTCCCTGCGCAAATGGTCCAGAGACCAGATGACCCACGAAAAAGAATCCAGCACCTCTGTTCTCAACAGAAAGGCCGGGTGGCTTTCCATCCTTATATTCCGTTTTTTTTTCCGTAACATCCATACGGGTCCTGAGCTCAAAGAAACCATGGACCGCCTTCCTGAAGATGCTATTGTTCTTTACGCCACGCCCAGGCGAAGCACTCTTGAATTTCTCTTCTCCTGGTTTCGTTATCAGAGAATGGGCATGCCTGCCCCAAGGATCGGACTGGATTACAAAGTCATTATTTTTCAGCCCATCCTCCGCTCAATCCGGATTTTTTTCACAAGAGCTCTTTACCTTTTAACCCATTTCCGCCTTGCAGACCCGTATACAACGGGATTTTACAGAAACCGCCTCATGGAGGGGCATACGGGCTTCATCTACCTTTCCAGCAAAAGGGGATTTGAGCGTCGTTTTTTAAAGTCCAGAACCGATGCCTTCAGCCACATCATCGACCTGCAAAAGATTACGGAACGACCCGTCTACATCATCCCCCAGACCCTTTTTTTTGGCATCACCCCCCACAGGGATACGCCATCCATCATAGACCTCATCTTTGGCTCTGCCGAAGATCCGGGAAAAATCCGTCGGCTCCTGACCCTTGTGCGCAGAAACAATCAAAAGGTTTTCATGGATTTTTCCGAACCCATCTGCCTGAAAGACTTTCTGGCGGAGCCGGAGATCAAAGGACTTTCCACAGAAAATCAAACCCTTCAGCTCCGCAGAAGACTTCAGAAAACTTTCACCCTTCAGCGCCAGAGCATCACCGGCCCTGTTCTGAAGCAACGGACAGAACTGATTGAATCCATCCTCACCAGCGAAAAAGTACAGCGCATCCTAGAGGAAGAAGTTCGGGACTCCGGAAAAAATCTGCCTGCGGTACGAAAAAAAGCCAATGACTACCTTGATGAAATTGCAGCGAACTATTCTATGGGCTGGATCAAGGTCTATGATATTGCTCTGACCTGGATGCTCAAAAATATTTTTGAAGGAATATCCGTAGACCAGAAAGGGTTGGCAAAAATAAGGCAGGCCGCCAAAAAAGGCCCCCTGATTCTGGTACCCTGCCATAAAAGCCACCTGGATTATCTGGTACTTTCCTACCTTTTCCACCACAATAAAATGCCCTGCCCCCATATTGCAGCAGGCAAAAATTTAAGTTTTTGGCCCTTAGGCCCAATCTTTAGGGGCGGCGGTGCCTTTTTCCTCAGGCGCACCTTCAAAGACAACCGTCTCTATGCCCGAATTTTTTCCACCTATGTGGAAACCCTTCTCTCGGAGGGTTTTAACATTGAATTTTTCATTGAAGGCGGCAGAAGCCGGACTGGCAAACTTCTTTCCCCAAAAATGGGACTCCTTTCCCAAACCCTTTCCGCCTATGGCAAAGGCGTGGCTCCGGAGCTTTCCATTGTTCCCATTTCCATCGGTTATGACCGGGTACTGGAAGAAAAATCCTATCTCCATGAATTGGGAGGGGGAGAGAAAAAACCCGAAAGCATGGGACAGCTGGTCAAAGCCAGAAAGTCCTTAAAAGTCCGATACGGCAAAGTTTATGTGAACTTTGACAACCCCATTTCCCTAAACGACTATTTTGCTGAAAAAAATCTCAACCCGGCTGAACTGGACAAAATAACCCACCAGGAAATATGCACGGACCTTGCCTACCGATGCATCCATTCCATCAATCAGGTCAGCGTAGCAACGCCCTACGGCATTGTGGCGGGTGCCCTCCTCAACCTTTTTCAGCCAACCATTCCCTATGCCCGCTTAGAAGAGGTAATGGAAGCTTACCTTTCCTACCTTTACCGAATGGACATACGCATGGCAGACACCCTGCAGGTTAACCCTGACTATGCCCTGCGTCAGGTAGCCGAAGCCTTTGTGCAAAGGGGATTTGTGGACGCTGCCACGGAAAACCGCGATGATCTGCGGATTGTACTCAATGAATCCAAAAGGCCCATACTGGATTACTATAAAAACAACGTGATCGCCTTTTTCATCCCTGCGGCCTACACATCCCTTGCCATTCTGGAGCAGGATGCCCTGCAGTTCACATCAGGGGATCTGCATCTGACCTATGGCAGGCTGACAGAATTTTTCAACGATGAATTTTTTCAGGATCCCGACCGAAGTGCAGAACTGCTTGTCCGTAAAAACCTCAAGGCCTTCATTGATGATGCCATACTGGTGCCCCACCCCACCCTTCCGGACACCTACAATGTAACGGCTTCTGGACTGCGCAAACTTAAACTCTTCTCTGCCTTCCTTCTCACCTATCTGGAATCTTACTGGGTGGTCCTCAACTTTTTCATGCGCTACCCTAAGGATACAGTAGCCCCCAAAAACCGACTGAAAAAAATCCAGGCCATGGGCCAGCGCATGAGCAAGCGTGGTGAAATCAACCGCATCGAAGCCCTGTCCGGAGTCAATTATAAAAATGGGCTTGCCTTTTTCCTTCGCTCAGGCCTTGAAGGCTCGGAAGACAAGGAAGCCATAGAAGCCCATGCCAACCGCATACAGCATTACATCAATCTCATCGTCACCTGATTTTCAGAAGGGCTGCCCGATCCATGGGCGGCCCTTTTAAATATCTTCCACCTTAAAGACCTGAAAGCTGTCCATGCGCGCCATCCTCCTTGCCGCAGGCCGGGGGACCCGGCTGCAACCCCACACAGACCATATTCCCAAACCCCTTTTTCCTTCGGGGGGGATCCCCATCATCGACCGCCTTATTTTCCAGCTGGCTGATCAGGGAATGGATGCCATCCTCATCAACACC
This sequence comes from Desulfobotulus alkaliphilus, assembly GCF_007830435.1. Classification (GTDB taxonomy): domain Bacteria; phylum Desulfobacterota; class Desulfobacteria; order Desulfobacterales; family ASO4-4; genus Desulfobotulus; species Desulfobotulus alkaliphilus. The sequence continues at coordinate 41,135 of NZ_VLLC01000011.1, read as the reverse complement.
CACCATCTGGCAGAACTGCTGGAAAACCATATCCGACAGAACACCTGGCCCATACCCGTATTCTGTCGCAGGGAAAAAAACCTTCTGGACACAGGTGGTGCCATTGCCAATATGAAGGATTTTTTCACCGAAGATCCCATGCTGATCCTCAATGCCGACATCAGAACGGATATGGATTTTTCAGCCCTCACAGACTTTCACCTGCAAAAACAGGCCATGGCAACACTGGTTCTTTCCGCCTCTTCAGATATGAACCATGTGGCGGTTCATGGAGAACGCATCGCAGGCTTCAGGGATGACAGCGTTGCCCCGGAGTGCAGTCGCATGGCATTTACGGGTATCCAGATGCTTTCTCCCGAAGCCCTTTCCTTTTTTGAATCGGGAAAAATTTTTTCTTCCATTGATGCTTACAGGTCCATGATTCATACAGACAAGGCTCCCTTCGCCTGCACCCTTCCCCCTTCATCCCGCTGGTCTGACCTTGGAACCCCCGAACGTTTTTCTGAAGCAGCCATGGAAGATCTGCTGCTTTCCATCAGGAATTCCAGCACCCTTTTCCGAAAAAAGGCACTGGCCGGAGACGGATCGGACCGGAAGTGGTGGCGCATCGTATGGGAAGACGGAAAAGGCTGCATCATCGCCGACCACGGTATACAGGGACTTATCCGGCCTTCGGAAGCCATGGCCTGCGCCTCCATTGCAAAACACCTTGCCGACCACATTCCTGTGCCGGAATGTATCGGCGCCGATATTTTTGCAGGACTTGTGGCCATGGAAGATCTCGGAGATGAAAGACTCCACGACCGCATTCTTGCTGCTGGTACAGAAACAACACGGCCATTTTATGAAAACCTTCTTGCCCTTTTTCCGCAAATGAAAAAAGCCCTCTCGGGCTTCATACCTGAAATGGCCTTTATTTTTCCAGCTTACAATAAAAATCTGATTCTTGAACGGGAATGCGGTTACTTCAAAAAGGCCTTCCTTGAAGATCTCCTTGACTTAGAGAATATGCCTGAAGGGCTTGCATGCGCCTTTCATTTTCTTGCGGAAAAAACCCTTGAATACGGCTGCACAGGACTCATTCACAGAGACTTCCAGAGCCGCAACATCATGATCCTTAATGAAAAAATCCACATCATTGACTTTCAGGGAGCCATGCAGGGACCCCTACAGTACGATCTTGCCTCCCTCCTGCTCGATCCCTATGCAGGACTTGCCCCTGCCATGCAGGAAAGGCTGCTGGAAAAATGCACAGGCCTCATGGAAGAAGAAGGCTGCTGCCCGCATACCTTCCGCAAGGGATACAGATACGCTGCCCTTTGCCGCAATCTTCAGATCCTCGGAGCCTTTTCTTTCTTATGGAAAAGAAAAAACAAAAGTTTTTTTAAAGACTATATATCCCCTGCCCTGAAAAGCCTTCTTATGCAAAAAATTCTTGAGGAGCCTGAACTGAAAGCCATCAGAGACGTCTCCATAATGGCGGATTCCAGATGGAAGACCATGGCATCCGGCCTGCGGATCTGATTGCCGCTATTTTTTTTGATAATGATTGACAGTTTCACCCAAGCCCTGTATTCTTATCTTTCGGTGTGATTGGCTCTAAAAAAGGGTTGTTCATATATTGACAATTACACCATGAAAAACATGTTCTTTAAAATTGGGGGCGACATGGCTTCGACGGGGATGTTGAAGTGAGGGTTGCATGCCGAGCTTCCGCAGGCTCGTAAAACAGCGGAACCTAAAGTAATCGCAGACGATTATAACTACGCCGTAGCTGCATAGCTACCGTCCTGCCAGCACACTCCCGCAGTGCTGGAACGGGGCGTCGACTCGCGGGACCGCTTGAAAAATCTGCCTGCGGTTTTTCAGGTTAAATCAGCAGGATCGTCCGAACCACAGCCAGTTCAGAGGCGTTGGCAAGGACTAAAATCAAAATCTGAACTAAGCATGTAGATACTTTCATAGAGAGTCTTCGGACGCGGGTTCAATTCCCGCCGCCTCCACCAGCAGCATATTTAAAGCCACCTTCGGGTGGCTTTTTTTGTGCCCGATTTTCCAGAAATGACGGGCTTTTTGCCGATTTCATGTAACCGCATGCAACCAGTCAAAACCTAAAAAAACATGGTCAACCGAGCAAAAAACAAGGGACAAACAAGGGTTATTTGTGTATTTTGTTCCTTGTGTTCCTCTTTTGTTACTTATCGGAGGCAATATGGCAACAAAAAACAAATCACGACAATAGTGTGTGAAAATGAGGCACCAAGGAAATCACGGTAAGCATTGCCAGATGGCGGGGGCTGTTTTTAAACGTGTAACCGTCAGGTCCACTGACCTAACGCTGGGCAGACTTTCTCATCTTTAATTTACATCCCTAAGGTATTCTGCACAGCCTGTGTATGGTCTGGGCGTGCCATTTCCCTTTATTGGAAAAGGTGGGCACCCTGTTATTTTCCAGATATTCCGCAATCTGATCATAGGTATAGCCCTGCTCCCGCAGACTGCGTATTTTTTTTATAATTTCTTTTTTTTCTTCACCGGATAGTTTTTTTAAAACAGGAGCCTCCCTTTCCTGCTCCGGCGGCCCCCCTTCCTTTTCTTGATTTCCCGGAGACATCACCGCAGGGGACCAGCCTTCCGCCACCACCTTCAGGGCATCCAGCGTCAGGGGCAGCATGGCTTCGAGGAGGGCAAGTTTTCTATCTTCCACATCCGCAGAACGCTCCCGTGCATCCGCAAGGCGACCCATGGTTTCATTCATCCCCTGCAGAAGCATGTGTATACCCACAAGGATTTCCTCCGTGCGCTTGAAAAAATCCTCACCGACCTGGGCCGTACTCTTCTTCTGCTGGGATCGACGATCATAGGCTGCCCTTCTTTCCTGATTACCATAGGATTCCTGAGAGCTTCTTCCTGCCCCCTGGCTTCGATCTTTCTGACTGGACCGGAGATTCTTTAAAAACTCGTTCATGACATTCTCCCTTCCACAAGGATGTCCTGAAAAACTGAGAGGCAAAGGCTGTACGCCCATGCTGCGGCCTGTTGACGAAAAACAGATTAAACAAAGTCATGCGGAACAGAAACCATAGCCCTGTTACAATGCCAGCGCAAGTTTTCCAAAAAGATAATTACTCCGGCCATGGACAGACAGGTCTGCCATATCATGCCAATGTTTCTTTCCGTGTGTATAAACTTTCTGCTGTCAGGCAGGGATGGCACCGAATCAATTCATGGCCATAAGGGCAGACAGACAAAAAAGCATAATGGATAAGAAAAGAATACATGATAAAATTATCAATTGTCAATTCCATATTTTTTCAGTTATAAGTAGCGGTTTTGCTGTTATACGTCTGTTTTTTACTGTTTTTTACACCTTCAATACCCGCCCGGGCGGGGAGGCTTTCAGGAATCCCATGTCATTTGAATCATTGAATCTGAGAAACATTGCCATCATTGCCCATGTAGACCACGGCAAAACCACCCTTGTGGATACCATGTTCCGCCAAAGTGGCGTTTTCCGTCCTGATCAGGAAGTTGCTGAACGCATCATGGACAGCATGGATATTGAAAGGGAGAGGGGCATCACCATTGCCGCCAAAAACTGCTCTGTACGCTATAAAACAATAAAAATCAATATCCTAGATACACCCGGCCATGCGGACTTCGGTGCGGAAGTGGAACGTGCCCTTTCCATGGTGGATGGTGCCATTCTGCTGGTGGACGCCGCAGAAGGCCCCCTTCCCCAGACCCGTTTTGTTCTCAAAAAAACCTTTGAGGCAGAAATTCCTGTGATCGTTGTCATTAATAAGGTGGATCGCCAGGATGCCAGACCACAGGAAGTTCTCAATGAAATCTATGATCTCTTCATTGACCTTGAAGCCACGGAAGCACAGATTGAATTCCCATGTCTTTACGCCATCGGCCGGGATGGGGTGGCAGGTCCGGAACCGGATCAGCTGGGTGAAGACCTGACCCTTCTTTTTGAAACCATCCTCGACCGCATTCCTCCCCCCAAGGTCAACCCAGAAGGGCCTTTTTCCATGCTGATTTCCGATATCGGATACTCCGACTATCTGGGACGCCTTTCCATCGGAAGAATTCAGAGCGGCAGCCTGAAAAACCGTATGCCCTTCATAAGGGCCAGTGCGGATAAGTCTCTGCTTCCCTTCCGGCTTTCAACCATTCAGGTATATGAAGGCACCCAGCTTGTGAAAACGGAAGAAGCCTCTGCCGGAGAAATCGTGGTGCTTTCCGGCAATGAAGACGTGGAAATCGGTGACACCCTTACCATTGCAGACAATCCCCTGATTCAGCCCCGCATCCGGGTGGATGAACCAACGGTGGCCATGCGCTTTACCACCAACAATTCTCCCCTTGCAGGAAAAGAAGGAAAACTTGTTCAGTCCCGGAAAATCAGGGAAAGACTACAGCGGGAAACCCTCAGAAACGTGGCCATTCAGATAGAGGATACCGATGACAAGGAGACCTTCCTTGTCAAGGGACGCGGAGAATTTCAGATGGCCATTCTCATAGAAACCATGAGAAGGGAAGGATTTGAACTCTGCGTGGGAAGACCTGAGGTGATTTTCAGGGAAGAAAACGGTGTCCGGACAGAACCCATGGAAGATGTTTATATTGACTGCGATGAAACCTTCATGGGCGTTGTCACGGAAAAGATGTCCATCAGGAAGGGACGCATGGAGTCCCTTGTAAACAATGGTTCCGGCAGGGTCCGTATGCACTTTAAGGCCCCTTCCAGGGCACTCATCGGATACAGGGATGAATTCCTTACGGATACGAGGGGAACAGGGATACTGAATGCCCTTTTTTCCGGTTATGAACCCTACAGGGGAGATTTCCCGTCCCGTTTTTCAGGCTCCCTGGTATCCGACAGATCCGGCACCGCCATTCCTTACGCCCTCTTTAATCTTGAGCCAAGGGGAGAGCTGATCGTCACTCCGGGCACACCGGTTTACAAGGGAATGATCATCGGGGCCCATGCCAAGAACAATGATCTGGACGTCAATCCCTGCAAGGAAAAAAAGCTCACCAACATGCGGGCATCGGGCAAGGATGACAACGTCCTCTTAAAACCCGTAAAACCCATGAGTCTCGAAGCGGCCCTGCAGTTTATCGCCGAAGATGAACTGGTGGAGGTAACGCCCTTAAGTATCCGGCTCAGAAAAACCTATCTCGATATCCATGAGAGACAAAGGCAAAAAAAGCAGAAAGAAAACGGATAAGACAATTTCTGCCTGTCACCCGTGTTCAGCCGGTCCCTTCCCCGCCAATGGAGGAAAGGGACCGGCTGCGGTTTTCAGGAATAATTAGCCGGATCATCCACAAAACTTTCAAAATCATTCTTTGCCAGAAAAAGACTCACCATCTGATTCAGGGTTTCTGCAGGGTCGGCCTTTTTTCCCTGCTCACCGGCAAGCCTTTTGGCATGTCTCACCAGGGAGGCAAGGGTCTCGGGACTGACATCAATGGTTGCATGAACCGTTACGGACTGACTCAAGGTATCCTCCTCGTTTCAGGGTTATTTCCTTATCATTTCTGAACAGGATGATGGCCTGGCAAGCACCATACCCTCCAGCGCCTGCATCAGGGGAACAAGACTCTCCTTCCAGTCAAAACGTAAGATCCAGGAAGAAAGCCCCTTTAATTTTTCAAGCTCCTTTTCCGGACAGCTTAAAAGCCATTCCAGCCGGGAAACCAGCCCTTCCCTGTTTTTATAAAGGAGGAAGGGATGAAGTTCCTCTGGTAAAAGCTCCGGATAGGAAAGCCTTGCCGGAAGCAGCGGAAGACAGCCTGCAGCCATGGCTTCTGCCACAGCCATACCGAAATTTTCCTGATCCGCAGTGCTTACACAGATATGCGCCTTTGAAAGCAGGCGGGCATAGTCTTCTTTTTTTGAAGGATAGTCTGAATACACAAGGTGATCTTTGAAAACCGCCATGGCTTTATTGAAAACTTCAGGGATTTTCGCATGCCTTGCCCCCAGAAGCATCAAGTGAAAAGGAATTCTTTTCCTCTGGATTTCAGAAAGCGCATCAAAAAAATCCGACGGGTTTTTATCGTGTTCCCACCTGTGGTTCCAGACAATACAACGGGGTTTTATGGAAAAATCCTTTTTACCGTTTAAAAAAAGTGCAAAATCACAGCCGGGATACAGCACCACACTTTTTTTTTCTACTGCCTCAAGGGTCCATAAAAGATCCGGTTTAGGAAAACGGGAAAGGACCTCAGAGGCCGTTTTCAGAAACCGGATTCTGTGGGCTTCGGAATTAAAGGCCACACAATCTGCGGCAAGGGCGGAGGTCAGATCCGTCAGGGCCGGATTCAGATCATGACCGCTATGGGGAGAAGGGGGATAATCGAACTGATTTTCATGGAAATAAAGAAAAACAGGAGGACATAAGGGACCGGCAAGGGCCTTGAAATCCGCCACACCCGTCATGTTGGTGGTGATAACGGCATCATAGGCTTCAATTTCTTCAATGTCCTTTAAAAAAAGGAGGGCAGCTGAGCGCATGCGCCACTTCCAGTGCCTTGCCGGAAGGGTCTTCAGTTCTGTGGTGTGGGGAAGATGCTGGCAAAGACCATCCATAAAGGCCTTATGGGAACCACCGTAGTATGCTTCCAGCATGAGAAAACGCACGAAGCCCCCCTCAAACACAAATGGCCTGCGGCATCAAGGCAGGCCTGCTCCTTCTTTTGCTTTGGTACCGAAGGGGAGACTCGAACTCCCACGCCGCAAGGCACCAGATCCTAAGTCTGGCGTGTCTACCAATTCCACCACTTCGGCATTAAAGGAAGTCTTTACGGAATTTTTTGCAGGGGGTCAAGGCAGAAAACAGAAAATTCCCTCAAAAGTCCTTTTAAAAAGGATCAGCCCTCCCATCTCGTCAGGAAACCCGTTATCAGGTCCCAGATTCTCTCTCCTCCGTCTTCGGAGAGAATATCGTGAAAAAGAGAATCGGCAAGGTAGAGTTCCTTGTGCGCTGTTTCGAGGCGCTTAAAAATTTCCGGAGCCGCTTCCGGTGCTACCAGAGGATCTTTCCGGCCCTGCAAGACCATGCAGGGAACACGGATCAGGGGAACCCCTGTCCTTACCTTCTCCGCAAGCAGGGCCATTTCCCTGAAAACAGTCTCCGAATGCTCCCTGTATCCCATACCGGATGCCTCAAGGCCACAGGGAAGGCGCATTTTTTCCTTTTTTCCGGTACGGATACGGGAAAAAATACGATCCCAGATGGCAGATCCGGGCTCATCGCAAAGTCTGTATTCCTGGATGCGGGAAGGCACTCCCACCAGACACAGGGCCCTCAGACCGGGAATACGGACTGCAAGAAGACTTGCAAGAAGTCCCCCCAGAGAAACCCCGACAGCAGCCACCTTTCCGCAGAGTACATGCAGGAGGGCGTAGCCTTCCAGAACCGCATCTTCCCACTGGCCAGCCTTTGCTTTTTCCAGATCCTCCAGTGAAGTGCCATGGCCGGGCAGACGCACACCATAAACCCAGAAACCTTTTTTCTGAAGGATGTCCCCCAGAGCCTGCATCCGGGCAGGAAGAGAAAGGTAGCCATGGATCAGCAGAACACCTGCCCTCCCGGGCATACCCTCCAGAAAAAAAGGCCGTCCTGCTTCCTTATCCATGAACTCATGCTGAAAACCATAGCGGCTGCGGGCTTTCTCAAAACTCCGCACACCCTTTTCCAGCAGATGGGCCACCAGCCGCCTTTGAATGTGAAAGGAGGTTTCCCTTGCAAGGCGGGTCAGATGGGGCCGCAGCAGGGCAAGGGGCTCAATCTCATTGGCCATCACAGCGATGGGATTGGCAACACGGATATCATGGAAATCATAGTCTGCGCTGAGCTTTGCGCTGTTTCGCCTGAAAACCCCGTTTTCCGCAGACAGAAGAACGCCCGTGTCCTGTGCATAGCGGAAAAAATCCTCACATCTTCCGAAACGGTCATCTGTGATGAGATGAATCTGACTGTACTCAAGGCTTCTGTGCAGATAAAGCCGCTGGCTGTCCAGCCTGAGTGTCGCTGCAAGGTAGACCCTGCGCCGCAGGTCTTCGGGATCAATGAGATCTCCGGGCATTTCCCTGAGGATGCTTGCAAACAGATGGTCCGGGTTCACCGTGGTCATGGCATAAATGGCAGCCATGTAATCCTGCATCAGCGTCACGGCAGCCTGCCGCAGGGCATCAAGGGAAGCAATGGGATCATCGGGGCCAAAGGGACATGGCGACTCAATGTCCGAAGTGATGACCGAATCCTCCAGATAGGCTCCCGCCTCCAGGGGACGGCCAAAACGGATATCCACATCCACCCCGTCGAGGAGCATGCTGCCTTCGGTCATCAGTTCTTCGCTGACCCTCTGGGGAAGGGCATCCACCAGAAAGGCGGCCAGACGGTTCAGGGCGTTCTCCCTCACACGCAGGGGGTAATAGGTGATATTGACGGGAACAATATGTACGGCCTTATCCGTTACCCCTTCAGGGCTTTCCACCTCAAAGGGCCGACAGACTTCCATGGCGGCCTCCCTGCCCTCTTCTGCCCTGTGGTGCAGAATTCTTCTGCGATAAAACTCCGCCCGCAGGGCCAGATTGGCAGCGCCTGTTCTGGGACGCTTTTTTTCTTCTCCGTTGTCCACAATAAAGCCATCTTCAGAAACCACCTTCTTACTTTTCACCATGCTGCCTTCGGGAAAAATAATCCAGCGGGCTTCATCCATAAGCAGACTTTTTATAATGAGACTGTCCCTGTCCGGTGCTGCCGTGGACACAGCCCCTCCTTTTTCCAGAAATCCGGCCATGGCCCCTGTAAACAGGGCATGGTGAGCCAGAGACCAGATGGGCCTGCCCGTTATTTCTTCCAGATGATAGGGAAGAAACAGGGTCTCGATGCGGGTGAAGTGATTCACCGTAAAAATCACCGGCCCGTCCGGAATGTTCTCCTCGCCGCTGATGGCGGTTCTGGCATTGGAGAGACGATAAAGGCGTTTTAAGGCAAAGGCAGTGGAAAGAAAGGCAAAACGGTTCATGTTTTCCCGGAATCAGGGGTTAGGCTCATGAAAAAAGCCCGAAAATAAAGGCGTTCATGTCGGAATAGGCTGCAGCCCCTTCCATGGAGAGCACCTCAGGCCACATCCCTGCAAGCTCTTCGGGTGCCATGGCTTTTTTGGGATCAAAGCGGACACCCCGGCCCGTGACCAGCTGTACCCGGTTGAGGCAGCCAAGGCCCATGTTGAAAATACTTCCGCTTTCCCCGCAGGCAGAGGAACATAGCCAGAGAACCAGAGGGGCCACCGTTGCAGGGTCCATATTTTCAAGGACTTCCGGCGGCAGAAGGTCTTCGGTCATCCGGGAAGCCGCAAGGGGGGCAATGGCATTGGCCTGAATATTATTTTTTCTGCCTTCAATGCAGACCGACTGCATCATCCCCACCAGACCCATTTTTGCCGCCGCATAGTGGGACTGACCGAAATTTCCGTAAAGACCTGCTGCGGATGTGGTAAAAAGAATCCGCCCGTAATTCTGATTTTTCATGACACGCAATGCCGGTGCCGTGACACAGAAGGCTCCTTTGAGGTGAACATCCAGAACGGCATTCCAGTCCTGGGGCTGCATTTTTACAAGGCTCACATCCTTAAGATTGCCCGCATTGTTAACGAGAACATCCAGCCGCCCGAAAGTCCCCACAGCAGAGGCGACCATGGCCTCACCGCCATCGGGATCTGCAACGGAATCCATGCTTGCAATGGCCTCGCCACCCATGGCAAGGATTTCTTCCACCACCTGAGCAGCCGGTCCTTCGGAATTGCCTGCACCGTCTCTGGCGGCACCGATATCGTTCACCACAACCTTTGCCCCCCGCCGGGCAAACTCCAGGGCATAGGCCCGGCCAAGGCCGCCACCGGCTCCGGTTATGAGCACAACCTGATCATCAAAACGAATGGGCTTTTTTTCCTGATCCACAAGAAGCCTCCTTTTTCACATATATCAAAAAAAATCAGTGACTGTTCCACTTGAAAAGGGTATGCACAATCCCTGACTGCCGGATACCCTCACCCGCAAAATTTCTGCCCTCCTTATCTGTGCAACCACAAGAAAGATATTGCTTTTTTAAATTGCAGAGATTAGGTAAACCCGTCATTTTTGTCAAGAAAGAGTCTATCAAAATATCCAGAAAACAAAGCCTTCCTTGACAAGCCACCCGCACCCGAATAACGTTTTGCCAGACACTGCTACCCGAAAAAGGAGACCGCTTTGCAATCCAAAATTCTGATTTTAAGATTTCCTGCAGAAGCCAGCCAGAAACCGCTGGTCTGCAATCTTGCCCGTAGCTTTGAACTGACCTTCAACATTCTCCACGCCCAGATCCTTCCCCGCAAAGAGGGCCTTATGGTTCTGGAACTCTCCGGTACCAGAGAGAATTTCAGAAAAGGCCTTGCCTATCTGGAAAGTGAAGGCATTGATGTGCAGAATGCCGGACAGGAAATAACAAGGGATGAATCCCGATGTACCCACTGTGGCGCCTGCACCGCCGTATGCCCCACGGCAGCCCTTTATGTTCACAGACCGGACATGGCTGTTGTCTTTGATCAGGAAAAATGCAGTGTCTGTGAGCTCTGTGTGCCCACCTGTCCCACCCGGGCAATGTGTGTGACTGCCACTAAAACCGAAAAATTCTTTGAATGAGCCCCATTCTGGTGGCCGTCAGCGGCGGCATAGACTCTCTGGTGACGGCCCGTATTCTTCAGGAAGAAGGGCATGCAATCCGGGCCGTTCACTTTCTCACGGGGTATCAGAAAAACAAGCCGGAAAAAGACATGGAGACGCTTGGAAAAAGGCTTGGATGCCGGGTGGCCCTTGTGGATTTTTCCAAAGACTTTGAGAAATATGTCATTGACAACTTTGTGGAAGAGTACAGGGCAGGACGCACTCCCAACCCCTGCCTTGTCTGCAACCCTGCCATCAAATTCGGCTCCCTCATGGATGTGGCAGAAAAAATGAATTGCATGGCCGTGGCTACGGGTCACTATGCCCGCATTCTTCCTGCAGCAGACGGGCTTCCCGGTCTTTTCCGGGGCAGGGACGCCAAAAAAGATCAGTCTTATTTCCTCTCACGGCTTCCCCGTTACCGCCTTGACCGCATTCTGTTTCCGCTGGGTAATTTTACCAAGGAAGAAGTACGGAAGAAAGCAGAGACCTTCAGGCTGGCCCCTCTCTCAGACAAGGAAAGTCAGGACATCTGCTTTCTACCCCGGGGAGGCTATGCGGATTTTCTTGAAACAACAGGAAAAATAAGCCCGGTCCCCGGCCCCATTGTCACCCCGGACGGAAAAGTCATCGGCCGCCACAGGGGCCTGCACCGCTATACCATCGGTCAGCGCCGGGGGCTGGACTGTCCCGGTCCCGCACCCTACCATGTACTGGCACTGGATACGGTCAACAATCACCTTGTCGTGGGATTCCGGGAAGAAATGATGGCGCCGGGCTGCCGTGTGACAAATATCAACTGGCTCATGCCCCTTCCTTCTGCCCCCATGCAGGTCACCGTCAAAATAAGGTATGGCCATCGGGATGTACCGGCAACACTGGTACCCGAGGGCAGCAGTCGGGCCTCTGTCCATTTTACAGAACCCCAGGCTGCCATCACTCCGGGACAGGGGGCCGTGTTTTATGATGAGGACAGGGTGCTGGGCGGCGGTTTCATTCAGGAAAAAAGTAAGTAACTGTTCAGCACCGTTTATTCTGAACTGCCAATGCTATAATTGCAGCAGCAGCTTCGTACTGTTGCAAGGCTCCGTGGCTATTTGCAAGTGACATTGCAATCGTTTCGGATCAGAGCTTTGCAG
>NZ_VLLC01000011.1:0-29257 GCF_007830435.1 Desulfobotulus alkaliphilus | reverse complement strand
CCGCTTCCGCACAGGGCAAGAAGCTCCCGAATAAGATTGCGTCACGGGCAAATAGCCTGGAGCCTGTGCATCTGTCTGGAAGTTATGGTATATGGAAAACTGTTCTGAATAATTACAAAAATAAAAGCCCTGTTCTGAAAATGAAAGCATACCATGACCCTTTTTTTTATCACGACCCTGGGCTGCAAGGTCAACCAGCACGAATCCGACGCCATTGCCGCCTGCCTGCAGGACATGGGATGGCATAAAACCCTTAAAATCCGTGATGCTGAAGTTGTCATTCTCAACACCTGCACCGTCACAGGAAAGGCAGCCAGCCACTCTAAGCAGCAGATCCGGCGTCTGGCAGAGCATAACCCCAAAGCCCTTCTCATTGTAACGGGCTGCTGCGCCCAGATGGAAGGCGAGGCCATTGCAGCCATGGAAGGCGTGGACCATGTCGTCCCCCACAAGGACAAGCACAGAATTCCGGAACTTCTGGAAAAACATAAAAAAGAACCCTTTTCCGTCTGGCCCTCTTCCCGGCATGCGGGGCCCTGCCAGGAAACCCTTTTCATGGACATCCCGGCACCCGCACGGGACATGGGCCGTTCCCGTGCCTTTTTAAAAATTCAGGACGGATGCAATGCCTTCTGCAGCTACTGCATTGTACCCTATGCAAGGGGACGCAGCAGGAGCCTGAATCCTGACAGGGTGCTTGGGAAGGTGAGGGCACTGGCCGCTGCCGGTTATAAGGAAATTGTTCTCACGGGAATTCATGTGGGCATGTATGGAGCGGATCTCACCCCTGCTCTCAGGTTCGAGGATCTTCTGCATCTGCTGCTGCAGGATCCTTCCTGTCCGAGGCTGCGCCTTGGCTCCCTGGAACCCATGGAGCTTACGGACAGCCTGATGTCCCTTCTGAGGGAAAATCCCAAAATTGCCCCCCACCTGCATATCCCCCTGCAAAGCGGCGCTGATACCATCCTCAAGGCCATGGGAAGACCCTATGACAGCTCTTTTTTTGCTGAACGCATCCATGCCATAAGAAAAAAACTGCCCCATGCTGCCATCGGCACGGATATTCTTACGGGCTTTCCCGGCGAAACAGAGCTTCTTTTTGATAAAAGCCTGAAACTGGTGGAAAGCCTTCCCTTAACCTATCTCCATGTTTTCCCCTACTCCCCCAGACCGGGAACACCGGCTGCGGACTTTCCCCATCCTGTTCCAGTGGAAATTTCCAGAGAACGCAGCGCCCTTCTGAGAAAAACCGGTGAAAAAAAACGGCTGGATTTTGCCCAGACCCTTGTGGGTACAACCCTTGAAGTCATTTTTGAGCGCCGCAGGGATAAGGCCAATGGCTGGCTGAAGGGCCTGACAGGAAATTATCAGACCCTGCTGATGGAAGGCCCGGACAGTCTTCTGCATCAGCAAATTCCCGTTATGGCAACAAAAATGCGGAATGACGGAAGGCTGGAAGGCCGGATTCCCTGACAGATGAGGGCGTTTCTGGCAGCTTCACCGTTCAGCCTGCAACAAAACGCCGCAACACCGCTTACCTTATCCTGCGTTCAGCACATTTTTTTCTTGGATTGCTGCACGCTAATCCTTACAGACGGGTTCTGGTGTCAGGCACCTCCATGACAGGCCCCCCTGACCGGACAAGGGAAAGGCAGGGAAGTGTTTACTGTTTTTTGATTGCATGCTATGTTTTTTGGTTATGCAAGGATATCTATCCATAACCTTGTAACGCAGACACCGTTACATACAAACCCAGGAGAATCCGCATGACTTTTAAAAAATTAACAGGACTGATCCTCATTGCCGCATTATCCCTCAGCCTTTTCAGTTGTAAAAGCAGCAATGACGCGCCGGAAGCAGAAGAAGCCAAAGGAGCCACATGGCGCTACGCCCATGAAGAATTTGAAGGTGATGTTCAGGATGTCTATGCCCATAAGTTCAAAGAATATATTGAACAGCACTCCAACCACACCCTTCAGATTTTCCGTTTCGGTGAACTGGGCGAGTCCGATGACATCATGGAACAGACCCAGGCGGGCATTCTGAACTTTGTCAACCAGTCTCCGGGATTTACCGGCTCCCTGATTCCCGAAGCACAGATTTTTTTCATCCCCTACCTGATGCCCACCGGAGATGAAGACGTCATCCGCTTCTTCCGTACCAGCGTAGCCATCAATGAGATGTTTTCTGAGCTTTATGCGGAACAGGGACTGGAACTGCTTTCCATGTATCCGGAAGGTGAGATGGTGGTCACGGCAGACAGCCCCGTGCGTTCACCTGAAGATTTCCGGGGGAAAAACATCCGTACCATGACCAACCCCCTGCTGGCTGAAACCTACCGGGCCTTTGGCGCCACCCCCACCCCCCTGCCCTGGGGTGAGGTGTACGGAGCCTTGCAGACCAACATCATTCAGGGCCAGGAAAACCCCATTTTCTGGATTCAGTCCGGCGGACTGTATGAGGTATCACCAAACCTGACCTTTACAGGCCATGGCTGGTTTACAACAGCACTGATGGCCAACCAGAACTTCTTTAACGGGCTTTCCGAAGAAGATCAGCAGTTGATCCGCAATGCAGCAGCCTATGCCTTTGACTACATCACAGAATATATTCCGGGGCTTGGCGATGCCATGCTGGAAAAAATTCTGGAAGCAAAAAAAGATGTCACAGTGACAAGGCTCACTGCGGAAGAACGTCAGGTTTTCCGGGAAAGGGCTGGGCAGGTGGAAAAACGCTTCATTGAAATGACTGGTGAACGGGGCCAAAAGCTTCTTGACCAGTTCAAAAAAGACCTTGAAAAGGTGATGGCTGGAGAAGTTTAAGTTCAGGCCCTTTACCTGCAGGCGGCGGGCATCCGTCAAGGATGCCCCCGGCGCAGCAAGGGCCATGATTTTTTCCTGTCCCCTTGTTTCGCCATGTCGTCTCAGGCAGGAACAGGGCTTGTTTTTCTCCCCTCTTTCCACAGGGACATTCATATGGCTAAAAAAAAAGAAAAACCGGGGCTTTCTGGAATTCCCGGACAGATTGACCGCTGGATGAATCACATAGAAGCCTTTATTCTGGGTACCAGCGTGCTGCTCATGGTCCTCAATACCGTTGCCAATGTGATTGGCCGTTTTTTCTTCGGAGAAAGCCTTTTTTTCGCTGAAGAGGTCAACCGTATTCTCATTGTCATGATCACCTTTGCAGGCATCGGTTATGCCGCCCGCCATGGCCGCCATATACGCATGTCCGCATTTTACGATATTCTGCCGGTCAATCTGCGCAGAATCCTTATGGTTTTCATTGCTTCATTCACTTCTTCCGTGATGTTTTTTCTGGCCTATTTTTCCATTGGCTACATTGCCAGTGTGTACAATACGGGGAGGGTACTGCCCACCATGGGTTTTCCCCTCTACTTCATTTATCTGTGGGTACCTCTGGGTTTTGCCATCACTGGTATTCAGTATGCATTGACGGCATTGAAAAATGCCGTTTCCAAAAAAGCCTATCTGGCCGTGAATGTGGAAGACTGTTACACAGACATTGATATAAAATAACATCGTAACCTCTACTCAGCGTGGTCTTCCTGACTTTGGCTGCATTTTAAACTCTTTAGAAAAAATACGTGGACAGTTTGATGCGGGCAGGCTTGAAGACCTGCCCCTGAGAAGCTTTTCCCCTCCGACCCCGGAAGTCACACGGGAAGCCACCCCGGAAATTCAACCTTCCCGGTCCTGATCTCCGGGATGCCCCGGCAACATCCTGCAGTGGCAGATATCCCCCCACATGATTTTTTTTCAGTCCTGCTTTTTTCCTTGACCTGTCTAAAGGTTCATAGGCTACCTTTTCTTTCAGAAACAAGATGGGAGACCTAACATGTATCATGTATCAGATATCACCCGCCGCCTTGGCATTGCCCGTTCCACCCTGCTCTATTACCAGAGAATCGGTCTGGTTTCTCCGGCAAGGGATGAAGAAAACGGCTACCGCATCTATTCGGAAAGTGATCTGGAACGCCTTGTTACCATCCGCTGCCTGCAGAGGGCGGGCTTTTCCCTGACCCAGTGCCAGAAATGTCTCGAAGGAAAGATGGATGCTGCCATGCTCCGGGAACAGCTCCTTGTCATTGAAAGGGAGATCCTCCACCTGAAAACCGCTGGAAGTGTGCTGCGCGCACTCTGCCACAGGGCAGAAGGAAAGGCTCCGCCCGAGACACCGGGAAAGAATCCTCTGAAACTCTGGCACGCCACCTTTGAAAAAGAATCTCCCCAGGCCCACCTGAAGTGGCTTCAGGCCCTGGGCTTTTCCGAAAAAACCGCAACGCAGATCCGCTGCGTTTCACGCAACATGGAAAATCATGAGGTCTATATGGAAGACTTTTTCAAGGTATTTGAAACCATGAAACGCCAGGGTCCCGGCAGCAGGCAGGCCACCCTCAGCGCTTTCCGGAAAATCGAAAACAGTGCTGCCATCCGCAACATTCTTGAGATCGGCTGCGGCAAAGGAGAAGCGGCCCTTACCTTGGCCGGGGTAAGTGAAGCCCGGATTACAGCCGTG
Organism: Desulfobotulus alkaliphilus; assembly: GCF_007830435.1. GTDB lineage: Bacteria > Desulfobacterota > Desulfobacteria > Desulfobacterales > ASO4-4 > Desulfobotulus > Desulfobotulus alkaliphilus. The sequence continues at coordinate 24,718 of NZ_VLLC01000011.1, read as the reverse complement.
GACAATCATGGGCCTTTTCTTGATGCCCTTAAAAGAAAGTTTACGGAAAAAAAATTATCCCACCGCATCCAGCCCCTTGTGGCTTCCATGCTGAGTCTGCCCTTTGAAGATAAGAGCTTTGATCTCATCTGGTGTGAGGGAGCCGCCTACATCATGGGATTTGAAAAAGCACTTGCCACATGGAAAAAACTCCTCATTCCGGAAGGCCATCTCTTTGTCAGTGATGCCATCTGGCTCACAGACACCCCTTCTGCCCCATGCAAGGAACTCTGGGATGTGGAGTATCCCGGCATGTGCCGCCTTGAAGACCGGTGTTCTCAGGCGGAAAAGGCCGGATACCTTGTTGTGGATGCCTCCCTTCTGCCCCGGCAGGACTGGCAGGATTTCTACGATGACATGGAAAAAGTCCTCCTTGATCTGGAAGATTCCCTTGGGGAAAGACCCGCCTTTCAGGATTTGAAAGAAGAAATCGCCATGAACCGGCAGTACGGCGATGAATACGGCTATGCCTGCCTGCTGCTTCAAAAAAAAACCCTTATCTGAGTTTCCTCTCAGGCTTAAGAAAAGGGGCGAAACGCGCTTTACCCCTGAAACCCCACAAAAAGGAAAACAGAGCATGAAACCTGCATCCGTAAAAACCTTAACCTGCTGGCTTTTTCTTCTCCTTTTCATCGTCGCGGCCAGCCCGGCCGCAGCCCAGTGGCCCCGGATGACACCCTCCAAAGACGGTGTGCCCATTTCCTATGAGGTGTACGGAAATGGAGAACCCACCCTGATTTTTGTCCACGGATGGAGCTGTGATGCCCGCTACTGGCAGAAACAGATTGACCATTTTTCAAAAAAGAACCGCATGGTGCTTCTGGATCTGGCAGGCCATGGCCATTCGGGCATGGGCCGGAGCCAATATACCATGAAAGCCTTTGGGGAGGATGTGAAGGCTGTGGTGGAAGCGGTGGGAAGCAAAGAGGTAATCCTCATCGGCCACTCCATGGGCGGACCCGTCATCGCCGAGGCGGCACGCCTCATGCCCGGCCGTGTACTGGGGCTCATTGGCGTGGACACCTTTGGCAACGTGGCCTATCCCCTCACCCCTGAAATCGTGGCCGGGATGGTCAGTCCGCTGGAAGAGGATTTTCAGGCCGGAAGCCGTCAGTTTGTTACGCCCATGTTGGTTCCCGACACCCCGGCCCCGCTCCGGGAATGGATTCTCAGTGACATGGCTGCCGCCCCTCCCGCCGTGGCCTTAAGTGCCTTAAAGGAAATGATGGGGCTTTTCATCACCGGGGAATCCGCCGCCATCTTCCAAGAAGTCCGCCTTCCCGTCATGGCCGTCAATGCGGACCTCTGGCCCATTGATGTTGAAAATAACCGTAAGCACATGGCTTCCTTTGAGGCCACCGTCATCAAAGGAACGGATCATTTTCTCATGCTGGCAAGGCCTGAGGTCTTCAATCCCGCTCTGGAAGAGGCCGTGGGGAAAATAGTGAAGAGAAAATAGGCAGCCAGACACCCGATCCGAATATTTAAAAAACGTGCAGGATCTCCGCTTTTCACATACGCTGTCACCTGCTATATCTCTGGACGTAAGTATAACTCTGGGCAAAGGTCGTTCACCCGCCGCAGTGAAGAGGTGCCCCATCAGGAGTTAAGGCAAAATGATAGGGCAAAAGCAGCGGAAAATTTTGCAGAAACGGCCAGAGAGATCCGCCAGCAACTGGGGCTCCGTCAGAAAAGCTGCCCTGTGAGCTGGCGTGAGCTTTTTCACCATCATCTGTTGGGAATACAGCAAGACGGTTCCCTTCAAGCTGGCAAGAAGGCAATTCGGGGCCTTTTGTGTGCAGATGAAAGAACAGGGGAAATTGAAGCATGACCAGGACTGAGGCCCAAACCCGCTCTGAGCTGATTGACAGCCAGCTTGCCCAATCGGGCTGGAACGTCAAAGATCCTGCCCAGGTCATTGAGGAGTTCGACATCCTGACTCCGCTTCCTGTGGGCATTGCCGAACCACGCACCCCCTACGAAGGTCACCAGTTCAGTGACTATGTATTGCTCGGCAAGGATCGCAAGCCCCTGGCCGTGGTCGAAGCCAAAAAATCAAGCAAGGATGCTGCGCTGGGACGTGAACAGGCCAAGCAGTACTGCTACAACATCCAGAAGCAACTGGGCGGTGAGCTGCCATTCTGCTTCTACACCAACGGGCACGAAATCTATTTCTGGGATCTGGACAACTATCCGCCGCGCAAGATTGTCGGCTTTCCCACACGGGATGACCTTGAGCGCTTTCAGTATATCCGCCGCAACCGCAAGCCCCTGACCCAGGAGTTGATTAACACGGACATTGCGGGCCGCGATTATCAGATCCGGGCCATTCGCTCCGTACTGGAAGCCATCGAGGAGAAACAACGTGATTTTCTTCTGGTGATGGCCACCGGAACCGGCAAGACCCGCACCTGTATCGCCATGGTCGATGCCCTCATGCGTGCCGGTCATGCCGAAAAGATCCTGTTTCTGGTTGACCGCATTGCCCTGCGCGAACAGGCGCTGGCCGCATTCAAGGAGCATCTGCCCCACGAGCCACGCTGGCCCAACACAGGTGAGAAGCTCATTGCCAAGGATCGCCGCATCTATGTCTCGACCTATCCCACCATGCTCAATATCATCCGGGACGGGTTGCAACAGCTGTCTCCGCATTTTTTTGATTTCATTGTGGTCGATGAAAGCCACCGATCCATCTACAACACCTACAAAGAGGTGCTGGACTATTTCAAGACCCTTACCCTGGGCCTCACCGCCACGCCAACCGACATCATCGATCACAACACCTTTCAGCTTTTCCACTGTGAAGACGGCCTCCCCACCTTCGCCTACACCTTTGAAGAGGCGGTCAACAACGTGCCGCCCTACCTGTGCAGCTTCCAGGTGATGAAGATCCAGACCCGCTTCCAGATGGATGGCATCAGCAAGCGCACCATATCGCTGGAAGACCAGAAAAAGATGATTCTGGAAGGCAAGGAAGTCGAGGAAATCAATTTCGAAGGTTCGCAGCTGGAAAAACAGGTGATCAACAAGGGTACCAACGCCCTCATTGTCAAAGAATTCATGGAGGAGTGCATCAAAGACCCAAACGGTGTGCTCCCCGGTAAAACAATTTTCTTCTGTTCAACCAAGGCCCATGCCCGACGTATCGAAGATATCTTCGACACGCTCTTTCCCCAATATAAGGGGGAGCTGGCCAAGGTGCTGGTCTCGGAAGACCCGCGCGTCTATGGCAAGGGCGGCCTGCTCGATCAGTTCACCAACAATGACATGCCCCGCGTTGCCATCAGCGTTGACATGCTCGACACCGGCATCGACATTCGTGAAATTGTCAATCTGGTCTTTGCCAAACCGGTTTACTCCTACACCAAATTCTGGCAGATGATCGGGCGCGGTACCCGCTTGCTGGAAACCAGCAAGCCCAAGCCCTGGTGTACGGAAAAAGAGGTCTTCCTCATTCTCGACTGCTGGGACAATTTCGAATACTTCAAACTGCAACCCAAGGGCAAGGAACTCAAGCCCCAGCTGCCCCTGCCGGTGCGACTGGTTGGATTGCGTCTCGATAAAATCGAAAAGGCCATCGATCTTGCGCAGACAACCATTACCGAACGAGAAATAGCCAAACTGCGCCAGCAGATCCACGAGTTGCCGCAAAACTCCGTCATCATCAGGGAGGCCGCCGCCGTACTGGCCCGGATAGGCGAAGAAAATTTCTGGATCACCCTGAATCACCAGCGGCTGGAATTTTTACGAAACGACATCAAGCCCCTCTTTCGCACCGTATCCGAGGCCGACTTCAAAGCCATGCGTTTCGAGCGGGATTTGCTGGAATACACGCTGGCCAGACTGTGCGAGGAAAAGGAAAAGGCCAAAACCCTAAAAGAAGGTATCGTTGAGCAGATCAGCGAGCTGCCACTCTCGATCAGCTTTGTCAAAGCCGAAGAGGCCTTGATCCGTGCCGCCCAGACCCAGCACTACTGGGCCAGAACGGATGCCGCTGCTTTGGAAGATGCCCTTGATGAGCTGAACACCCGTCTCGGCCCCCTGATGAAATTCCGCGAGCAACAGCCCCCCACCGGCCCCATGCACCTTGATCTCACCGACGTGCTGCACCATAAAGAATGGGTGGAGTTCGGACCACAGCATGAATCGGTCAGCATCAGCCGCTACCGTGAGATGGTCGAGGCCATGATCGCAGAGCTGACGGCACACAATCCCATATTGCAAAAAATCAGGAACGGAGAAGAGGTCTCACCCCTTGAGGCCAGCCAGCTCGCCGAGCTGCTCCACGCAGAGCACCCGCACATCACCGAAGACCTGCTTCGCCAGATCTACAAAAACCGCAAGGCCCGCTTCATCCAGTTCATCCGCCACATCCTCGGCATTGAGATTCTGAAGAGTTTTCCAGAAACGGTCAGCAAAGCCTTTGATCAGTTCATCCAGCAGCACACGAATCTCTCCAGCCGCCAGCTGGAGTTCCTGAACCTGCTCAAGGACTTCATCATCGAGCGTGAAAAGATCGAGAAGAAAGACCTCATCAATGCACCCTTCACGGTCATTCACCCCCAGGGGATTCGGGGTGTCTTCAGCCCGGCGGAGATCAATGAAATCCTGCAGCTCACCGAGCGTCTGGCGGCCTGATATATTTTAACCCCGAAAGACACGAAAAGTACGAAATGATCAGGCTGGAAGAGTGAACAAAGAATCTATAACGGTAAGAGTCTTGACCGCGACTCCTGCCGGGAACGAAGGAAAATAACCATGCTGCAAAACAACCCCGAACTCAAAAGCAAGATCGGCCAGCTCTGGGACAAATTCTGGTCGGGCGGCATCTCCAACCCGCTCACTGCCATCGAACAGATCACCTACCTCCTGTTCATGAAGCGGCTCGATGATCTGGATCAGAAGAAACAGGGCGATGCCGAGTGGACCGGCGAGGCCTACACCTCCAGGTTCGAAGGGCAATGGGTACCGCCCGAATACCGCGCCAAAGCAAGGGAAGACGACACCCAAAAAGAAACGGCCAAACGTCAGGCCGATGCCAAAATGTATGAAATCGACAAGCACAGCTTACGCTGGAGCGCGTTCAGACACATGCAGGCCGAGGAAATGCTGCAACATGTGCAGGGCAAGGTTTTTCCCTTTCTCAAGGACATGAACGGCACCGCAAGCAACTTCACCCACCACATGAAAAACGCCGTGTTCATCATCCCTAAACCCTCCCTCCTGGTGGAGGCGGTGAAGACCATCGACGAGATTTTCGAAATCATGGGGAAGGACTCGCAGGAGAAGGGACAGGCCTTTCAGGATATTCAGGGGGATGTTTATGAAATGCTCCTTTCCGAGATCGCCACGGCGGGCAAGAACGGCCAGTTCCGTACCCCGCGTCATATCATAAAACTGATGACCGATCTGGTGCAGCCCCAACTGGGCCACCGCATCGCAGACCCGGCCTGTGGTTCCGGAGGCTTTCTGCTTGGGGCCTATCAGTACATCGTCACCCAACTGGCCATCAAGGCGGGAACCAGTGACCTGAAGCCCGATGAAGACGGTTTTGTTCGAACCTCCGTTGCAGCCGCCTTCGACGAAAAAAGGCAGGCCATCCTGCAAGCCTCGCTCTACGGATATGACATCGACAGCACCATGGTGCGTCTGGGGCTGATGAACCTGATGATGCACGGCATCGACGAACCCAGAATCGACTACAGGGACACCCTTTCCAAGGGTTATCTGGAAGAGGCCGAATACGACATCGTCATGGCCAACCCGCCCTTTACCGGCAGCATCGACAAGGGCGACATCAACGAAAACCTGCAACTTTCCACCACCAAGACCGAGCTGCTCTTTGTCGAGAACATCTACCGCCTGCTCAAAAAGGGCGGCACCGCCTGTGTCATCGTACCGCAAGGGGTACTCTTCGGTTCCGGCACCGCATTCAAAACCCTGCGCCGGATGCTGGTGGAACGCTGCGACCTCAAGGCGGTCATCACCATGCCCAGCGGTGTTTTTAAGCCCTATGCCGGGGTCAGCACCGCCATCCTTCTTTTCACCAAGGTCTGGGGGCCAAAGGACAAGGTGAGCCAGGCGGCCACGGAGCATGTCTGGTTTTATGAGATGCAGGCAGACGGCTATTCCCTGGATGACAAGCGCAGCAAGCAGGAAGGACATGGGGACTTGCAGGATATTGTTTCCCGTTTCCATGCCCGCAATCCCGAGACCGATACCGACCGTACGCAAAAATGGTTTATGGTGCCCCGTGCCGACATCGAGACCGAGGGGTATGACCTGTCCCTAAGCCGGTACAAGGAGGATGTGTTTGAAGAGGTTACGTATGAAAAGCCGGGGGTGATTCTGGAACGCTTGCTGGTGGCGGAGCTGGGGGAAGATTTTGTAAACCACGAAACCCATAAAAAGGTTTTGGAAAGTGTTGAGGGTGGGATTGTGCGGGAACTGCTGGAACTCAGGGAGATGATCGGATGAGCAGTAGCCTACAAAACAGCTTTCCCGATTCCCGTGCAGGAAATCTGCTTCAAGATCTGAAATCCCTGATTGATCAGGGCCGAAAGCAGGCGGTTTCCGCGGTTAACAGTGCGGTAACCATCACCTACTGGCATGTGGGCAAACGCATCAATGAAGAGGTGTTGCACGGAGAGCGGGCGGAATACGGCAAGCAGGTGGTGGTGTCACTGGCCGGGGAGCTGGCAGCACTCTATGGCAACAGTTTTGAGGTCAGAAACCTGAGGCGGATGATGCAGTTTGCTGAGGTTTTTCCAGACTTCGAGATTGTGTCACCGCTGGTGTCACAATTGAGCTGGACGCATTTTACCATTCTGATGTCCCTGCAAAGCAGTGAGGCCCGGTGGTTTTACGCCAGACAGGCAATCGAAGGTAAATGGAGCAAACGGGAACTGCAACGCCAGATTGAGCGCAAGGCCTTTGAACGCTCCGAAATTGCCGATACAAAACGATCCCTGGCCGAGGCGGAGCATCTGAACGGCAGCTTCAAAGATCCTTACTTTCTCGATTTTCTCGGATTGAAAGAGGGGTATCTGGAAAATGAGCTGGAGACCGCCCTGCTCAAGGAGCTGGAGCTTTTCATTCTGGAACTGGGTAAAGGCTTTGCCTTTGTGGAACGCCAGAAGCGGATGATTATTGACGGCGAGGATTTTTACCTTGATCTGCTCTTCTTTCACCGGAAGCTGAGGCGACTGGTGGCGGTGGAATTGAAAATCGACCGCTTCAAAGCCGCCTTCAAGGGCCAGATGGAACTCTATCTCAACTGGCTTAACAAATACGAACGGCAGAACGGCGAAGAAGCCCCCATCGGACTGATCCTCTGTGCGGAAGCAGGCACCGAACAGGTGGAGCTGCTCAACATGCAGAAAGACAATATCATGGTGGCCGAATACTGGACGGAACTGCCTCCCAAAAAACTGCTGGAAGAAAAACTGCACAATGCCTTGATTGAGGTGCGGGAGCGGCTGGCAGAACGGAAGTTGCCCGGAGCTGGGGAATGAAGAAGATGAACCACGGAAGACACAGAAAACACGGAATGGAGATGGTTTTTGGCCACGAAAAACACGAAAAGGTTTGGGAAGGGGTTGAAAACGGGATTGAGCATGAGATATTGGATTTAATAGGAAATATTTGAATGAAACAGAATAAGCTTAGCAATTTGTTTGATTTTCTCCCCAAGTCAAAGGTCAAGGCTGGCGACGGGCTAGATGAAGGCAAGTATCCACTCTATACATCCAGTGAAAAGCAGTCTAAATATCTGGATAATTTTCAGCATGAACGGGGCTGTCTTGTTTTTGGCACAGGAGGTAAGGCCAGTGTGCACTTCACGACCAGTCGTTTTGCTACCTCAACTGATTGCATCACCATACGTCCCAAGCCTAAGGCCAAGATTAAAGCAGACTATGTGTTCCAATTCTTCAAGGGTAATATGCAAGTCCTTGAAAACGGTTTTAAAGGGGCGGGACTAAAGCATATTTCCAAAGCATATCTCTCGGATATTCTAATTCCGTACCCCGAAGAATACCGCGACCAAAAACGCATTGCCCATCTTCTCAGCAAGGTGGAAGGGCTGATTGCCCTGCGCAAACAGCACCTTCAACAACTCGACGACCTGCTCAAAAGCGTCTTTCTGGAGATGTTCGGCGACCCCGTGCGGAATGAGAAGAAGTGGGCCACAGAGCCTCTTGAAAAATTTACAACAATTGAGCGTGGCCGATTCTCACCACGCCCACGAAATGACCCGAAATTCTATAGCGGGGCTTACCCGTTTATTCAAACTGGTGATATTAGTCGGTCAAACGGACGGCTTCGAGAATACACCCAGACGCTTAACGAGCTTGGAATCAAGGTAAGCAAGAAATTCGATGTAGGTACGATCGTAATCGCAATTGTCGGCGCGACAATCGGTGAAACAGCCATTCTTCAAATTCCAACCTATGCCCCCGACTCCGTCATCGGCATTACACCGAGAACAGGAGACAAAGAAACAGAATCAGTTTTTATTGAATTTTTGCTCCGTTTCTGGAAACCCGTGCTCAGAGCCAGGGCACCTGAAGCGGCAAGGGCAAACATAAATATCGAAACATTAAGGCCTTTGCCCGTCATCCGGCCTCTTGAGGATGATCGAAAACAATTCGCCGCCATTGTCGAAAAGGTCGAAGGCCTCAAATCCCGTTACCAGAAAAGCCTCAGCGATCTGGAAACCCTCTATGGCGCACTGAGTCAGAAGGCGTTCAAGGGCGAGCTGGATCTCTCACGGGTGCCCCTGCCCATCGAACCGGATGCGTCCCACAGAAAACCTGCTGAAACAGAGCCTGATATTGCTCTGCCGGAATCTGAAAACCCCTCTCACTTTTTTTCTCCGGCAAAAAGCCATACCAGCAATTTGTCCTGTTTTGAAAAACGCTAACCCATTCTACTGAAATAGCAGAATGGGTATCTTCAATGGTCAGGAAAACAGCCACATGAAATACCAGCCGCCCTACACCATCACCCCGCTGATTGTGACTCTGGTCGCCAAGATCGGCGAGGCCATCGGAAGACTGACCGTACTCACCGATCAGGCGAAAGTCTTGCGGCTGCGGCGCATCAACCGTATTCGCAGCATTCACGCTTCGCTGGCCATCGAGGGCAATACCCTGAGTGAGACGCAGATTACGGCAATTCTGGAGGGAAAGCGGGTCATTGCCCCACCCCGTGAGGTGCAGGAGGTGAAAAATGCCCTGGCAGCCTACGACCGGTTCCATGCCTGGAAGCCCAATGTGGAAAAGGATCTGCTGCAAGCCCATCGGATACTGATGTCCGGCCTGATTGACGAGACGGGTTGCAAATGATTCTGGATACGATCAGCACATCAACCCCGGAAGTCACACAGGAAGTCACCCCGGAAGTCCGGCTCCTCACAATCTTAACCTCCGAAATGACCCGGCAACAGCTCAAAGAAGCCCTTGGGCTGAAAGACAATGAACATTTCCGTAGGGCTTACCTGATCCCCGCCTTGGATGCCGGTCTCATTGAAATGACCCTCCCCGACAAGCCACGCAGCAGCAAACAGAAATACCGGCTGACGGACAAGGGCCGTCTGCTACGGGATTCAGCAAACTGACCCTGCTTGAGGACAGTGATACCTTGCCCAAACCGATTGCAAGCGGAACGTTGGGGAAACTCTCTGAATGGGGATGGCTTGAAGAGGCGTTAAAGCGGAAGGCCAGGCCATAAAGCCGTTCTTCGGAAAACCCGCTTGATTTTTACTTTGCGGCTCTTTATTTAAGGATTTCAAGATAAGGTAAAATGTATCCATTCTTATTGCAGGTTCAAGGCGGGCAGCAATCAGACTCCGGGCCACCGTATCAAACCCTAACCCAAAGGAAGCGAAGATGGAAACCAGACAGTACCTTGTCATTCAAGACCACACCAGCGAATTTCCCGAACCCATTACCTTTAAAAAAGGCGCTCCGCTCACCGTGGGTGAAAAATATGAAGGTCCGGAGGGCTGGGAAAACTGGATATTCTGTGAATCACCCGGACAAAAAGGGGGCTGGGTTCCGGCACAGATTATCGAGATCATCACAGACAAGACCGCCCGTGCCCGTGAAGACTACACGGCAAGGGAGCTGAATGTACAAAAAGGAGAGTTACTGGTTGGCACAAGAGTCCTCAACGGCTGGGTTTGGTGCGAAAAATCAGGTAGTTCCGAATCCGGCTGGGTGCCGCTTGAAAACCTTCAGGAGGCATCTTCGTGAATCGGATTCTACACAACCCAAAGGGACGAGTTCAGCCAAAAAATTTGCAGATTCCGTGCAGAATGAATGGACTCTTTACAGAGCCATGGCACCTGATAAGTCTTGGAATGGAGTAGCCATGATAAAAGAACTGGAACTCATCAACTGGAAAAGCTTCGAAAAAGCAACACTCCATGTTGACCCCCTGACGGTTCTGATTGGCAACAATGCCAGCGGAAAATCAAATTGTCTGGATGCCCTTCTTTTTCTCAATCGGGTCAGTCAGGGGATTGCTATTTTTCCTGCCATTGCCGGAGATGTGAATCTGCCTGCTCTGCGTGGTGGCGTGGAGTGGGTTTGCCGTAAACCTGAAAAGAAATTTCAGCTTTCTGTTACGCTGGGAAGCGATAATGAAAGGGAGGATTACCGCTATGACCTGACCATCCTGCTCAATGGCACAAAGGCCGAGGTTTATGCTGAAGAACTGACCCTGCTCACCTACGGTCCCCGCCGGGAACACCCCAGAGAAAAAATGTTGTTTCAGACCAAGCAGGAAGAATCCAGTTCACCCGGCATCCCCACTTATTTTTCTACGGGAACCCAGGGAAGGGGTAAACGACATGATCTGAACCGTGCCAATATCATTCTTTCTCAGGTCGAAACCCTGAATGTGAAAAAGGAAATTCAGGAAGGTGCGAGACGGGTACTCTCTCATCTGCAGAAAATTTTTGTATTCGACCCCATTCCAAGCCATATGCGGAATTACACACCACTGTCGGAGAAGCTGCTGGCGGACGGCTCTAATATTGCCGGGGTTCTGGCCGGCCTGGAAACGGAAAGAAAAAAGATCGTTGAAGAAACCCTGACCCGCTATCTCAAGGATCTTCCGGAACGCGACATTCAACGCATCTGGACCGAACCCGTGGGAAAATTCAAAACAGATGCCATGCTTTACTGCGAGGAAGGCTGGGAAAATCAGCCAACCCATGAAGTGGATGCCCGCGGTATGTCCGATGGTACCTTGCGTTATCTGGCCATCGTCACAGCCCTGTTGACCCGGGAACCGGGCAGTCTGCTGGTCATTGAGGAAGTGGATAACGGGCTGCATCCTTCTCGGGCGCATTTTCTGGTGGATATGCTCAAGACGCTGGGAAAAGAACGAAACATTGATGTACTGGTCACCACCCATAATCCAGCTTTACTGGATGCCGCTGCCGTAGTGGGTATGGTGCCCTTTATCACCGTTGTCCATCGTGAAGATGCTACGGGATTCAGCAAACTGACCCTGCTGGAGGATATTGATGCCTTGCCCAAACTGATTGCAAGCGGAACGCTGGGGAGACTCTCTGAATGGGGATGGCTTGAAGAGGCCTTGAAGCGGGAGGCCAAGCCATGAGGCGCGTTATCATTTTTGATACCAGTATCCTGTGCGTCTGGCTGGCGATACCGGGGATGGATGTTTGTGGTTCTGCTGAAAACCGCTGGGACAAAAAACGTGTAGCAAAGAGAATTGAGGCCGGTTTTAAGGAAAAGGCTCTTTTTGTGCTGCCGCTGGCAACCCTCATCGAAACGGGTAACCACATCGCTCAGGCTTCCCACAGCCGCAAAGAATTTGCAGATGCTTTGGCGGATTTAATGCGGAAAAGTGCTGACAGTGAAGCACCATGGGCCGCCTTTTCCCAACAATCTGATCTTTGGCTACCGGCAAGCCTGAAAAAACTGGCCGATTCCTGGCCACTTTTAGCTGCCCAACAGATTTCCTTTGGCGATGCCACGATTAAGGATGTGGCCGAACTCTATCATCGCATGGGCTTTACCACGGAAATTCTGACCGGCGACCAGAGCCTGAAAGCGCATGAGCCACTTGTCCCGGTTGCTGTGCCAAGACGGAGACAAGGACGATGATGAAGGTGTCACGTCCCCCCCCCTACCCTTCATGCCGTGGATCAAAGGCATCCCTCACCCCTTCCCCGATAAAAACCAGCAGGCTCAGCATGGAGGCCAGCACGGCAAAGGCGGCAATGCCGATCCAGGGAGCATCCAGATTTTCCTTTCCCTGTGCAAGCAGCTCTCCCAGAGACGGGGAGCCGGGAGGCAGGCCGAATCCGAGAAAATCCAGGGATGTGAGGGTGGTGATGGCACCGTTGAGCACAAAGGGCAGAAAGGTCAGGGTGGCCACCATGGCATTGGGCAGCACATGGCGAAAGAGCACCACCCGGTCCGGAAGTCCCATGCAGCGGGCGGCTTTCACATAGCCTAAGTTCCGGCAGCGCAGCACCTCGGCCCGCACCACATCCACCATGCCCATCCATGAAAACAAGAGCATGATGAAGAGCAGCACAAAAAAGCCCGGCTGCATGAAACTTGAAAGGATGATGAGCAGATAGATCATGGGAAGACCGGACCAGATTTCCATGAAGCGCTGACCAAAAAGATCCACCTTGCCGCCGAAATACCCCTGCACCGCCCCGGCCACAATGCCCACAAGCGTACTGAAAACCGCCAGACAAAGACCAAAAAGCACGGAGACCCGGAACCCATAAAGCAGCCTTGCCAGAATATCCCGGCCATGGTCATCGGTTCCCAGCCAGTTCCCCGCACCGGGTGCAGCAGGATATACCCCCTCCCTTGCAAGGTTCACCGTATGCCATGAAAAGCGCACCGGCGGCCAGAGCATCCAGCCATGGGCCTCTGCCATGGCAATGACCGCTGGGTCCGTGAAATCCGCATCCGTTTCAAAGTACCCACCCAACAGGGTTTCCGGGATCTCAGAAAAAACGGGAAAATACATTCTATGCTGAAAATACAGTACAAGGGGCCTTTCATTGGCAATGAACTCGGAAAAAATACTTGCCGTGAAAAGCGTCATGAAAATCCATAAGGAGATCCATGCCCTGCGGTTGCTGGCAAAGGTTTTCATCCGTCGGCGGGTAACGGCACGCATGGTTCACACTCCCCCTGCATCAAAATGGATTCGCGGGTCCACCAGCACATAGGTGATGTCCGAGAGTATTTTCACAAACAGGCCCATGAGGGTGGAGATATAAAGCCCGGCAAACATCACGGGATAATCCCGGTTCATGGTGGCCTCAAAGCCCATGAGCCCCAGACCATCCAGAGAAAAGATCACCTCGATCATCATGGAACCCGTAAAGAAAATGCCAAGAAAGGTTCCGGGAAGCCCTGCAATGACAATGAGCATGGCATTTCGGAACACATGGCCGAAAAGCACCCGTCCTTCGCTGGCTCCCTTGGCTCTGGCCGTGGTCACATACTGATGGCGGATTTCATCCAGAAAGCAGTTTTTGGTGAGCATGGCAAAACCGGCAATCCCCCCGATGGTCATGGCAAGGATGGGCAGGGCCAGATGATGAAAATAATCAAGCACTTTTCCCGTAAAAGACAGTTCATGGAAATGATCGGAAACAAGCCCCCTGAGGGGAAACCACTCCAGATAACTGCCCCCTGCAAAGATAACGATGAGGATCACGGCAAAGAGAAAGACGGGAATGCTGTTGCAGATCACGATGACAAAGCTGGTCCACACATCAAAGGGCGAGCCGTGGCGCACGGCCTTGCGGATTCCCAGAGGGATGGAAACCAGATAGATCACAAGGGTGCTCCATAGCCCCAGAGACAGGGATACGGGCATTTTCTCCCCGATCATGCCGAGAATGCTCCGGTCTTTAAAAAAACTCTCCCCGAAATCCAGAAGAAGATAGCTTTTCAGCATGGAAAAAAACCGCTCATGCAGCGGCCTGTCAAAACCAAAACGTTTCTCAATTTCCGCCACCAGCTCCGGGGAAATCCCGTCCCTGCCCCGATAGGCGGAAGTGCTGTCCAAAGAGGTTTCCACCATGGAAATGGCATCCCCTTCTGCGCCGGTGATGCGCTCCAGCGCCCGGTCGCCCCTGCCCTCCATGCGGCTGATCACCTGTTCCACCGGCCCGCCGGGAGCCAGCTGCACAAGGAAAAAATTTAAGGCCAGAATCCCCAGAAGGGTGGGAACAAGGAGAAAAACCCTTTTTGCGATATAGGCAATCATGGTGCATCCTCCGCAGATGGGGCGGCTGCCCGGTCTTCTTCTCCGTACCACCATGTGCTCACCCCCCTGCCCCAGGGCGGAGGCCTGTCCGGAGACTGAATGTGGACAGCCCTTGCCAGATATCGGCGCTTTCCCGCACCAAAGGGAATGACATAATGACCGTGGCGCAGTATGCGGTCCAGAGCGCGGACATAGGGGATCATCTCCCGGCGGCTTGCGGCGGAAAGGATCTTTTCTATGAGGCGGTCTGCCACAGGATCGGCAATGCCCATGAAATTCCGCTGATCCTTCCGGTCACGGCTTGCGGAATGAAAGGCCACGGCAAGCTCCCGGCCCGGCCTGTAAGCAGCCCCGAATCCTGCCACGATCATGTCAAAATCGCAGTCCCGCAAACGCCGGGTGTACTGGGGGCCATCCACCATGTGAATCCGCATCTCTATGCCAAGGCGTCCGAGGTTGCGGGCAAAGGGCAGAAGCATGCGCTCCTCCCTGCGGGAATCCGTGAGAAACTGAAACCGAAAAACCTGCTTTGTTTTTCCATGCACCCTTCTGCCCCCTTCCACCACCCAGCCTGCTTCCCTGAGCAGCCTGTCCGCCGCCATGAGACCTTCCCGGTTATGGCCGCTTCCGTCCGTCAGGGGCAGGCTCAGGGGATTTTCCAGTATGCCTTCGGGCAGGGCATCCCCGAAGGATCGCAGAATGGCAGCTTCCCCTTCATCGGCAAGGGGCGGAGCTTTCATGTCTGAATTTTCAAAATAGCTTTCCGTTCTCTCATATTCACCATAATAAAAACGGCGGTTGGCCCATTCAAAATCAAAGGCAAACAGCATGGCCTTTCTTACCCCCCTGTCCGCAAACACAGGCCTTCTGGTATTCATCACAAGGCCATACATGCCCGATGGCTCCCGGTTCTCCAGCGTCTGTTTCAGGATACGGCCATCTTCAAAGCGGGGGCCTTCATAGCGGGTGGCCCAGTTTTTCACGGAAGACTCAAAGCGAAAATCATAAAGCCCTGCGCGGAAGGCCTCCATGGCCACCGTATCATCCCGAAAATACTCATAACGGATGCGGTCAAAATTCCAGCGTCCCCGGTTTATGGGGTGGTCTGCGGCCCAGTAATCCGGCCTGCGGACATAAACCACACGCCTGCCCGCTTCCACCTCCGCCACGGCATAGGGACCGGAACCCATGGGCGGGGTGAGATCCGCACGGCCAAAGTCCTTATCCTCCCAGTAATGGGCCGGAAGAATCTGCAGGCGACCCACCATGAGAACAAGGGAGGGGTTCTGCTCTTCCCGGAAATCAAAACGCACCCGGTTGCCGGAAAGGACGGTTACGGATGCCACGGCCTCGCTGTAACGGCGCAGGGCGGAACCGAAGTGGGCCTGCAGCATTTCCCATGAAAACACCACATCCTCCCCGCGGACGGGGCTGCCATCGGCAAAGCGGGCTTCGGGGTGCAGCTGAAAAATCACATGGGAAAGATCCGGAGGCACATGAATTTCCGAAGCCAGCAGGCCATAGGCCACATCCCGCTCATCCTCGCTTTCCACAAGAAGGGTGTCGTAGATCAGATGAATGCCTTCCGCAGGGCGGCCCTTGAGCAGCAGGGGATTAAAGCTGTCAAAGGTGCCGATGGTGTGGCAGCGCAGCTCTCCGCCCTTGGGCGCATGGGGATTCACGTAGGAAAAATGGGTGAAGTCAGAGGCATAGAGAGGCTCGCCATCCGCACTAAAGGCGTGGAGGGCCAGAGCCGTTCCATGGGGAAGCATGATCAAAAACAGGCAGAAATAAAACAACATACGCAGCACACACATACCCGGGCACCCGATTCTTACAAAACAAAACAGCAGAATGCAGGCACCCGCAGGAGGTGCCGCCACACAAGCAGGCAGACGCAAAGCCTGCCCTGCATCAATCCAGAGCCATCCCCCTCTCCCAACAGGAGAAGGGGATGACCCGGTAATCGCAAAGATCAGAAACGATACCCGAATGAAACCCTCAGGTTCCGGCCAATGCCCGCACCGGAATCCTTGAAATGATAGGCCCTGTAGCTTTCGTCCAGCAGGTTGTCCACAAAGATCCCTGCGGAAAGGCCATCGAGAGAACCGCTCCGGCCTTCCCAGCGGGCAAAGAGTCCATGAATATTGTGGGACTCCCAGGTTTTGCCTTCGGCCTTGAAGGACTCCACAAAACGGCCATGCCAGCCAAGGCGCAGACCCGTTTCCACAAAATGGTAATGGATTCGGCTCTGGAACACTCCGGGGGTTGCCCCGGCCCAGCTGTCTTTGTCCGAAGACTCCCGGTTATCAACCTTCGCATAGGTGAAGAGCATGCCAAAATCACCGATACCGTAGGTGGCTGCCAGCTCATAGCCCTGACGTTTGGCGGATTCAATGTTCACGGTCTGCACAATGCGCTCAAAGGAATGGGGAGGGTCCAGATCTTTCAGGGTTTTGATGCTGATCAGATCCTCAATATCCTCAATGAACCAAACGGCCTTGAACCGAAGGGCATCCCTGTGGCTGAAAAGCCCGTTGCGGCTCACATGCATGCCAAACTCCCGTGTTTTGGCCGTTTCCGGCTTGAGGTCCGGGTTGGCCAGCACCCGAATGTGTACGGGAGGATTCATAAAATCCAGCTCCGTGTACATCTCACTCACCAGGGGCGGGCGGAAGGCTTCGGCATAGCTGGCATAAAACCCAAGGCTCTCCAGAGGATTCCAGCTTAGGGAAACCCGTGGGTTCAGGCGGGAGTCACTGCCGTCACCGGCATCGGAACGTTTGCCACTGCGGTCAAACCAGGTATAGCGAAGCCCGGAAATGATAAGAATCTTTCCATCCGCCAACGCCATCTCATCCTGAATGAAAAGTCCGCCGTCCCTGCCTTCTCCGGGAGGATCGGCCCAGCTGTCCGTCTGGGGTGCATATTCATCCTTATAGAAATCCCCGCCCACCACCACCCGATGACGTGTGGGGCCTGCCGCAAAACGCATGGCATTCTGCACATCCACACCGGAAGAGGTAAATTTCAGGCCATTTCTGACATTATTAAACTGATCTTCTTTCCGTTCAGAATGCATGAGGGTCATGCGGGTATCCACCCACTGGCTGCCGGGATCCAGCTCCAGCGCGGCAAGAAAGCGATTCTGCTCGCTCTCGTACCAGCTCCCCTCATCCGGATATTTGTAGGCCTGCTCATAGCGGGATGCACTGAAACTCACCCGCCTGCCTTCATCGGGAATCCAGGAAGCCTTCATCAGATGCTGCTGCCTGTCTCCGGAAAGACGGGTCTTGGCCCTGTCCGGATCACTGGATGTATAGGAGCCGTAATCCCTGTATGAGGAAAAAGCCAGAAGATCCGCATCCCCGCTTCTGCCATAGGCCATGAGGCTCCCGTCCCGGCTGCTGTCCGCCGTGGAGGCCCCCGCACGCAGAGAAGCGCCAAAGGACTGGCCCGGCCGCAGCAGATCTGCCGCATCTTTGGTGGTAAAGGCAATAACACCGCCGATACCGCCTCCGCCGTGCAGGGTGGAGGCCGGTCCCCTCACCACTTCCACGGCCTTGAGAAGATCCGGGTCCAGCAGAATGGTGGTCTGGGCATCCCCTGCCTTCTGCACATAATTTTCCCTTGCCCCGTCTATTTTAATGATGGTCTGGCTTTCGGGAAGACCCCGCAGGGCAGGCTGACGGCTGTGTCCCGTTCCCCCTGAAATGTCCACACCGGGCAGGGTGGAAAGAATATCTGTGATATCCCCTGCTCCCCTGTCCTTGAGGGCATCCCCCTCCAGACGATCCGCCGAAGCAGGAAGCCGCAGAAGATCACTTTCCGTGCGGGTGGCCGTGACCACCACCCCATCCATTTCCAGATCCTTGGGCCCATCCGCCATGGCAAAGGGAGGCAGAAAGGCCAGTGTTATCATCCATACCGCCCATTTTTTACAAAACATCCCGTACTCCTTACCGATTTTTAAAGGGTGAAAAGGCCATGATCCACTGCTGCATCCGGGCAGGATAATCCATGGGTTCGCCGCCGCTCACATGGGGAAGGGCAAAGAGGGCAAGATCCCGCAGGGCAGGAACCTCCAGAAGCGCCCTGTCTTCGGCCAGCTCTCCATGGAGAAGCCCCAGCCCCACCTGGGCATCACCCGTGAACACCAGCACATCGGGCCGCACGTCTTTCAGGGCAAGGAGGCTCTGCAAGACTTCCGGCCCCTCACCGGACACAAGGGATCCTCCCACCTCCTCGCAGCCCATGGGCCGGAGAAGATGCTGACAGCAGAAGGTGTCCGGGCCTTCGGCAACCAGATAGTGCTGGCCCGTTTCCGGATGGACCATGCCAAGGAAAACCGCCACCTTCAGCCCAAGGTTCCGGGGCATGGTTTCCGCAAGTCCGGCCATTTTCTCCCCGTATCCCTTAATCAGCCTTGCCCCTTCCTTCTCCCTTTCAAAAATTCTTCCCGCGTCCATCACAGCCTTTTCAAGCCCCTGCGTAAAATCCACCACATCCACCCGATAGCCCTCCTGCCGGAGTTCTTCCTCCATGGAGGCGGGATTCATGCCAGACCAGCCCGGCCCATCCGGTCCGTCCTTTTCCAGCACAATCCAGTTCACGCCCATGCGCTTGGCTGCGGTATACAGCACCCTTCGCTTATCCCCCATGATGCACCGGGTGCATTCCAGCTGGGGGATACCGGGGAATATTCTTTCAATCTGGGGAATCTGGGAGGTCACCATGCCCCGGCCCAGAATTCCCAGATGCCGGGCCACATCCGAAAGTTTATCCCCTATCAGAATCACATCCGGCATCCTTGCTCCGCTCATCATACCCTTCTCCTTCGTTCATCCGTTAAAGTCACATTTCCGAAGGGCTGTAGTGCAGGGTACATGCCACAGGCTAAATATATTTTAACTGCCTAAAAAATAAGGCCACACCATTTTCTTCATGGAAAATGGAATCCGGTGAATGGGAAGAATACTGCCCACTCCCCATTGATCCACATGGAAAAACGTTTTCAATCCAGACATTTATTTGTTTTGGGAAGAAAAATTCCCGCAATGGGATTCTTTCTTCCCAATGCCATGCCGCTGCATCTTGGTATAAAGACTCCTCCGGTCTATGCCAAGAATCCGCGCAGCCTCACTTCGGTGGAAACCCGTTTCCTCAAGGGTTTTCCGAATCACCGCCGCCTCCATCAGGGCCATCTGCTCCTGCAGGGTTCCGCAGGCAGGCAGAACCGTAGCAGCCCTGACCCCAAAGGCCTTCCCCCGCTCCGGAAGATCAAGGGAGTGCAACAGGCTATAACGCCGGATCACATTGCAAAGCTCCCGCACATTGCCGGGCCAGTCATGGGCCATGAGACGATGGAGTTCCGCCGTTCCCAGAGGCGGTGTACCGGGCAGACTCTCCAGAAAATGGCTGACCAGCAGGGGGATATCCGCCTTTCTCTCCTTTAAGGAGGGAACATGAAGGGGCACCACATGGATGCGATAAAAAAAATCTTCCCGCATTTTTCCCTGCCGTACCCATTCTTCCAGATTCCGGTTGGTCGCCGCAAGGATACGAAAATCCGGGTGACGGATTTCCCGGCTGCCCACGGGACTAAAGCCCCCTCCTTCTATGGCCCGGAGAAGGCGGGTCTGCATGGAAAGGGGAATTTCTCCGATTTCATCCAGAAAAAGCGTGCCGCCGTGGGCCTTATCCAGAATGCCCGGCTGATCCCGGTCTGCTCCGGAAAAGGCCCCTTTTCTGTAACCGAAAAACTCGCTTTCCATGAGGTTTTCCGGAATGGCTCCGCAGTTCACCGGAACAAAGGCCCCGTTCCTGCGCGGACTCTGATCATGGATGGCCCGGGCCAGAAGCTCCTTGCCCGTACCCGAAGCTCCGTAGAGAATAACGGCGGCATCGCTTGCCGCCGCCTGCTTCACAAGCCGGAACACGGCCATCATCTCCGGTGTCTGCCCAATGATACCGGGAATGACGGGAGCTGGCGCAGGGCTGTCTTCCCGGCAACGCAGGCGGCCAATCTCTTCCCTGAGTTCCCTTTCCATGGTTTTGAATGCCGTAAAATCCGTTACAAAACCTTCGGCACCAAGCAGATGGCCCTTTTCATCGTAAACGCCCTCCCCCTGATCCCACACCCATCTGTCTGAATGCAGAAGGGAGTTGACCCGGTACACCAGCTGGTAAGGCTCCTTCCGGGCCAGCGCCCTTTCCAGAGATTCCAGAACATGGGGATAGCTTTCCTCATGCACCATATTCCCAAGGCAGGTGACCCCGGAGCGGATTTTTTCCCAGGCCAGATCCCCGAAAAGACGGCGGGCACCTTCACTGGCATAGGTGAGGGTCCAGAATTCATCCCTTCGGCGATGATAGGCCATGCCGGGCAAACTGCGCATCAGAACCGAAAATTTTTCTTCCGGATGATCCGGCAGAAGGCTTTGATTTTTTTGAAACGGCTTTTCTGCCATAGTTACCTTCCTTTCCAGAAAGGTGTTTTTCAGAATGTACTTTTTTTGTCAAACCTAAAATAATAATACCGGAACACCCACCCACGAATACGGCTTTCTTCCGGTACCATTCTGATCAGACCATGGGGTTCCCTGCCCTTCACCACTTTTTTCCGGGCCAGACCAAAACGGGAGTCTCCACCCCAAAGGTGGAACCTCCCGCAACTCAGGCCGGTGATTGCATGGCAGAGGCCAGATTGCCAACAGCAAAAGCCCTGGTTTCCTCGTGCCTGTTCAGTAAATACCCCGGTTCAGACCATCCCGTATGGCAGAAATAATTTTACTGCCCCGGATCGTAGCACCGGAAAATCCATCCACATCCGCCACCACATTTCCCGGATTGTAGAGATCCAAAACGGCACTCAGCGGCTTTCCTTCCAGATAGGCCAGCACCATTCCATGCTGATGCAGAACGGGCCAGTCCCCATCGCCCTCTTTTGCACGCCTGTAATCCTTACCCTTATACTGCAAATGCCTGAAGGAAAGCTTGGTCAGAAGTCCGTCTTTCAGATGAAACTCAATGCTGATCTGCTGCTCCCCGCCATCGCCATACACGCCCCTGTACCGGCCATCGGGGTGGATCTGCAGGGCTGGGTCCACCGCCCTTTTTGATGTGCATCCCATGCCAAGCATGGCCGCCAGCATGAGAACCATGGCTGCAATCAAGTATTTTTTCATGTTTTTCCTCTTTTGCTCCATATTGTTAATGGTATCCGCTTTCTTATCCGCCCCAGCTCTTTCACCCCGGAAAAAAGGATGAAAAAAGTTTGACTAGACTAACACTTTTCAAAAGGAAAAATCAAGGCTTTTTTTGTGAGGATTGGCTTGTGCGGGGTGTGTGGGTGGTGAGGGATAATGTATTGTGGCTGGTGGGGGTTAAAGAATAGAGAGGAAAAAACTTGCCTTAATGGGTGGGGTGGGCTATGGAAATTGGATCGTTTTTCAGGTGCTGTGGGAACTGCTTTTTGATGGGGATTTTTACAGGGGCTGGAAATCTGAAATGGGTGGTTTTCTGTCCAGCATGATACATACGGGATTATACGGTTAGGAAAGTATTTTTTTGTGGCTTTTTTTGTCTGGGGGGCTTTTTAAAAAAATGGTGGTTGTACGGAACCACACAATAATATGTTATGTGAGGAAGTAATGGACGAAGCAGCTCTAGCAGAAACAATCGCAAAGCAAGTCGTAGCAGATACCCGATTCTGGATCGCGCTGATTGGTCTTTTGGGCGGAATAGTTGGTGCACTGCTGACCCTCTTCGGAAATGTTGTTCTGCATTGGCTGAAGGAAAAGCCAAAGAGGGGACTCGACAAGAAGAGAGAAGCAATTCTCGCTGAGATGCTTGACGACAACCGCTTTCCAGAAAAATGGAGAAACCTCAGTACACTTTCGGCGGTAATCGGAGCAGGCGACGAAGAAACCAAACGGCTCTTGGTTGAAATCGGAGCTAGGGGCTCCGAAAACGCAGATGGCAAATGGGGTCTTATCAAAAACCACCCTTTTCCTGGGCCGCAATGACAAAATCACATAACAACTGCTTCGAGTCCGACGGCTTACCCTTCCGCTGCGCTTCAGGGCAAGCCGCGGCTCAAGCAGAACGTTATGCACAAGTAAACTATTCACGCACAATACAACTGATTAAAAAAGAGGTTTTTAATGACATCGTTAGAAAATATACCAGTTAAATATTCTGATTTAGTAAGCGAAATAGAAACGGGACAAGTCAAAATTCCTCAATTTCAACGCAAATTTGTTTGGGGAATTAAAGCCTCTGCAAAACTACTGGATAGTATAATTAAAGGATATCCTATTGGAACATTTATTTATTGGAGAACTAATGAACGTTTAAGATCTATTCGTAATCTTGGAAATATTATGCTTCCTGAGCCAAAAGAAGGAGAATATATTAATTATGTTCTTGACGGGCAACAACGGTTAACATCCTTATTTGCCTCGTTGAAGGGGGTGCAAATTACTGATGATGACGGAAAAATATTTGATTATTCGAAAATATTTGTTGATTTAACAGCAAATGAAGATGGCGAAATCATCGTTACTGACATAACTGATATGGAACCAAACACTTTTATCAAGGTAACAGAATTGATGGAAGGTAGCCTGACAATGCTCGCTTCATTTCCTGAAAAATACCATTCCATATTGGAACAATATAAAAAGATTATTCAATCTTATACTTTTTCTGTGATTAATTTAAAAAATGCACCCATAGATGTGGCTACTGAAGTTTTTACACGATTGAATGTCGGCGGTAAAGCATTAACCCTATTCGAGATAATGGTTGCCAAGACTTATGACGCAAAAGAAGAGTTTGATCTTTCAGAAAAATATGATCAACTTAAAGAAGAGTTGAGTATTAGCCAATATGATACAATTCCATCATCAACAGTGCTACAAGTAGTTGCAATACTACTTGAAAAAGATTGCACTAGAAAACAGATATTAAAACTCGAAAAACAAAGATTTATAGATATTTGGAATGAAGCGACTGATTGTATAAAAAAAAGTGTCGATTTTTTCAGGGGTTATGGCATTGTTGTAAGTCGTATTCTGCCCTATAATGCGCTTATTGTTCCATTCAGTTATTTTTTCTATCTCCACAAAAAAAATCCGATAGGAAGTATGAAGAAAAGATTGGAAGATTTTTTCTGGCGGGCATCATTAGGGTTCAGGTATTCATCAGGGGTAGAAAGCAAAATAGCGCAAGACATTGAAAAGATCGAGGCGATTATTAACGGTGAATTGCCAAAATATGGCTGGGCAGTTACTATTGATGAAGAATATATTGAAAATAACGGTTGGTTTAGCACAGGCAAGGCTTTTGTCAAAGCGATTCTTTGTCTGTATGCGAAACAAAAACCTAAATCATTCGACAATAACCTTGACGTGATTATGGATAATAGCTGGCTAAAAATAGCATCAAGCAAAAACTATCATCACTATTTTCCAAAATCCTGGCTCAAGAAAGAATTTAAGGATTGGGATTACTTCTATGTAAACCACATCGTCAACATAACGATCGTTGACGATTTTTTAAACAAACGAACGATAAAAACCAAATCCCCTGGGGTTTACATGAAAACATTCCAGAAGCATAACGATGAATTGGAAAACACAATGAAATCTCATTTAATTGATATTGCAAAGGATGGGGTTTGGGATAATGATTACGATAAGTTTTACCGCGCAAGATTAAAGCGTATTTCTAAAGCACTAAATAAATTTATTATTCCCCAAGAGAGTCTTTCTGAAACACCATTAGAAGTATATGAAGATATCGAAGAACCCGAAATTGAAGGTATTGAATGAAACTACAGCCGACGCAAAAAGCCGCGCAGCGGAGTAGCGGCGTTAAATTGGGCACTGGGCTCACACCATTCCGGCATACAATATAGTGTGATTTTAATCGCCAGCAAACCACCTCATATTGTGGATTTTTTGTTGATTGGATCGGTCTGAGCCCAGTACCTTAAATTGCTAAGCATTCAATAAGGAGTGACTAGATATTTTATGCAACCACAGGACACCCAGTGCGCCGGGATAAGCTGGCATGAGATTGGAGGTGCAAGTCCTCTATCCGGTAAGGTGTAGCGAACCGCCGGAGCCCCGAGTCATGGGCTGCTGCTCGTGAGGGTAGTGGTTAAGCGTTGACAGGGGAACACACAGGCTCGGTATTGAGCTCCGAAATCAGGGTTGGGAATGCTGACCGTGTTGGGTGAACGGGAAGGCAAAACTGAATGCTGCGTCAACGCAAGTGGCAGGCAGGTTCCCCGGAGTCGCTGACCCGGTGCATGTGTGGATGTCTCATGAACGGAACCCGGGAGGCCTCACTCAGCGGTACATTAAGAGTAACTGACAGCTCCAAGGTAAGT
>NZ_VLLC01000010.1 GCF_007830435.1 Desulfobotulus alkaliphilus | reverse complement strand
AGTATCTTCCTGTGCTTCAGGTGTTTCATCCCCCAGGTCAAGATCAAAGGATATGTCTTCCTTTTCCTGTTCACCGATTTTATCTTCAGGCAACTGTTCCATGTCCAGATCCAAATTAAAGGATATGTCTTCCTCTCCCTTGGTATCGGGTTCTGTCTCCCAAGCGGAATTCTGATTTTTGAGGCTGTCTTCAACAATTGGGGATATGGCTTCCGTATCGGGGAAACCAATTTTATTTTCAGGGAGAACAGGAATGTCCACAGAAGGAAGGACCGTTTCTTCCGGCAGATCGTCCAGTGGCAGGGGCGCAAGATCGGGAAGAGAACCGAAGGATTGTTCAGGGCTTTCTGGTATGTCCGGATCTTTTATGGCTGGAGTCGGGGCAGCATGGAGGGGTTTTTGAATATCATCAATATTCAGCAGATCATCTTCCGGCTCGCTGACAGGAGGTTCCGGATCCCGAAAGGCGGTGAATACGTGCCGACATCTGGCGCATCGTACCTTGGTGCCCGTGGGTTGAATATAATGATCGTCAAGTTGGAATCGGGCGGCGCAGGCCTCGCACGTGATGATCATGCGGCTTTCCTCTCCTTAGGATTGAATATGGTAGATGGCTGGCAGGTGGCGATATTTCTCAGCGTAGTCAATGCCATATCCCACAATGAAGCCTTCCTGAATGGTGTGGCAGACATAGTCCAGGGGAACATTGTTTTCCCTGCGTTCGTGCTTATCCAGAAGGGTGCAGATTTTTACGGATACCGCCCCCCGGTTTTCCAGATGTTTGATCAGATGGCTGAGGGTGAGTCCTGTGTCAACAATATCTTCCACAAGAACCACATGGGCCCCGTCAAGGTTAAGGTCCACATCCTTGGTGATCAGAACATGGCCGGAAGACATTTTTTCTTTTCCGTAGCTGGAAGCACCGATGAAATCAATGGTGCAGGGAATGGAAATCTGGCGGACAAGATCTGCAAGGAATATAAAGGCTCCCTTTAGTACGCCGATCATGATCAGGTTTTTTCCTTCGTGGTCTTCGGAAATTTTTTGAGCCACCGCTTTGATTCGGGTATGAATCTGCTCTTCGGAAAGTACGGGCGTGAGTTCGGTCATGAAAAATAGAATCCTTACAGGTCTTTGTATATTTTTTTATACATTTTTTTAATCTACAAAGAAAAAAATATCCGGAATCTGGCAGAAAGTCAACCGATCTGCCGGATTCCGGTGGATTTTTGAAAAAAGATAAGTTTTTAAAGGCCCGTATTTTTGAGTTTTCTGATCAGTTCTTTTTGTTCGCTGCTTAAGTCTCTGGGCATGCTGACGAGGATATTGATGTAAAGATCTCCCCTTTGATCCGGGTTCTGCATCTTCGGAAGTCCCCGGTTTGGAATGCGCATCCGGGTTTTATGCTGGGTGCCGGGGGATACGCTGATTTCCAGCTCCTTGCCCTCCAGGGTAGGGACACGAATCCGGGTTCCCAGCAGAACGTCCGTCAGCCCGATGGGGTGGTCAATGAAAAGATCCTGACCTTCATGGCGGAAAACGGGGTCCGGAATCAAAGATGCCTGAATATAAAGATCACCGGGAGGGCCGCCTCCGGGGCTGGGGTTGCCTTTGCCCGCAAGACGGATTTTTTTACCCGGCAGCATGCCCTTGGGAATACGGACCTGCAGTTGTTCGTTTTGCCCCTGTATGGAGAAGCTGATGGTTTTCCGGGCACCCTCGGCCATTTCCCTTAAGGTGAGGGGAAGCTGATATACCCTGTCCTGTCCTTTTACCGGTGCATGGTGAAAACGGGCACCTCCGTTGCGGGTACCGCCAAAAAAGGAAGTAAAGCCTGAGCCGCCAAAACCGAATTCACGGAAAATATCCGAAAAATCGAAATTTCGGAAAATATCTTCCTGACTGTAGCGTTGCTGAAAGCCTGCGGAGCCATACATATCATACTGCTGTCTTTTTTCAGGGTCACTTAAAACAGCATAGGCTTCACTGATTTTTTTGAAGGTGGCTTCCGCACCGGGATCATCGGGATTTTTATCCGGGTGGTGCTTTACGGCCAGCTTACGATAGGCCTTTTTTATTTCTTCCGTACTCGCTTTTCGGTCCACACCGAGAATTTTATAATAATCCGAATTGCCCATGGTTCCTCTCAGATGGTTATCTTTTTGGTATAATAGTCTTTTTTTATCGGAAAAAAGATAGAGTTTTTTTTGAAAGTGTCAAGATTTGCAGCCTTCTGCTGCCCTTGTCGGGACTTTATGTTTTTTTTCCAAGGCGATCCAGCCGCAGGCGGTCCCTGCCATCGGAAAGCCGCTTTGCACCGGCACCAACGGCGAAGATCGTGCCGAAACCCGCCCCGCCTGCAATGAGAAACATGATAAGAATTTGATATTTTACGGCTTCCATGGGCGGAGCACCGGCAAGGATCTGGCCGGTCATCATGCCGGGAAGGCTGACAATACCGGCAACACTCATGGCATTGATAATGGGGATCAGTCCGCTGCGTATGCTGTCCCTGCGGATATCTGAAACCGCTTCGGAAAATTTCTGGCCGAGCATCAGACGGGTTTCAATGACGGCTTTTTTTTCCCAGACGGTCTGGGTGAGTCTGTCCAGCCCGATGGCAATTCCCGTCATGGTGTTGCCCAGAATCATTCCCAGCAGGGGAATGGCGTACTGGGGAGCATACCACGGATCTTTGCCAATAATGGCGATGAGGGCAAAGAGGGTAATGAGAAAAGAGGAGAGGCACATGGCAGAGGTGCCGATGCCGAAGCCCCATATACCCGAAAAACGGTAGGATTGCCGACGCATCACTTCCCAGCCCGCAGTGGCGAGCATAAAAAGGGCCATGAGGGCAATAAGGCCGGGATTTACAAGATCAAAGATAAATTTCAGTACAAAACCCAGCAGGGAAAGCTGGAGCACCGTGCGCAGGGCAGCTACCATCAGCTGACGGCCGATGTTCAGGCGCAAAAGCAGGGAGAGACCTGCATTGATGAAAATCAGGATCCCTGCCAGTGCCAGATCAAATGGAGAGAGTGTTACCATGCAAACTCCTTCAATACAGAACCTTGCCTGTTCCGGTAAGCCTGCCGTCTTCCAGTTTGCAGAGGGTATGGCAGACCCGGCGCAACTGCTCAGGATCGTGGCTGATCCATACCACGGCAGCCCGGGTTTTCTCCATGTATGCCAGAATGAAATTTTCGGCGGCTTCTGTGTTACGCCTGTCCAGATTGGCTGTGGGTTCATCCAGCAGCAGCACTTCAGGCCGGTGAATCAGGATACGCAGCAGGGCAAGCCGTTGTCTTTCACCACTGGAAAGACGATGAATTTCCCAGTTTCCGACATCCGGTGAAAAACCAAGGGCAGCGGCATTTTCTTCGGGAAACCCTGAGGGAAAATGCTCGCCTGCCGTATGGAACCACCACTGGCTTTCTGCAGGCATCAGGGCGACTTTCTTACGCCATTCCGGGCCTGAGAACCTGTGGTGGGGGGTGTCCTTCAGGAAGAGATCGCCAGAAAAGGGTTCCATATCCGCAAAGGCCCGCATAAGGATGCTTTTGCCAGCTCCCGAAGGGCCGGATATTCCGGCACACTCCCCGGCCCTGAGTGAAAGGGAGAGGGGGCCGATGTGATGAATTCTGATATTTCGGGCAGAGAACATGGCATATCCTCAGGCTGAAGCCGGTATTTTTTTCAATGCCACCCGGATCAGCGCAAGGGCTGCCGGTGTAATGCCTTCCATGCGGGAAGCCTGCCCCAGTGTCCTCGGACGGATTTGCTGCAGTTTGGCACTGAGTTCAGCAGAAAGGCCGGGCAGACCTTCATAGGAGAAATCCTCAGGGATGCGGATTTTTTCAAGGTCCCGGAAGCGCTCAGCCTCCTGCATCTGTCTTTGGATATAGCCCTCATATTTGATGCCGATTTCCACCTGTTGCCTGACCCGTTCGTGCAGGGGTTCTTCGGGCGGTGCCAGGGCTTCGATGCAGGTATAGTCCAGCTCCGCCCTTTTAAGCAGCTGATCCAGCGGGACACCGTTTTTCAGCTCCGAAGATCCTTTTTCCCCAAGAAAGGGGTTGGCAGCAGCAGGGCCAACATGGATGCTGCGGATACGCTGAATTTCAAGTTCTGTCCGGCGGCGGTATTCCTTCACCCGCTCCACACCGACCTTATCCACCAGCCCCAGTTCATGGCCCTTTTCCGCAAGGCGCAGATCCGCATTGTCCTCCCGGAGCAGGAGGCGGTACTCTGCCCTTGAGGTGAACATGCGGTAGGGTTCTATGGTCCCCCGGGTAACCAGATCATCCACCATAACGGCCATGTAGGCCTCGGATCTGTCCGGCAGAAAGGGCGGGCGGCCCTGAATTCTGCATGCGGCATTGATGCCGGCCCAGATGCCCTGGGCGGCGGCTTCCTCGTACCCGGAGGTGCCGTTGATCTGGCCTGCCAGAAAAAGCCCTTTTACGCTTTTCGTCTCCAGGGTGGGCTGAAGCTGCACGGGGTCCACATAGTCATACTCTATGGCATAACCGGGTCTGATGATATCCGCTTCTTCCAGTCCGGGAACACTGCGGACAAAGGAGATTTGCACATCCATGGGCAGGCTGTTGCCCAGCCCGCTGGCATAGATTTCATCCGTGTCAATGCCTTCGGGTTCAAGGATCACCTGATGGGTTTTTCTGTCGGGAAATTTTACGGCCTTGTCTTCAAAGGAAGGACAGTAGCGGGCGGATACTCCCTGAATGCGGCCGGAATAGAGGGGGGATCTGTCCAGATTGGCCAGCACGATTTCCCTGTTTTTTTCGCTGGTGTGTCCGATCCAGCTGGGAAGCTGGGGCAGAGCAGAAGGACTCAGGGATGAAAAGGAAAAGGGTCTGGGGTCACTGTCTGCGGTGTGGAGGGTAAATTTGGAAAAATCAATGGAGTTTTTTTTGAGTCTGGGGGGGGTGCCAGTTTTCATGCGTCCCAGAGACAGGCCCAGTTTTTTCAGGCTGGCAGACAGGCCGTAGGCGGCAAATTCACCGGCCCTTCCTGCTTCCATGGAGCGAAGGCCGATGTGTACCCTGCCGGAAAGAAAGGTACCCGTGGCAAGGATGACGCAGCTGGCCCTGTATTCAAATCCCGTCTGGTCCATCACACCGGCAATGCGGCCGTCTTCCACCAGAAGGTCTTCAATCAGGGCCTGACGGAGATCCAGTCCGGGACATTTTTCCACCACCTGTTTCATGGCCCTGTGGTAGCGGTTTTTATCGTTCTGGGTGCGGGTGGACCATACTGCCGGTCCTTTTTTGGTATTCAGGGTTTTATACTGGATGGCGGTGAGATCGCTGATTTTTGCCATTTCTCCGCCAAGGGCGTCCACTTCCCTTACCAGATGCCCCTTGGCTGTGCCGCCGATGGAGGGGCTGCAGGGCATGGATGCCAGTTTGTCCAGATCAATGGCAAAGAGACAGGTGCGGCATCCCATGCGGGCGGCGGCCAGTGCGGCTTCGCAGCCTGCATGACCGGCACCGATGACAAGGATATCATATGCAGGTATATGGGACATGGTTTTCTGGTGATCTCCCCTGTGCTGTGGTATCTGAATTTTCATACGGTCGGGGCAAAGTGTCTTTGCCCTGTCCCTTTGCTGTATAAGGCCCTGAGCTGAGAGCTTAAAAAAACATTAAAGTATAAGACCCTGTAGCTATCCGGGTCAAGGAGTGTTTCAGATGCGTCAGAATCATGCCCGTTTTTATGATCTTAATGCCTTTTTAAGAAATCATTTCGGGGAAAGGGTGCAGAAAATCAGTGTGGATGCGGGCATGAACTGCCCGAACCGGGATGGTCTTCTGGGAACCGGAGGATGCATTTACTGCAACCCCCGGGGGTCAGGAACAGGTGCTCTGGGGGCGGGGAAAAGTATCAGGGAGCAGATTCTTGAGGGAAAGCGCAATATGGGCAGGCGCTACAAGGCCAGAAAATTCATGGCCTATTTCCAGAGTTATACCAATACCTATGCCCCTGTGGAAAGGCTGAAGGCCATCTGGGATGAGGCCCTGTCCGTGGAGGGGGTGGTGGGGCTTGCCATTGGTACGCGTCCGGACTGTGTCAGTGAAGAGGTGCTGGATCTGCTGGAAAGCTATGTGAAAAAGGGTATTCTGGTCTGGATTGAGTACGGACTGCAGAGCGTGCATGATAAAACCCTTACCCTCATCGGCAGGGGCCATGATTTTGCATCCTTTGAAAAGGCTGTGGCCATGACCCGTGGCCGGGGGATTTTCATCTGCGTGCATGTGATTCTGGGACTGCCCGGTGAAGATGATGCCATAATGCAGGAAAGTGCGAGGGTTCTGGCATCCATGGGTATTGATGGGGTGAAAATTCATCTGCTCTATGTGGTGAGGGGAACCCCGTTGGAGGCCCTGTACAGGTCAGGAAATTATGTCTGCATGGAAGAGGAGGCCTATGTGAGGGCGGTTTGTGATTTTCTGGAGATTCTTCCGGCAAGCATGGTCATCCAGCGCCTGACCGGAGATCCCCATGGGGATGAGCTTGTGGCACCGCTCTGGGCCATGGAAAAGGAAAAAACCCGCAATGCCATTCTGGCGCGTCTGGAAAAAAGAAATACCCGGCAGGGGAGCCGGTATGCTTTTTAACTTTGTTTTTTTGTAACTGTTCAGCACCGTTTTTCATATCATACCTGCAAGACAGATGCATAGGCTCCAGGCTATTTGCCCGTGACGCAATCCGGCACTCAAGCTGAAAAGCTCAAGCCCTTTACGGGAGCAAAAGTGCTTCAAGGATCTTGAGTGCCGGATTCGGGAGCTTCTTGCCCTGTGCGGAGGCGGCAAAACCTCCCCGCCACAGGCAGGATAAGCTTTTTGATTACCATAGCAGGCTTAAGTACGCTGCCTTTGTGGCGGCTCAGACAGTTTGCCGCTTTTTATTAGCACTCCGGCACTCAAGCCTGAAAAGGCTGCATCGTTTACATTATTGGCTTTGACTTTTTGGCTTGAGTGCCGGACAAAGCTCTAATCCGAAACGATTGCAATGTCACTTTCAAATAGCCTCGGAGCCTTGCAACAGTACGAAGCTGCTGCAATTACAGTATTGGCAGTTCGAAATAAATTGTTCTGAATAATTACGTTTTTTTAAAAGAGCCCGCTTGCGGCTTTTTTCCTTCCGGGTTATGCTCTCCCATTAACATTCATTCATGCAGTTATTCCATGGGCTAGGGGGTGTTTTCCGGCCTGTCCGGATAATGGAGGTTTTCATGGGCCACAACAGCCTTAAAGGCTGTATCCGTTTCTGTCTGATCATGCTGGTATTCAGTCTGGCAGCCCCGGCGGCTCAGGCCCTTTCCGTTGCCTGGGGCGGGAGCTGGAAAACCCTTCAGAGTGAGCATTTTGAAATTCACTTTGAAGATGGGTTTCAGGATATGGCCCGGCGCTGTCTTGCCATTGCAGAAGGTGTACACAGGGAGCTTCTTCCCTTTTTCGGGTCCGGGCCTGCAAACCGGACGCATATTGTATTGTCCGATGATACGGATTTTTCCAATGGATGGGCCACGGTTCTGCCCTATGGCCGGATCCGGCTTTTTGTTTCGGCACCCTCCGATCCCGGAAGTCTTGAGAGTTATGACGAATGGCTGCATCTTCTGATCCGCCATGAGTATGTGCATATCCTTCATATGGAAATGGGA
This sequence comes from Desulfobotulus alkaliphilus, assembly GCF_007830435.1. Lineage (GTDB taxonomy): Bacteria > Desulfobacterota > Desulfobacteria > Desulfobacterales > ASO4-4 > Desulfobotulus > Desulfobotulus alkaliphilus. Next base: position 127,067 of record NZ_VLLC01000010.1, on the reverse strand, counting down.
CGGGGAACCGTAAATACGGGCAGGAAGATTTTTGGTCGTTTCCCCCTGCTTTTTCCCCATGTTCTGACCCCGGTTTTTCTGCTGGAGGGTATGGCCGTTTACTTTGAGTCCGATGCGGTCGCCGGCTATGGCAGGCTGCAGGGCAGCCATTATGCTGCCCAGATGGCCCTTGAGGTAAGAAACGGAAACTGGAAGGATCTGCAGGAAGTGGTGATTCCCCTGCGGAACTGGCCCATTAACAAGGCCTATCTGTACGGAGCCTTTTTTATTGAGTACCTGATTTCCGTGTACGGTGAAGATGCTGTGTCTGAGTTTCTTTATCGCCAGAGCGGGGAACTGATTCCCTTTTTCACACTGAATTCTCAGGCAAAGCGGGTGTTTGGCAAAAACTTCACCGCTCTGTGGGAAGATTTCAGGCTGGCCATGGAAGAACGCTTTGCTGACACGGATTCGGGCGGGCAGGGAATGGAGGGCAGGATGCTGCCCTCGGGGGATTTTTTTCTTCAGGTGGCTGCCACGTCAGGAGATGGGTTTTTCCTTGTGGAAGACAGCGGGAAGGATAGGCGCAGACTTTTCCGGTATGCGGGAAAGGAGCGGGAACCGATGATGGCCCTGCGGCCCCTCAGCGATATGGATGTGAGCGAAGGGGGGCGCCTTGCCGTCTCCCGTGTTCTGAGGGGTGCGGATGGCCGGGTGTTCCATGATATATTTATTTATACGCCGGAAATGGGATGGGATAGGCTTACCCGGAATCAGCGTTTCAGCAGGGTACGCTGGATGCCCTGCGGTGAGCGTCTTCTGGTCAGCCGACAGCGGGCAGGTCTGAGTGAGCTGTATTTTCTTGATCTGGAAGGGAATATGCGGCTTCTCTGGCGTGGAAATCAAGGGGAGGTTCTGGGAGCCTTTGGTCCCGATGTCACAGGAGGGTGGCTGGTGGCAGGGCTGAAGCGTGCCGGGCAGGGCTGGAATCTGGAAATGATGGACCTTGGTACGGGCAGATGGCAGAGGCTGACGGACACCCCTTCCATGGAGAATGAGCCTTCTTTTATGCCGGATGGACGGGTTCTTTTTTCAGCGGATTATGGCGGTATTTATAATGTCTATGCCATGGATACGGACACGGGGATGCTGGAGCAGTGGACCCGCTCATCCGGTGGTGCCTTCAGGCCCCGTTTTGCCGGGAGCAAGGGGCTGTATTATCAGGTTTATACGGCAGACGGTTTCAGGCTCCTGCGGGTGGAGGATCCTGTTGCCCTGAAGGTCTTTTCCGTGGAAGATGTGGCGGATGAAAAATTTTTCCCCTTTCTTTTTGATGAAGCAGTGAATCTGGAGCCGGAAAGAAAATATACTCCCCTTAAAACCCTGAGGCCCCGGTACTGGTTTCCCGTATGGCTTTTCAATGAAGATACGGAACAGCTGGGTTTCGAGACCCATGGCAGTGATGCCCTGGACCGGCACAGCTATGGTCTTGTGACCACCTATGATGTAAAAAATGACCTTGTAAACGGCAGTTTTGTCTATGCCTGTGATAACCGCTGGCTTTTATTTCTGGACAGGAGCCATCGTTTTGGTGAGCTGAAGATACATGAAACCTCTTTTGATTATATCCTCAGGGAAGACCGGGTGACCCTGCAGCGCAACCATCTTTTGAATTTCTTTGAGGACAGACTGTCTGTCCATGGAGGCCTCGTCCATGAGCGGGACACCCTGGTGGATACGCCGTCCCTTTTATTAAGGGGGCCCGTGGAATCAAATCTGGCCGGAATGGCTCTGACCTTCAGGGATGAGGAATACTATATCCATGTACCTGGTATCGGATGGGGTTTTTACGGCGAGCTGATTGCAGAAAGCAATGATATTCTGGACAGCGACTACAAAGGGGCTGTGGTGCAGGGCGCCATGCGGAAAATATGGAATCTTCCGGGTTCCCGCACCCTTGGCCTGCGCCTTGCCGGGGGCTATGCGGACAGGGAAGCAAAGCCTTTCCGCATCGGTGGAACCCGGACAGGAGAAGAGATGAGGCTTTTTGGAAGGAATGAGGCGGTCCTGCGGGGCTATCCCCGTTCCGTTCAGACGGGAAACATCTGTGCGTCCCAGCGTCTGAGTCTTTCTTCCCTGCTTTTTCGGGTTGAAAGAAACTGGTCCCTGATGCCCTTTGGCATGGGGGATGTTTCCGGAAGCCTTCATGTGGATTCAGGGAGTGCCTGGGATGAGGGCATGTCCATGCGTCAACTGACCGGGGCAGGCCTTGAGCTTCAAGTGGAGCTGGTGCTGGGCTATCATTTCAGGGCTCCCCTTGTGCTCGGATATGCCCGTGGACTGGATTCGGATTTGGGAGAAGACCAGTTTTACACGGCTCTGGGTTTTTCCTTTTAAACTGTGAATGAAATTTGTAGCTGTTTATACTCTGCGTGGTCATTCTTGATACATGGGGCATTCTTGAAACGATATTGTAGGGGCAGGCCCCCGTGCCTGCCCTGGCTTGGGTAACCACGGGGGCCTGCCCCTACAGAAAACCCATTATTATTTCACGGTTGACCGCTTGGAGTATAACGCAGTTTTTCTTCGTTAAATCGAATACATTTAAGCTGGTGTATAGACAACCGGACCATTTGTTCGTGACGCAATCTTATTCGGGAGTTTCTTGTCCTGTGCGGAAGCGGCAAAACCTCCCCGCCACAGGCAGGATAAGCTTTTTGATTACCATAGCAGACTTCAGCACGCTGCCTTGTGGCGGGTCAGACAGTTTGCCGCTTTTTTCGCACAGGCCTGCGAAACTCTGATCCGAAACGATTGCAATGTCACTCACAAACAGCCCGATTGTCTTTAGTCGGGGCCAATGTTTTGAAATTAATATGTAATCTTGCATGTGTAAATATTCTGAATGATTACCAAAATTTTTAGCTGAAGGAGATCTATTTTATGCCACCCTCTCCCTTTCCATGGTTTCTGTCTTATCCCGCAGCCTTTGCGGGGCTGGGTCTGGCCCTGATCCTGAATATCTGGTCCTTTGGCCACGCCCTTCTCATGGGTTTTCAGATCCTGCTGCTTTTTGTTGCAGCTCTCTGGCTGGTTCTGGGGCTGCCCTATGTGCAGGGCCGTTACAGGGAAAAAAAGACCCGGCTCAGATCGGCTTTCTCACGGCTGCAGGAGGAAGGACTTTCGGAAGAGGAAAGGGAGAAAATTCTGACAAAGGAAGGCCGGAAAAAAGAGACATCAGCCAGGGATGTGGCAGATGCGGCTTCCGACCATAGCGTTCCCATGCCTGATTTGCATGGTGCATCCCGGAATGGGGCAGAGTCTTTTCCGCAGGAAGTGGACCCGGGGAACTGGCTGGACGATGCCCTTGCAAAGGAAGCTTCTCCGGCACCTGCTCAGGAAAAAAAGGGTGCAGCAAAGCCTGAGGAAGAAGCCCCGGTGTTTTCTGGAAAGGAGGATGCCATTTTATCGCAGGCATCCGATGGAGGAGAGGAAAATCAAGCCGTTCAGGCCCCCCTTGTTCAGGAAAGCAGTGAAGGACATCCGGGGGATGGTCTGGGAAACCTGGCACCGGCCCTTGTGACCATACGGGAAATTCTGGAAAAAGAAGCCCCTGTTTCCGTGGATATGGCAGAGGTTTTCTGTCTTCAGGAAGGCTACGGACTGAATGAGGCTTTGGGAGAAATCAATATGGCTGCGGAAGAAAGTCTGGGGCATCGCCTTTTTCAGGTAAACGGTGAGGTGGTTGAAAAGCTGTAAGTCTCATGTTCCCTGCCAGGGTGGCATGAGATTCTGGGGGCAGCCCAGATGGTCAAGAATCCGGGCCACCACGGAGTCCACAAGGGCTTCCATGTCCTTGGGAAAGTGATAAAAGGCCGGGCTTGCCGGAAGGATGGTGGCTCCCGCACTGGCAAGGGAGAGAAGATTTTTCAGGTGGATGGCATGGAGGGGGGCTTCTCTGGGTACCAGAATGAGGGGCCTTTTTTCTTTGAGGCAGACATCTGCGGCCCTGTGGATGAGGTTGTCTCCGATACCTGCGGCAAGGTTGCCGATACTGCGCATGGCACAGGGGACGATGGCCATGCCGTTATGGGCAAAGGAACCCGATGCCGGGGGGGTAAAAAAATCGTGGGCATCATGGATACTCAGGCCGGAAAGGGTGCTGAGTTTTTTTCGTTTTTCAAGGATGTGTAAAATGTTATCCGAACCTGTTTCATGGGCCAGTACGCTTTTGCCAGAATCCGAGACCACAAGGTGCACCTCTGCCCTTTGGAGCAGAAGGTTTTCTAAGGTCCGGATGCCGTAGATAACGCCGGAGGCACCTGTGATGGCAATAACAAAGCGCATTTAAAGGCCTTTCCCTGTCCAGAGGTCCAGAAGAATTCCCACAAAAAGAAGAAGGCTGATGACACTGTTCACATGGAAAAAGGCTACGGGTATGCCGGAAAGATCCTTTTCATTGACCATGCGGTGTTCCAGCACGAGCAGGCCGCAGATGATAAGGGCAAAAACAATGAAAATAGGCCCCAGACCAAAGGCCGGATACAGGGAAAAGATGAAAAGGGCGCAGATCCCATGGAGCAGTCTGGCAAGGAGAAGGGCTTGCCGGATACCTAAGCGCGACGGGATGGAGTGGAGACCGGCTTTTTTATCAAAATCCGCATCCTGGCAGGCATAGAGGATGTCAAAGCCTGCGATGTGGGTGAAAAGGACAGCGGAAAGCAGAAGAACTTCCAGGGAAAGACTGCCCGTAAGGGCCACCCATGCGGCAGCAGGAGCCATGGCAATGGCCAGCCCAAGATAGAAATGGCAGAGCAGCGTAAAGCGTTTGGTGTAGGAATAGCCGAAAAGAAATAAAAGAACGGGGATGGAGAGGTTTCTGCATAAGGGGCCAAGGGCTGCGGCAGTGAAAATAAAAACCATGCTGGAAAGCAGGATCAGAAGCATGGCCGCAGAAGGCGCTATTTTTCCTGAGGGTATTTCCCGGATGGCGGTTCTGGGGTTGGCCGCATCCAGCTTTGCATCCACAAGGCGGTTGAAGCCCATGGCAGCGGTGCGGGCCGCCACCACGGCCACAAGGATGAAAAAGACCGTCATGGGAGCTATGGGGGTTTCACGGGCTGCCAGCACCACGGCGGAAAGGACAAAGGGCAGGGCAAAAACGGAATGGGAGAACTTGATCATCCGGCCGTAGGTGAGGGTTGTGCCAAGGGCTTTTTGCAGGGATATCATGGCTTTCTTTCAGAAAGATATCGGTATCAGGAATCCTTATGCATGTTTTTTCCGGTGTGGGCGGCAAAGCCCGTAAGGCTTTCCTTGTATCCTGATTCCGAAGGATAGGGAAGGGCCAGGGGCCGGACCCGGAATCTTGGCTTCAGCGTTACCACCATTCCAACAAAGGTACCAAAGGGCATGCGGCGGGCCAGGGGCCAGGTGTCCGGAGAAAAGCTCATTGTGCCGGGTGTATCGGGAAAAAGACAGATGGATCTCCAGGTGACGGGAACCTCTCCCACCAGATCCCTGACCATGGTTTTCAGTTCCCACAGGGAAAAGAACCGGGCCTTTGCATAGATGCCTTTGCCAAAAAATCCCTGAATGCGGCGTTGTACGCCTTTGATGGCGTAACGGTTGAGCACACCGATAAAAACCCGGTCCTTGGCCACACGGAAGGCTTCTTCCAGGGATTTTTTCGGATCGGCAACAAACTCCAGGGTGGTGAAAAGGCAGGCGTGGTTAAAGGAGTTGTCGTCAAAGGGAAGGTCTTCGGCATAGCCACGGAAAAGGCCTGCCCTGTTCCCCAGTCTTTCCAGGGCCAGATCCAGCATGAAGGGAGAGGGTTCCAGCCCGGTGCAGTCCAGACCCCTGCTGATGCAGGCGTCAAGAATTTCTCCGTATCCGCATCCGATATCCAGAATGGAGTCCTCCGGTGCCGGGCATAGGAGATCAAAAAAAAGGCGGGTTTCCAGGGTTGTGGAAAGAAGGCCCTTTTCGCTCTGTCGCCATTTCAGATAGGCTTCACTGTCTTTTTGGTCGAATACATGTCCCATGAAAAAGATTTTTAGGCAATTCGGACCGTGTATGCAAGCAAAAAACAGGGGTAATGTTTTTTGCCCGATGGTTTTTCCGAATATATTCCATGGAAGAGGGCCTCTGGCCGGGGGAGGGTGCAGGAAGGGAGGCTTTTCAGAAACAGCCGGGAATGTCTTTTTCCAGGGTCAGGCGGTTTCCCTTTTCATTGTAGCGGAAGGTATTGAAATAATTTTTCATGATCTGGATTCCCCTGCCGTTTTCTGCGTTCGGGCATGCTTTCTGGGATGTGCGCCAGTTGAATCCCGGTCCCTCGTCCATGATTTCAAGGACAATACGCTGGCCGATGATCTGGACCCGGTAGCTGATGATTCCCTCCGGAAGGTTGATGCTGCCGTGGCGGACGGCATTGGTAAGGGCTTCCCGCATACCGAGGCAGATGGAAAAGGTGAGGGCTTCAAGGTTCTGTTTTTTTAAAAAAAGCTGGGTTTGATGGCTGGCCAGGTCAATGTTTTTCATGTCGGCACCCATGCGGATGGCAAGGCCCTGAGCAATTTCTTCCACGATGAAAAGTGTATGGTTCATGGCTTTTCTCCATAAAAAACCGGAGGGTTTATCCTGCAGGGAGAAGTTCAGATTTCAATGGCCAGGATAACGATATCATCTTCTATGGGAATTTCCGGAGGCAGAAGCATGTTTCTGATACCTTTTACCGCTTCTTCAATGGGCATGCCGCGTACTTCCTCACAGGCGCCGAGCATGCGTTCCGACGCCCGGGACCAGACGGAACGGTCCTGACTGCTTTCCACAAGGCCGTCTGAATACAGGTAAAAACGGTCCCCGGGCCCGACGGGAATCACCTGGGTTCCGAAGATGACATTGCGGAACATGCCCAGAATGTCCCCGTCCATGCGGATCAGCCGGGCCGGAGCACGGGCCGGTACACAGACAGCGGGGGGGTGCCCCGCATTCACAAGGGTCAGTTTCATGGTTTTTCTGTTCAGGTGGGCATAGGAGGCCGTCAGATATTTGTTTTCAGGCAGAATTTCCACCAGAACATCATTGATAAGCTTTATACTTTCCGTTGGCTGGTATATGGGAGTGCAGTTCTGCTTCATCAGGGCTTTGATGGATGCCGTCAGGTAGGAGGTGCTGATGTCATGGCCTGAAAAATCCGCCACAAGGTAGCCATGGATGTCCTGACATATGGCAATGACATCATAAAAATCGCCACCAGCCTCCTGAAAGGATTCATACAAGGCGGCAAAGCGGGCTTCGGGTAAAGATTCCGGGGTGACCAGCAGGGAGGTCTGGGCCTTTTTAAGCTGCCTCAGTTTCTGGGCCTGACTGGTGATGAGGGAGTTTGTGGCAATGGAAAGCTTCAGGTGCAGCCTTACCCTTGCCAGTACTTCCATTGGATGGAAGGGTTTGATAATATAGTCTACAGCGCCGAGGTCAAAACCCTCTATCTTGGATTCAATTTCGCTGACCCCCGTAAGGAAGATCACGGGAATGGATGCCGTAGCCGTATGGTTTTTAAGAAAGCGGATGACGCTGAAGCCGTCTTCTCCGGGCATCATGATATCCAGCAGAATCAGGTCCGGCTGATTCTCCATGGCCAGCTCCCGGGCCTTGGGCCCGTTGGCTGCCGTAAGAATTCTGTAGCCTTCCTTGGACAGGGCCGTTTCCAGAAGCCTCACGTTGATGGGACTGTCGTCCACCACAAGAAGGGTCAGTTCCTTTGGTGCCGGAATATGGGAGGCCGGGAGATCGGTCATGGCAGTCTCCATGGCTTACAGGGCCTTTTGAAGGGTGGTCACTTCCTTTTTCAGGGCGGCGGGCAGGGAGGCAAGGACGCGGAGCTTTCCTTCGGAAGCGTTTTTTTCCCCCACGGTGGCGAGGATATAAATGGCTTTAAAACCCAGATTCCCCGCGGCACCTTTAATGGTGTGGGCAATATCCTTTACAGCCTCAGCATTTTGATCCTCAAGGGCCTTTTCAAGGCCTTCTATGTCACGCATGGTTGTCTGGATAAAAAGCGCTGTCAGCTCAAGAAAGTCCGCTGTCTCCAGTCCGAGGTCTCCGGCAAGTTGTTTGAAGTCTGTCATGGCAGCGTCTCCCTGGTGGAGAAGAGAAGGAAGGAAACAAGAAAGCATGTTTTTTTAAGGTCGGCCAGATAATTATTCTACTTTACCCTGACAGCTTCGCTACTGCAAGCTTAAAGCCTGCGGGAAGAAAAAGAAGGGTTCCGGTGTCAGCATAAAAAGCTTGACCTCATGGCTTCTTTGGGAGATATATCAAGAGATATGGATATTTTAATATTTTGCAAGGCTCTGTCCGACCCCACACGAATCCGACTCATCCACATACTGGACCGCCATGAACTCAGCGTCAATGAAATCGTGGCGGTGATGGGTATGGGGCAGTCCCGAATTTCAAGGCATCTGAAAATTCTGACCGATGCGGGGCTTCTTTCCTGCAGGAGAGACGGTGTCTGGGCCTTTTACGGTGTGCCTTCCGAAGGCAGCGGCAGAAATTATGTAACGGCTGTCCGGGAATGGCTGCGGCAGGAGCCGGAACTGGAGGCGGATATGGTCCGGGCGGCGGAAGTGCTGGAAGCAAGGAGGAAAAGTACATCCCGCTTTTTTGACACCATTGCAACGGAGTGGGATCGTCTCCGGCTTGAGATTCTCGGCACCTTTGATCTGAACGCCGCCCTGCTGGAAAGGGCGGGAAAGCCGGGTCTTGCCGTGGATCTGGGCTGCGGTACAGGGGAGCTTCTCCGGGGACTTGCAGCCCGGGCCCGCAGTGTAATCGGTGTGGATTATTCCATGGAAATGCTGGCCGAGGCTGAGCGCCGGTTCCGGGCGGAAGGGATTGAAGGCGATTTTCGGCTGGGTGCCATTGAGCACCTGCCCGTGGCCAATGGGGTGGCGGATCTGGCGGTGATTTCCCTTGCCCTGCACCATCTGCCCGATCCCGAGGGGGGTATCCGGGATGCGGCACGCATCCTTGCACCTGGCGGAGTATTGCTGCTGGCGGATTTTGACAGGCATGAGAAGGAGTTTCTGAGGGAGCGTTTCGGAGACAGGTGGCTGGGGTTTGCCGAAGAAACCATCCGCCGCTTCCTCGATGGTGCCGGTTTTGAGCTCATGGAGCTGGAAACCTTCACCCTGCCGTCCTCCCTGCGCCTGCACCTTTACCGGGCCGTGCGCAGGGTCTGAGGTCAGCAGCGTTCAGGGAAAGCAAGAACATAAAGTTTATGATATTGAGTAATTATTCAGTATGGTTTTTTCTGAACAACCTCTGAACTACCAATGCTGTCATTGCAGCAGCTTCGTACTGTTGCAAGGTTCCGTGGCTATTTGCAAGTGACATTGCAATCGTTTCGGATCAGAGCTTTGAAGGCCTGTGCGAAAGAAGCGGCAAACTGTCTGACCCGCCACAAAGGCAGCGTGCTTAAGCCTGCTATGGCAATCAAAAAGCTTATCCTGCCTGTGGCGGGGGGTTTTTTCCGCTTCCGCACAGGGCAAGAAGCTCCCGAATAAGATTGCGTCACGGGCAAATAGCCTGGGGCCTGTGCATCTGTCTTGCAGGTATGGTACTTGGATAATTGTTCTGAATAATTAAGATATTGTTATAGGTATATAACCCAAAAGGAGAGTGAATTCATGTCAGTACAGCCGATGGAACTGGACCTTGGATACAAGGTTGCGGATATGGCGGGTGCGGATTTTGGCCGCAAGGAGATGCAGCTTGCTGAAAACGAGATGCCCGGTCTGATGGCCGCAAGGGAAAAATATGGTAAGGAAAAGCCCCTTGCAGGTCTGAAGGTAACGGGTTCCCTGCACATGACCATACAGACGGCCATGCTCATTGAAACCTTAAAGGAGCTGGGGGCAGACATCCGCTGGGCTTCCTGCAACATCTTTTCCACACAGGACCATGCCGCTGCCGCCATTGCAGCCAATGGTTCCGCAGCGGTTTTTGCATGGAAGGGTGAAACCCTTGAGGAATACTGGTGGTGTACGGAAATGGCCCTCACCTGGCCCGACGGGTCCGGCCCGGACCTTATTGTGGATGATGGCGGAGATGCCACCCTCATGATCCATGAGGGGGTTCGTGTGGAAAAAGATCCTTCCCTTCTGGATAAAAAGCCCGGCTCCCTTGAGGAAAAATGCCTGCAGGACCGCCTCCGTCTGGCCTGGGAAACGGATCCCGGCAAATGGACCCGCATGGCAGAAAAAATTCGGGGCGTTTCCGAAGAAACCACTACAGGCGTAGGACGGCTTTACCAGTTGCAGAAAAAGGGAGAGCTGCTCTTTCCTGCCATCAATGTGAATGACTCGGTTACCAAGAGCAAGTTTGATAACCTCTATGGCTGCCAGGAATCCCTTGCGGATGGCATCAAGCGGGCCACGGATGTGATGATTGCAGGCAAGGTGGTGGTGGTCTGCGGTTACGGGGATGTGGGCAAGGGCTGTGCCCGGTCCATGAAGGGATTTGGCGCACGGGTTCTTGTGACGGAGATTGATCCCATCTGTGCCCTGCAGGCTGCCATGGAAGGCTTTGAGGTACTTACCATGGAAGAAGCGGCCCCCATGGGAGATATTTTTGTTACAGCCACGGGGAATTTCCATGTCATTACCGGTGAACACATGGAATCCATGAAGAATGAAGCCATTGTCTGCAATATCGGTCATTTTGACAATGAGATCGACATGGCTTATCTGGAAGAAAGCCCCGAATGTCAGCGGCTGAACATCAAGCCCCAGGTGGACAAATGGACCCTGAAATCCGGTCGTTCCATCATTGTGCTGGCCGAAGGCCGTCTGGTGAACCTTGGCTGTGCCACGGGGCATCCCAGCTTTGTCATGAGCAACTCCTTTACCAATCAGACCCTTGCCCAGATTGCTCTGGCAACGGAACCCCACAAAAAAGAGGTTTATACCCTCTCCAAAACCCTGGATGAGGAAGTGGCCCGTCTTCACCTTGGAAGACTGGGTGTGCGGCTCACAAAGCTGACACCGGAGCAGTCTGCCTATCTGGGTATTTCTCCCGAAGGCCCCTTTAAACCGGACCATTACCGTTATTAAGGGAGGTGCAGCATGGGGGGCCTCCCTATGCTGCATTACAGCAAAAACAGCATGAAATTCAGGCGGATACTTGTTCCGGTGTGGAAACAAAGCAATTGACAGGGCTTGTGCCCCTCTGCTATTGGAAAAAATTCACTGTATCCATTGATTTTGCGGATATCCTTAATGAAGCAGGGAGGAATACATGAAAAAAGTTCTGTGTTTTGCGGCAGCTTTGTGTTTTATGGCGGCTCCGGCCTTTGCCGAAACCATCCGTATTGGCCTCATGGCCCCCATGACCGGCTCCTGGGCCAGTGAAGGTCAGGATATGCGGGATATTGTGACGCTTCTGGCCGAAGAGCTGAATGCCAAAGGCGGTGTTCTTGGTAAAAGGGTTGAAATTGTGGTTGAGGATGATGCGGGAGATCCCAGGGCTGCGGCACTGGCGGCCCAGCGCCTTGCCACCCGGAATGTGGCTGCGGTTATCGGCACCTACGGATCTTCCGTGGCCGAAGCCGCCCAGAATATCTATGATGATTATGACATCATTCAGGTGGCCAACGGGGCCACCAGCAACCGTCTGACGGAAAAGGGGCTGAACTTCTTTTTCCGCACCTGCCCCAGAAATGATGAACAGGCCATGGTGGCGGCAAATGCCCTGAAGAGCATGGGCTTTTCAAAGATAGCCATTCTCCATGACAATACTTCCTACGCCAGAGGCCTTGCCGATGATGCCAGAAAATTCATAGGTGAGGTTTCCGACGCAAAGGTGGTGTTTTTCAATGCCCTGACCCCCGGAGAGCGGGATTTCAATACGGTACTTACCCGCATGCGGGCCTCTGATCCGGATGTGATTCTGTTTACGGGCTACTACCCCGAAGCAGGCCTTCTGCTGCGCCAGAAAATGGAAATGGGCTGGGATGTTCCAATGATGGGCGGGGATGCCACCAACAACCCGGATCTTGTAGAGATTGCAGGCAGGCAGGCGGCCAGTGGTTTTTATTTTTTAAGCCCCCCGGTGCCTCAGGATCTGCCCACGGATGAAGCCCGTGCTTTCCTTGCGGCCTTTGAGAAAAAGTACAACAAGCTGCCCGGTTCCATCTGGGCGGTGCTGGCGGGGGATGCCTTTACGGCCATTGTGACGGCCATTGAAGGGGCGGGTTCCACGGATTCCAAAAAGGTTGCGGACTATATGCGTACCCGGCTTAAGGATATGCCTGCCCTTACCGGTACCATTTCCTTTAACAGCGTTGGCGACCGTATCGGTGACGTTTACCGGGTGTATCAGGTGAACGCAGAGGGCGCTTTTGTTCTGATGAATCCTTAATATGAGGACCTTTACCCTTCTGGATTTTTATCCTTAAAGATATCTGCCGGACAGTCTTTTGAGTCTGTACGGGGTCGCCTCTGCAAGGGAGGCGGCCCCGTCTTCCTGTCCGCTTTACGTGTATCCTTTCCCTGTTTTTCAGGAAGAAACCATGGATTTTTTTTTGCAGCAGCTGTTTAACGGACTGGCCGTGGGTGGCATTTATGCCTTGGTAGCCCTGGGCTATACCATGGTGTACGGAGTCATGAAGCTCATGAACTTTGCCCATGGGGAACTTTTTACCATGGGGGCCTTTCTCGGGCTGACCCTTCTGGGGGTGTTTTCTTTCACAGAGGTGCTGGGACCCTTTGGTGGTATTTTTGTCCTTATCCTCATGGTGATGGGCATGGTGGCCATCATGGGTGTGCTTCTGGAGCGGGTGGCCTACAGGCCCCTGCGCAACTCTCCCCGCCTTTCTGCCATTGTCTCTGCCCTTGGTGCATCCATTTTTCTTCAGAATGCCATCATGCTGATGTATGGTGCGCGCTTTCAGGTCTATCCCCATGGCCTTCTGCCCAATACGCCCGTCTCTTTATTCGGCGTTGATATCCCCCTGCTCAGAATCCTTCTGTTTCTGGTTTCCGTTTTTATGATGGCAGGCCTCTACTTTTTTGTTCAGAGAACAAGGATAGGTACGGCCATCCGTGCGGCTGCCATTGATCAGGATGCGGCACGGCTCATGGGCATCAATGTGGACCGGGTGATCCAGATTGTTTTTATCATCGGACCTGCCCTGGGTGCTGCGGCGGGGGTGATGGTGGGGATTTATTACGGTCAGATCAATTTTACCATGGGGTGGATCTTCGGTCTCAAGGCCTTTACCGCAGCCATTATCGGCGGCATCGGCAATATTCCCGGTGCCATGCTGGGCGGTCTTCTTCTGGGTGTTCTGGAGACCATGGGTGCAGCCTATATTTCCACAGCATGGAAAGATGCCATTGCCTTTGGTGTTCTCATTCTCATTCTTCTGGTAAGGCCGAGGGGCATTCTGGGAGAACGTGTGGCGGATAAGTTATGAATAAGAATGCATTTATCATCAGTGTGCTGCTGGCCTTTTTTGCCTGTTTTCCGGTGCTGTTCAGCAATCCCTACTGGATTGGTGTACTGAATGACATCTGGCTTTATGCCATTTTAGGTTTGAGCCTGAACTGGATTGTGGGGCATACGGGTCTGTTCAATCTGGGTCATGCGGCCTATTATGCCGTGGGGGCCTATACGGCAGCCATCTTAAGTACCCGGTACAATATTCCCATCCTCTGGCTCCTGCCCGTTGCCGGTGCCGCAGCAGGTCTTTTTGCACTGGCCGTGGCCCGTCCCATCATCCATCTCAGGGGAGACTATCTGGCCATTGTCACCATCGGTGTGGGGGAGATTGTGCGCATTGCCCTTGAAAACGATATTTTTGGTCTGACCGGAGGGTCCAATGGGATCTTTGGTATCCCAAGGCCGGAAATTTTTGATATGCGTATCCGCAGGCCCTGGCAGTTCTATTATCTCATCGGCGGCTTTCTTTTGATTACCATATGGTTTTTCTACAGGCTGGAGCAGTCCCGTTTCGGCCGGGCTTTGAACTATATCAAGGAAGATGAGACCGCAGCGGAAGGTTCGGGCATCAATACGGCCTGGTACAAGCTGGCGGCCTTTGTCATCGGAGCTGTCTGGGCGGGTATGGCAGGAACGCTTTTTGCCGCCAAAATGACCATCATCTCTCCGGGCTCTTTTAATTTCTGGGAGTCGGTGCTGATTTTTGCCATTGTGATACTGGGAGGTGCAGGAAGCATTCCCGGTGTGATTCTCGGTGCCTTTCTTCTGGTGGGGCTGCCGGAGTTTTTCAGAAATTTTGCCGATGCCCGTATGCTTTTCTTCGGGGCTGCCATGGTGCTGATGATGATTTTCCGCAACAAAGGTCTGCTGCCGCCACTGGCCCGTAAATATGCGGGTGTGCCCAGGGTCAAGGGAGGGGATGCATGAGCCTTTTATCCCTTGAAAAGGTTGTAAAAACCTTTGGTGGTCTCACCGCCGTTAACCGGGTGAGTTTTTCCGTGGACGCCGGGGATGTTGTGGGCCTTATCGGTCCCAACGGTGCCGGAAAAACCACGGTCTTCAACCTGATTACAGGAAATTATACCCCTGATTCCGGTGAGATTCTTTTTGAAGGCAGGTCCGTAAAGGGGAAAAAGCCCCATAAGATTGTGGATATGGGCATTGCCCGGACCTTTCAGAGCATACGTCTTTTTCAGAATATGTCGGTGGTGGAAAATGTGCTGGCCGGATGCCACTGCCGCATGAAATCCGGTATCTTTGCTTCCATGATCCGTACACCGGGGCAGCGCAGGGAAGAGAAAAAAGCCCTTGAAACGGCAAAGGAAGTGCTGGAATTTGTGGATCTGTGGGAATCTGCGGGTCTTTCAGCTTCCAGTCTTTCCTATGGAAAGCAGCGCCTCCTTGAGATTGCCCGCGCCCTTGCAAGCCGTCCCCGTCTCATTATTCTGGATGAACCCGCAGGCGGGATGAATGATCAGGAAACGGCGGAACTGCTCCATCTGATCCGGGAAATCAGCCGCAAAGGGATTACCGTACTGCTCATTGAGCATGATATGGGTCTTGTCATGCGGGCCTGTGAAAAACTGGTGGTCATTGAGTATGGTACAAAAATTGCCGAGGGCCGTCCCGAAGAGGTAAAAAACAACCCCAGAGTCATTGAGGCCTATCTGGGCAGTGACGAGGAAGAGGATGCATGCTGAGCCTTGAGAATCTTGTGGTGAAATACGGTAATGTGGAGGCCCTGCACGGCATTGACATGGAGGTGGCGGAAGGGGAGATTGTCAGTGTTCTCGGCGCCAATGGTGCGGGAAAATCCACGACACTCATGGGCATCAGCGGCCTTGTGAAACCCGCATCCGGCAGCATTGTCTTTGAAGGTACGCCCATTCATACCCTGCCCGCCCATAAAATTGTGGAAATGGGCATTGCCCAGGTTCCCGAAGGGAGGCGGGTGTTCGGCACCCTCACCGTATCGGAAAACTTAAGGCTGGGAGCCTTCACCAGCAGAGACCGCAACCGGGATGCCAGAACCCGTGACTGGATTTTTTCCCTTTTTCCCATTCTGAAGGAAAGACGCAGGCAGCTCGCCGGCACCCTTTCCGGTGGAGAGCAGCAGATGCTGGCCATAGGAAGGGCACTGATGGCCCACCCCCGGCTGCTGCTTCTGGATGAGCCTTCCTTAGGCCTTGCTCCCCTCATCATCAAGGCCATTTTTGAAACCATCCGGGAAATTAACAGCAGCGGTGTTACCGTGGTTCTGGTGGAGCAGAATGCCCGGGCTGCCCTGCGTCTGGCCCACCGGGGCTATGTGCTGGAGGTGGGAAAGGTGGTTCTGGCGGATACGGCAGAGAGCCTTCTTGCCAATCCGGAGATCCATTCTGCCTATCTGGGGCATGGGGCTTAATACCGCAGCCTGCATGCCATGGGGTAGCGCCTGCCGTATCCGAAACTTCTGGAGGTGATACGGATCACAGGGGCTGCCTGCTGGCGCTTGTATTCATTGAACTGGATTCTCCGGATCACATCCCGCACGGCATCTTCCGCATATCCCCTTGCAATGATTTTTTCCGCATCTTCAAGGTCTTCCACATGGTGGGCCACAATGGCATCCACCACGGCATAGTCCGGCAGATCGTCCTGATCCCTCTGGTCGGGTTTGAGTTCCGCACTGGGTGCTTTTTCGATAATACGCTCAGGAATCAGGGCAAAACCAGCCCTTTCATTGATGCGGCGGGAAAGGGCCCAGACCCTTGTCTTGGAAACATCCCCCAGCACGGCAAGCCCGCCGTTCATGTCACCGTAAAGGGTGCTGTAGCCCACGGCCATTTCCGCCTTGTTGCCCGTGGGCAGGGCCAGGGCATGGTAGCGGTTGGCATAGGCCATGAGCAGGGTTCCCCGGATGCGGGCCTGCAGGTTCTGCTCCGTAATGCCATGGCTTTCAGGATCAAAAAGGGAAGATGAGGCCGCCATGGCTTCCATGGTCTGCTGAATGGGCACAATGTCGAGGCGGATTTTCAGATTTTCCGCCAGCAGCCGGGTATCCTCAAAATTATCCGCTGCCGTGTAGGGGCCGGGCATGAAGACACTGATGATATTTTCAGCACCGAGGGCTTCCGCAGCCAGGGCCAGAACAAGGGCGGAATCGATTCCGCCGGAAGACCCCACCACAGCCTTTGTAAAACCGCACTTATGCAGATAATCCCTGATTCCCGTTACCAGCGCCCTATGGATCTGGTCCTCTTCGGTTTCCGGCAGCTTTCGGATGTCACCGGTTTTCTTTTCCAGATCCACAAGGATAAGATCTTCCTCAAAGGCAGCTGCCCTTCCAAGGATATGGCCCTTTTCGTCATAGGCCGTGCTGGCTCCGTCAAATACGAGGGTGTCATTGGCTCCTGCCTGATTCACTTCCAGAACGGGAATGGCGTATTGCCTTGCAATGCCTGAAAAGAGCTGATCCCGCAGGCGGACCTTGTCCACATGGAAGGGAGAGGCCGAGAGATTGATGAGAACATCGCAGCCCGGGGCAAGGTCTGCCACGGGATTTTGGGTGTAGCCTTTTTTGGCAGGGATGTGGCCGCTGTTCCAGGCATCTTCGCAGATGGTGACACCGAAGCGCAGCCCCCCATAGAGAACGGGTGTGGCGGTTTTTCCCGGTGCAAAGTAGCGGCATTCATCAAAGACATCGTACTGGGGCAGCAGCACTTTCCGGATTTCCCCGAGAATTATTCCGTCCTTTGCAAACACAGCGGCATTCTGCAGCTCCGGCCCTTCATCGTCCGGATTCATGGCCACATAGCCGAAAAGAAAAGCGATGTCCTTTATTTTTCCGATGAGCCTTTCCTTCATGGCAAGATTGGCCTCAATAAAGGCCTTTCGTTCCAGAAGATCTAAGGGAGGATAGCCCGTGAGGGTGAGCTCCGGAAAAATCACAAGGGCAGCCCCTTCCTGTCCGGCCCTTTCGCAGGCTTCGATGATTTTTGTGGCATTTCCTTCAAGATCTCCCACCAGAGGATTGAGCTGGGCCATGGCAATTTTCATGGATTGTGTTTCTTTCTGCGTTTAAACGTTTAAAGGGGTCTGACCCCTTTTTGTGTTTGGGGCGCATCTTCGCCCACCAGAACTGGCCTGCCATTTTCCCAGAAAACCGCATACTGGCCCAGCCGTCGTTTTTTTTCCAGGGCTTTTCCCACGGCCGTCCGCAGGGCTTCCAGCTGTTGCTGGGCCTCGGCGGACGGTTTTTTTTCCTGCCTGATATTCATAGTCCGGCCTCCCGGATGAGAAGGTGATAAAAGTCTTCATGATTGATGGTGCGACTGCTGCCGCATTGTTCAAATATAAGAGCAGGACTGTCTCCGATGTTCATAAAACAGCTGCATGTATTTACCCGGTAACTGTAATCGAGCAGCAGGAGACGCAGGCTCCGGGGGAAACGTCGCTCAATGTCCCTCAAGGGAATGGAATGCCCGCCATGGGCGACCCGTTCGAAAACCCGTAATTTTGATATTTCAACATCTGGCAGAGCCAGATAAATCAATTTAATCAGCCAGCCCTCCTCCCGCAAACGATCTGCCAGAGCCAGATAGCTGCGCCCTGCGAGGGTGTTTTCAAAGGCAAAATCTCTACGTTTTTGTATACGGGTCTCAATCTCCTTTAAAAAAATTCTGCTGGCGGTCAGCAGTTCCCGCTCCGGCGCAAGGGGAGAGAGCCCCGCAGCAATGAGATCTGCATTCACAAAGTGGGTGCATCCTGCCATCCGGGGCAGATATTCCATGGCAAAGGTGGTCTTTCCTGCCCCATTGGGTCCGGCGATGATCCAGCAGACAGGCTTCATTGCCCCATGATTCCTTTCTTCTTTTGGGCCAGTATGGGCATAAGCACCTCCATGTATCCGGGATTGTTCTTCCGGAGATCTTCCAGATAAGTGTCCTGCTCTTTCTTTTTCATGGAAGGCAGAATAGCAGGAGCCTTGGGGGATGAAAAGAGGGAGAGAGTAAAATTTCTGTTTCATGTGGAAGCTCTGCAATTTCTTGAAAAGCAAAGGGGGGGGGCATCTGGGACCTTGGCACTGGCAGAGTCAAAATCCTTGTGGGTATTCATGAAATTTGATGGGTGATCAGGGTGAAGGACGGGCAGGCACAGGGGCCTGCCCCTACAAAAGCCCGGTGGCTGAGGCTCTCGAAGCCCATTTCCCACTCCTGCCTTTTAGTTTTTAGGTACAGAACAATGACTAATGTTTGGTGGTATTATCACTAATGAGAAGATCCAGGCCCTTGTCACCGGCAGCAAGAATTTCTCTGACCTTTTCAGGGGTGAGGCTTGTGATATCCGCTATCTCTTCTGGTTTCATCCTGTATTTCTGAAGGTTCATGATGGTTGCATATTTTTCCTGCATCATGCGCATCAGGCCTTTCTGTTCACCTCTCTGTTCTCCCATAATCAGGCCTCTTTGTTCGCCTCTCTGTTCCCCCATCATCATGCCTTCTTCAATCCATTTTTGGGCCAGTGTGGGCATAAGCACCTCCATGTATCCGCTGTTTTCGAGGGCCTTTTCAATGGTGGCCTCGTCAATGTCCTGGCTTGCCGAAATGACGTAGCGCAGAAAGATTTCGATGTATTCCAATGTCGTTTTGCCGGGCGCCATCAATTCACTCAGCATCTGAATCAGCTCCGGCAGATCCTCTTTGATTTCAGGCCCCATGGCGGAACCCAGAATCTTTAAGAAAACCTTTAGCACAATATTGTGCTGGAGGGTATTGGGGTCAAGGGTGCTGACATCACAAAGCAGCGTATCGAATTGGGGCGTGAAGGGCCGGAAGATGTCTGGATGACCACCGTCTAACAGATCCACGATATCCCTTGAAAGCCATCCTTCCCTGCCGTGGTAGACTACCAGAGGAAGAATGGGGGGCAGAAGTTTTTTTGGGGTATTTCTGTGAAAACTTTCCCATACGGCACTCATATATTTGAGTATCTGGAGGATATACCAGATATCTGGCTGGCTTTTGTGTTCAATGAGGGTGTAGAGGAAAGCCTTTGTCCGGCTGTCTTTGAGCTTTACGCTGAACACAAGGTCGCTGAAGGCACTCCGGAGTTTTTGGCTGACAAAACTGTCCTTTTCCGCCTTGAGGGTTTCCATATCAAGAAGGGCGACCACCTCTTTTGGCAGCATGACTTTGAAAAAATCCACGGCATGGCTTTTTTTGCCAAGGATTCTCTTTGCCAGAGCATCATGGGGGTTGCTCTTCAGGAGATCATCCAGATAATTGTCCTGCTTTTTCTTTTTCATGGAAGTCAGAATAGCAGGCGCTTTGGGGGATGAAAAGAGGGGATAGAGTAAAATTTCTGTTTTATACTCCGCACGGTCTTTTTTGATACACGGGCCAGTCTTAAAACGATGTTGAAAAACTCCTGAACAGCAGCCTGCACCGTATTGCTGCGTTTTGTAGATGCGCCATCCTGGCGCATTCTTTAAAGCGGCTGTAAGCCGCTTCTACTATTACAATGGCCTCTGCTGTACATCGTACGCCTGAAATTTCTTATAAAGCAAAAAGGGGTGTGAACATCTGAAATTCTGGCAAGAGCGGGGGGCTTTTCGTAGTTTCACCGTTGACCGTTTGGAATATATTGTAGGGGCAAGCCCCCGTGCCTGCTTTAGTTTTGGGCAAGCACGGGGGGGCACTCCTTTTTATGTTTAAATTGAAGGCTTGTTTCCTGATGTCTCCATGGTTTATGGTGGGGGCATCTTTTTTTTGAGGCTTTTTTGGTTTTTGACGGATTTCAGAGCATGGAGGAATCATGGTGCTGCGGCAAATTTTTACATGTATTTTGTTTTTTTCATTTCTGACCCTGCCAGTTTTTGGGTGGATGGATGAGTCTTTTATTCCTGTTTGGGAAGATAATTACCGCATCGGTGGCTCAGTTTCCGGAGATAAAATCACCAATTCTTTGGGCATGACCTTTGTGAAGATTCCTGCCGGGGAGTTCTGGATGGGGTCTCCTTCAAATGAGCCGGGGCGGTTTGATGATGAAAAACGTCACCGGGTTAAGATTTCTAAAGATTTTTACATGATGACCACGGAAGTGACGCAAGCGCAGTGGGAAAGGGTGATGGGCAGCAATCCTTCCCGTTTTAAAAACTGCGGCAAAGATTGCCCTGTGGAGCAGGTTTCCTGGAATGATGTTCAGGAATTCATTAAAAAACTCAATGCCATGGATAAAACACTTACGGTACGCCTGCCCACAGAAGCCGAGTGGGAGTATGCGGCCCGTGCGGGGACAGATACGCCTTTTGCTTTTGGCACCTGCCTTTCCACAAGTGATGCCAATTATGACGGTAACTATCCCTTATCCGGGTGTCCTAAGGGCAGTTACAGAAAAACCACAGTCAAAGTGGCTTCCTTTAAACCCAATGCCTGGGGGTTGTATGACATGCACGGTAATGTGTGGGAGTGGGTTCAGGATGTGTACAAAAAAGATTATGAGACATTGCCCAAAACGGATCCCATATATGCGTCAAGCGCAGGCGGTAGCCGCGTCGTTCGGGGCGGCGGCTGGTACAGCATCGCCAGGCGCTGCCGTTCGGCCAATCGCAGCAGGTACGGGGCGGATTATCGCGGCAACGTCCTGGGGTTTCGCCTTGCAGGATCTTAACCTTTTGTCTTTTTTATTTTTTTACCTTTTGTAGCGTTTTTTTCCTTTTTGCGGCCGCAAGGCCGCCTCAAGCGGCTCGTGTTTTGGGACGTGGCCGGGTTTATGGCCATACGTCCCAAAACACGAGCCGCCGGGCGAAGCCTTCCCTATCCCTCAGGAGGATTCATGTTCAAAATTCTGACCTTTCCCTTTCATCCGGAAAAAGGCGGGTTTGATGACAGCCTTCTGGATCGTTTTCTCCTGAACAAACAGCTTGTCTCCTGGAAGGCGGAGTTTTTTCAGGAGGGGGGCAGAAGTTACTGGACGGTTCTTCTCTTCTGCGACCCTTTGGCTGGAGGAGAAAGCCCGCCGCCGGAACTCGACCTGAATGGCCCGGCCAAGGCCTTTTTCCACCGCCTGAAAGAGTGGCGCAAAAGCCGGGCGGAAAAGGAAGGGGTTCCCGTTTTTCTGGTGGCCAACAACCGGGAGCTTGGGGAGATTGCCCGCACCATGCCCCAGACTCTGGAGGCCCTGAAAACGGTGAAGGGGTTTGGAGCCGCCAAACTTGAAAAATACGGAAAAGACATCCTGCAACTGGTGCAAAGCTTTCAGGAGCGCAAATGAAGGAAGATTACCCTTTGTATCTGCACTGGTACCGTACCCTGGAAGCCATCCTTACCGCAGTGGAAAGCTATCCCCGTTCCGCCCGTTTTACCATGGGAGACCGTACTGTGGTGCTGGCCATGGCTGTGATGGAAGACATTCTCGAAGCCATCTATACCCGGAACCGGGGGCCGATTCTGCGAAAAATCAACCTGGATCTTGAAAAACTGCGGGTCTTTCTGCGTCTTGCAAGGGAAAGAACCTATCTGGCAAATGGAACATGGCAGCGGATTTCCGATATGGTGGAAGAAGCGGGAAGGATGGTGGGCGGATGGGCAAAAAGCGGAGGATAATTCCTACCGGTCTTTGGGAAAGGCTGGTGAGCCGGGAAAACCTTGAAGCCGCTTTCCGGAAAGCCTTTCGGGGGTCGGGCAGGGGCCGGGAGGCCTGCCGCTTTCATCTTCAGCAGGAAGGAGAGCTTTTACGCCTTGGCGAAGAGCTTGTTTCCGGCTCTTATCGTCCAGGGCCCTTTCGGAAATTTGTCATTCAGGATCCCAAGCGCAGGGTCATCAGTGTCGCTCCCTTCCGGGACAGGGTGGTGCATCATGCGCTGGTGGCGGTACTGGAGCCGGTTTTTGAACCTTCCATGATTTACGATACCTATGCCAACCGGGTCGGGAAGGGAATGCACAAGGCCGTGGGTCGTGCCCAGGCCTTTCTCCGGAAAAGCCGCTATCATCTGAAGGTGGATGTGGAAAGCTATTTTGCCAGTGTGGATCACAGCATTTTAAGGAAGATGGTGGGCCGGAAGGTGGCGGAAGATTCTGTGCTGGATCTTCTCGATAAAATCCTTGCAGCAGGAGGGGAAGCACCGGGTATCGGAATGCCCATTGGCAACCTGACCAGCCAGTTTTTTGGCAATCTTTACCTTTCGCCTCTGGATCATCATCTGAAAGATGATCTGGGGCTTCCCTTTTATCTGCGTTACATGGACGACATGGTGGCCTTCGGGGATTCGGCCCTGGCCATGCGTCACCTCCTTGAAACCGTGGAAGCCTTTCTCGGGGAAGTGCTGCGGCTCAGGCTGAAGCCCAGTGTCACCCGGATCCATGGAAATATCCATGGTTTGCCCTTTCTCGGATTCCGGATATATCCCGGTCTTCTCCGGCTTTCCGCCCCCAACCGGAGGCGCATGTTAAAAGGTTTGAAAGAAAGGGAAAAAGCCTGTAAGACAGGAAACATCACAGAAACACAGTACGAGGACGGTCTTCGTTCTGTTTTTGCCCATATGGCCTTTGCGGATACCTTTATGCTGCGAAGCCGTGGGCTTTTTGGGGAGAAGGCGCACTGAAGAACGCCGCGTCAATCGGGGCGGCGGCTGGAACAACAACGCCAGGAACTGCCGTTCGGCCAATCGCAACAGGAACGGGGCGGATAATCGCAACAACAACCTGGGGTTTCGCCTTGCAGTACGCGGGAAGGTGGGGGTGTTTCGTTCACGGATGGAATGCGTGTGCGTCCCGTGTCCCGTCTTCTCTCCCGCTCCGGCCTGCCGGACGAAGAACATGGAGGAAAGCACGGCCTCTTTGGGGTGGTGTTTTCTTTAAAGCCTGTACGAAAAAAGGAAAGGAGGGTTCCAATGGGTCTGGTACAGTCCTTGAAAACCATGAGTTTTGAAGAGAAAATTCTTGCCATGGAGCTGCTGTGGGATGACCTTTGCCGGGAAGGCGATACACTGCCATCCCCCGAATGGCACATAAGCGTCCTTGAAGAAAGGGAGGCCCTTCTCGAAAAGGGAGAAGAGGCGTACATGGATTGGGAAGAGCCAAAAGAAAAGATACGCAATACCGTTTCAATAAAACCAAGGAGGAGACCATGAACCCCGTAAAACCCCTTTTATGCTTTGCCGTTTTTTTGCTTCTTGCAACCCCTGCCCTTGCCGACACCTGTCCTGTGGCCCGAGACATTGCAGCTCAGGCGGTAAAAGATTTTGAAAAGGATAGAACAAGGGGCCTTCAGCTTTTCATCAAGGCCGAATCCCTTTGCCCTGAGCCGGAATATGCCGCCAACCTCGCCATGGCCTACTGGCGTTTTGGTGCTGGGGACAAAGCCATTGAAGCCATGGAAAAGGCCGTAAAGGCCAAGGCAGAACCCCAGTGGCAGGCCAACCTTGCATCCATGTATATTGATGCCGGGAAAAACCCTGCCAGAGCCTTGAGCCTTGCGGAAGCGGCGGTGAAAAGCGATGCCAGCAGCCCCAGATATGCCCATATTCATACGGAAGCCCTTCTCCTTGCGGGCCAGAATCAGAAAGCCCTTGAAACCATCCGGGCTGCCAAAAGCAAATGGTCATCTGAAAAACGCATCGCCGCCCTTTACGATAAGGTGCTGGATATGCGCATGGCCGAAGGCTTGAAGGCCATTCAGGAAGGAAAGGCGGATGCGGGCATGGCGGTTCTTTCGGGTCTCACCTTTGATCCAAAGGGCGCACGCACCCATGCCTTGAGCCTTGCGGCCCTTGGCCGGACCGATGCTGCCCTGACAGCCGCCATTTCTGCTGAAAAAAGCTTTTCCGGCAACGGTGCTGTGAAGGGCCTTCGGGATGAGATTATTTCTAAAGAGATTGCTTCCATGTATGCGGCTTTTGGCAGGGGAGAAAGGGCACAGTCTGTTGCAAGGGCCAAGGCTCTTCATGAAAAATATCCCGATGCGGCCATGGCCAAGGAAGGTTATGACAAGCTCTTTGCTGCCTTTATCGGTGATGCTTCCAGCATTGATGTGCCTGCGCCCCTTGCCAGAAACCGGAGAACCGAAGGCAGTGGCGGTCAGGCTGATGCACTTATTGAAACTATCTGGTCGCCAGCACAGGATTTAGCACCACCTGTTTCCCTTGAAAAGAGTGAGCTTGTAAGAAATATTCCCAAGGTTTCAAGACCCAACCCCCATGCCGTGGCTGTTATCATCGGCAATCAGCGATATGCGGCCCAGGGCAGGGGCATTGTGGATGTGGCCTATGCGGAGCGGGATGCGGCGGTCATGAAAAAGTATCTTGTTTCCACAATGGGCTATAGCGAGAGGAATATTATTGATCTGACCAATGCCACAAATTCAGATCTTCTTTCCACCTTTGGAACCCAAGGCAATCCTTCTGGGCGGCTCAGAAACTTCATCCGGGACGGTGAATCCGATGTGTTCATTTATTATTCGGGCCACGGGGCACCGGGGCCGGAAGGCAGAGCCGCCTATCTTGTGCCAGTAGATGCCCATGTGGATTATATTGCCAGTACGGGGTATTCTCTGGATGTCTTCTATGACAATCTGGATCAGCTTCCCGCAAAAAGCCTTACGGTGGTTCTGGATGCCTGTTTTTCCGGGGATTCGGCAGGCGGTGCCCTGTTTACCAATATTTCTTCCATGATGCGCAATGTACCGGGCAGCCGTGCGGTAAACAATGCCCTTGTTTTCACCAGCGCCGATGCAGGTCAGGTGGCCACCTGGTATCCGGATAAGGGGCATACCCTCTTTACCTATTATTTCATTGCAGGGCTTTCCGGTGCTGCGGATGTCAATAAAGATGGCCGTATCACAGCAGCGGAACTTTCGGCCTATCTGCAAAGGGAGGTGCCCCATCAGGCCAGAAGGGGTTCGGGCCGGGAGCAGATGCCTGTCATGACAGGAGATCCCAAACGGGTGCTGGCAACCCTGAAATAAGCAGGGCAGGGCTTCGTTAGAGGGTTTTGTGGGATTTTAGGGTCTTTTCAGGTCTTTTTTAAGGACTTTAAAGACTTTAAGGACCCTAAGGACCTTAAGGATTTCAAAGACTCTAAAGACTTCAGAAGACAGGCCCCATGCCTGCCCTGAACCTGTTCAAAGGAGGCGTTTTGATGGAGGCTTTTTCTGAAAGGCATGCAAGAGTGCTGTTTTGTATGCTGATCTTCCCACTTCTTTTTTTCGCCCTTAGCGCCTGCGGACCAAAAACGCTTCCAGCGCCGTCAGCAGCAGTTCAAAATGAGATAAAATCCCCTTCTGTCTATCCCCTTGCCGTTCATCCCCAATGGTACCAAACCCTTCGATCCGAAAAAAATATTCTCAGGGGTGTGGGTGAAGGCCCTTCCCAGGCCGAAGCCGATGCCATGGCTCTGTCTGCCATTTCAAGGGAAATGCAGGTGCAGGTATCCTCTGAAATCCGTACAAGGACCACGCAGCAGGGAGACAGTGTATCAAGGCGTGTGGCCGCAGAGGTGCATCTCAAGGCAGGAAGACAGATGCAGCGGGCAAGGCGCACCCAGCATGCCGTGCTTCAGGGGGTACACTATGTGGCCATGGAGGTGGATATACGCCCCGATGCGGATATCCTTGCCGGACGCATGAGAAAAATATGGGCTTCCGAAGGCCTTGCCATGCCAGCCCATCTCCGCTTTGACGGAACAAAAGCCCTGACATCCGGTCCTCTGGCACGGCGGCTGAAAAGCCTTCTTTCATCTCCCCACGGAGAAGGGGAGAGGGTGCTGCCCCTTTCGTTGGAAAGAAAGGATGGCCTATGGATTATCAGCCTTTGCAGGGAGTCTTTAGCCCTTGCGGAAGTCAAGGGACTCTTTGATTTTTCCGTATATGCTTCGGGTAAAAGCAGACTTTTCATGGAGTCGCCTTCGGGAAAACGCCTGCCCAACCGTCTACGTCACGGAGAGCAGGTGGTTTTCCGCATGGACGACCTGCCATCGTCTGGCTGGTTTTCCCTTTTCAACCTCTATCCAGACGGCAGGGTAAGTGTAATGGAAGACAACCTTGCCGCAGGGCCGGGCAGTCTCAGGGTGCCGGAACAGGCCTGGGATTTTTTCACCAACGCCATCCTTGAGCAGGGTGTGGCACAGTTGGACACCTATATTGCCGTGTTTACCAGAGAGCCTCTGGAGCTGGTTCGTTTTCGCCATCTTGGGGATGTGGAGGGCCTTGTTTCCGGGGAGGGCAGTTACGGTGCCCACAGGCTGGCTGCTTTCCTTGAGGCCCTTCCTCCGGGAAGCCGGGTGTCTTTGCTGGAGGTGGAGACAAGGTGATTTAAAAATTTTAGTGTAATTTTGATTTGTCACCAAAATGACCATGCCGAGTATATTTTTACCCGTCCCAGCAGAGGGTTTTATGGCAAAAAGAAGAGGGTGAGTGATCTTTACCTTTTCTTGACAGTTTTAGTGAATGGGTGCATGGTAGAAGAAATTTTTTAAAAAAGATAAGAGTTCAGACATCCTGTTCTGAAATTTTACTGCTGTAACTTCAGCGGTACAGTGCTGGTGCAAGTTATCTTGGCTGCTTGCGGAACGATGTTTTTATCTGTGACGGAGGAAGAATGCGGCGGAAAATTATTTTACTGCTGGGGATATTCTGCTTTGTTTCCGGCAGCCCGGTATTTGCGGATCTCCCTGTGGTGCATATCGCTGTCATAGAAGATGGTCCTGCAATGCGTTATGGCGGTATTGAAGAGCTGAAGGCCGAGATTCTGGATCTGACAAAAAATGAATTTGATGTCCGTTTTCCAGAGGCCCTGCATTTTTCCGGGAACTGGGATGTGAAGGAAATCGGCCGGCAGGTGGAAAGAGCCCTGACAGATTCCATGGCGGATATGGTCATTGCCGCAGGCGTTATTTCTTCACATCTTCTCTGCCACAGGGATAATCTTCAAAAACCTGCCATTGCCTCGCTGGTGATTGATGCAAATCTCCAGAATCTGCCCGAAAGTCAGGGAAGCTCCGGGGTCAGAAATCTCAACTACATCAAATCATTTCAGAATTTTGACAGGGACATGGAAGCCTTCGGCCGCATGGTACCCTTTAAAAGGCTGGCCCTCATTGGTGATGAAACCATTGTGGCTGGCTTGCCTGATCTTGCGGAAAGGACAAAAAGCGCAGGGAAAAAATTTGGGGTGGAGATTGATTTCATTGCTGCGGCATCGGAAGCAGCTCCTTTACTGGCTTCTCTTCCGAAATCCGTGGACGCTGTATTCATTACTCCTCTGATGAGATTTTCTAATGATGAATTTGCTCTTCTGATTCAGGGGCTTGAAGAAAAAAAACTGCCATCCTTTTCCCTCTGGGGCAGGGATGAGGTTGAAAGGGGTATTCTTGCGGGTATGGCACCTTCCGAGCGTATCAATCGTCTCTCCAGACGTATTGCCCTGCATGTGCAGCAGATTCTTCTGGGCAGGGATGCGGGAAGTCTTTCCGTTGCCTTTCATCCGGACATGGATTTTACGGTTAATATGGAAACAGCCAGACGCATCGGGGTGTATCCGGACTGGGATATTCTGCTTGATGCGGATCTGATCCATGAAGACCCGCATCCCACTGGCAGGCCCCTTGCCATTAACGGGGCCGTGCAGGCTGCCCTTTCCGCCAATCTGGAAATCAGACTGGCGGAAAGGGAGGAGGCCATCCGTAAAGCCCTGGCCCGGAGTCAGCGTTCGCCCCTGCGGCCTCAGGCTCTTTTTTCTCTGGAAGGCCGTGTTACGGACAGTAAAAATGCGGCTTCCAGTATGGGGCGTCAGCCCGAAGAGGAGGTTTGGGCAGAAGTGATGCTGCGACAGATTCTTTTTTCCGAAAAAAAGAGAAGTCTTGCGGATGTGGCGGACATAGAGCTGAAAACGCAGCAGGTGATGCGTCGGCAGGTGGCG
This sequence comes from Desulfobotulus alkaliphilus, assembly GCF_007830435.1. Classification (GTDB taxonomy): domain Bacteria; phylum Desulfobacterota; class Desulfobacteria; order Desulfobacterales; family ASO4-4; genus Desulfobotulus; species Desulfobotulus alkaliphilus. The sequence goes on along the minus strand of NZ_VLLC01000010.1, from coordinate 98,683 downwards.
CTGGATATTGCAGAATCTGCGGCCCTGGCTTTTCTGGATGTACTCCGGGCAGGGCGTCTGGTGCAGATCCGCAAAGATGATCTGGATCTGAGCCGGGCGAACCTGGAACGGGCGGAAAATCGCAGGGAGGTTGGATATGCAGGGCCTTCGGAAGTTTATCGATGGCAGAGCCGTCTGGCTTCGGCCCGCAAGGCACTTCTGGAAGCCAGATCTCTGCTGCGGCAGGCGGAAACGGGCCTGAACCTTATTTTGAACCGGCCTCTGGATCAGCCTGTGTTTCTTTCGGATACCAGGCTTTCTGATCCCCTTTTCTTTGTGAGTGATCCCCGTATCCGCTGGTTTTCGGAGAATCCGGGTCGTATGGGAGTTTTCCATGATTTTGTGGTGGCAGAGGCCAGGGATCAGGCACCGGAGCTGGAGCGTGTGGAGCTGGCCATGGAAGCGGCCCGAAGGGGCATTCTTGCGGCCAGAAGATCCTGGTATCTGCCGGATCTTTTGGCCGAAGGCGGGATGCGTCAGCGTCTGGTTTCCGAAGGCAGGGGAAGCGGTGCTGCGGAAATCGAACTTATGCCCGGGGTGCCGCCCATAAAGCTGCCGGAAAGCGAGGATTTCGGATGGCAGGTGGGAATCCGTGCTTCATATCCTTTGATGACGGGCGGGGCCAGACCGGCTGCTCTGGATGAAGGGCTTGAAAGGCTGGAGGCCCTGCGTACCCGCAGATTGCAGACAGCCGAAGGGCTGGAGGCCAGGATGCGGGTGGCCCTGCACAGGACCACGGCATCCTGGCCGGGCATACGGCTTTCTTCGGATGCTGCTGCGGCTGCCTCAAAGAATCTGGAGCTGGTTACCGATGCCTATGAGCGGGGGGTGGTTTCCGCCATGGAACTTCTGGATGCCCAGCATGCAAGCCTTGTGGCAGAGCAGATGTCTGCCACCAGTGTCTATGATTTTTTAAAGGATCTGATGGCTGTCCAGCGTCTTCTGGGGAACGTGGATTTTTCTGCAACTCTGGAGGCCAGGGATGCCATGTTTGAGCGCCTGAAAAGGCATTTTGAGGATTCGGGGATGGATCTGCCTGTGGTTTCTGCGGGAGGGGGAGAGGAATGAAGAAAAAATCACCTTTGATACTGGGATGCGTTTTTTTGATACTGCTGGTTTTTGCAGGCTGCAGGGAAGTTCCCCATGAAGTGCAGGAACCCGAACTGAGGCCCGTTCGTTATATTGAGGTGCAGGCCGATGAAGGGCTTCGGGTAAGGACATTTACAGGTCTTGCCCGCGCGGGTATGGCATCCCGCATGAGTTTCCGTGTATCCGGAACCCTGCAGAAACTCCATGTGCGGGTGGGAGACGTGCTGGAAAAGGGACAGCTTATTGCCGAGCTGGATGCCACGGATTTTCAACTGAAACTTCAGGAAGCCGAGGCTGCCCTCAGCCGGGCCCAGGCCCAGGCAAGGAATGCCGAAGCCATTTATGGCAGAGTGCAGGCCCTTTATGAGCGGCGGAATGCTTCCCGCAGTGAGCTGGATGCGGCAAGAACGGGTGCGGAATCGGCGGAAGCAGCGGTACGTTCCATCGAGAACCAGCTGGCTCTGGCCAGGCGCCAGCTTACCTATGCCAGGCTGGAAGCACCGGATCGTTGTGCCGTGGCGGCTGTGCCCGTGGAGAAAAACGAGAATGTGGGAGCCGGTCAGGCCGTGGCAGTCATTAACTGCGGTACAGGCGTGGATGTCCGTATTGCCGTGCCTGCCATCCATATTTCCGGTGTGCGTGAGGGTATGCCCGTTAAAGTCCGGGTGGATGCCCTTGGCAATGGCGAATATACTGGCATCATCACTGAGGTGGGGGTCTCGTCCATGGGGCTTGAAACCACCTTTCCCGTGACGGTAAGACTGGAAGATCCGGATGTGCGCATCCTTCCCGGCATGGCTGCGGAGGTGGATGTCTCCATGGATGTGAGCAGCAGCAGGGGGCCAGTCGTCCCTTTCCGAAGCGTTGGTGAGGATGGAAAGGGCCGTTTTGTCTATTCTCTGGATCTTATGGAAGACGGGGAAACCGCCAGGGTGAGAAGGCAGGCCGTGGAAGTCGCCGGGATAAGGGCCGACGGACTGGAGATAGCAGAGGGGCTGCAACCCGGCGACCTTCTGGTGACAGCGGGTATTGCCCACATCCATGATGGGCTCAGGGTGAAGCTCTGGAAGGAGGGCAGGCCATGAACCTGACCCGCCTTGCCATAGAAAAAAACCGCATATCCCTTGTTTTTCTCTTTGTTATTGTTGTTGGCGGACTCATTGCCTACAGGGATCTTCCCAGGGATTATGATCCGGGTTTTGTGCTGCGGGTTGCAAGGGTGGTGACCTATTTCCCCGGCGCTTCTCCGGAGCGGGTGGAACAGCTGGTCACGGACAGGCTTGAAAAGGTGATTCAGGAAATTCCTGAGCTGGATTATGTGAAAAGCCAGTCCAAAACCGGGGTTTCCATCATTGATGTATGGGTGAAGGAGCGCTACCGGAACATGCGACCCATCTGGGATAACCTGCGGCGCAAGGTGGAGCGGGCCGCTCTGGAACTTCCCGAAGGCGTATATGCGCCCATAGTGAATGATGAGTTTTCCGATGTTTTCGGCACCCTCATAGGAATCACCGGTGAAGATTACACCTACCGGGAACTGAAGGCGGTGGCCGATGAGGTGCGGGATGCCCTGCTCATGCTGGACGAAGTGGCCAAGGTGGACCTTTACGGTGTTCAGGAAGAGCGGATTTTTGTGGAGTACAGCAATGCAAGACTGGGGGAGATGGGTATATCCCCCTATCAGCTCATGGGCATACTGAAGTCAAGGAACATCATTATTCCCGGAGGCGCCATTGATGTGGAGGGCGAGCGCATTGCCCTGGAACCTTCCGGAAATTTCGAGTCCCTGGATGAGCTGCGGCAGACCGTGGTGCAGGTACCCGGCCGGGCGGAAATGCTGTTTCTGGGGGATATGGTGGATATCCGCAGGGGCTACGCAGATCCTCCGTCCAGCATGATGCGGGCCAACGGCATTCCGTCCATAGGTCTTGCCGTATCCATGCGCGAGGGAGGTAATCTCATTGATCTGGGAGATGCCGTGACCGGGCTGCTGGAAGGGGTGCGGTTTTATTATCCCTATGGCATTGAGTTTCATTTGGTGAATTTTTCGCCGGGTGAGGTGCGGGACAAGGTGAGCCAGTTTCAGAAAAATCTTTTTCAGGCGGTTTTGATGGTTTTAGGTATCACCTTTGTTGCACTTGGCTTGCGCACGGGCCTTGTGGTGGCGGCCCTGATTCCCATGACCATGCTCATGGGGCTGATGCTTATGGCATTTTTCGGCATCGGCATTGATCAGATGAGCCTTGCTTCTCTGGTGATTTCTCTGGGTATGCTGGTGGACAATGCCATTGTCATGAGTGAGTCTGTCAGTGTGCGCATGGAGGAAGGGGAAGCGCCTGTGGCTGCGGCCATTGCTTCTGCCAGAGAACTCACCGTTCCCCTTCTGACATCCTCACTGGCGACGGCGGCCTCCTTTCTTCCCATATTCCTCGCCAAATCCACCACCGGGGAGTACACCGCCCCCCTTTTCAAGGTGGTAACCCTGATTCTTCTGTCTTCCTGGCTGATTTCCATGACCCTGATTCCCCTGCTGGCCACGAAGGTACTGAAGGTAAGAAAAAGCCGGGCAGGGAAGAAGACCTACAACAGTGGTTTCTACCGGATCTACCGGAAGATGCTGGGGCTTTCCCTGCGGCACAGGGGCCTGAGCCTGGGTCTTGTTTTCATGCTTTTTCTTTCTGTGATGTACACCTTCCGCTACCTTCCCGTGATTTTTTTTCCGCCATCGGACCGACTTTTTTTTACGGCCGAGCTGGAGCTTCCCGCAGGCAGCACCATAGAAAGTACCGAGGCCATGGTAAAGGATGTGGAAGCCTTCATGAGAAAAGGTTTTCTTACGGGGCCGGATCGCAGCGAAGGCATCCGGAGCTGGGTAACCCACATCGCCCAGGGCGGGCCGAGATATCTGCTAACCCATGTGCCTGAGCAGGGAGTCCCCCACTATGCCCTGATGATTATTAATATAACGGATCTTGATCTCATGCCGGGTATCAAGGCTGAGATGGAAGCCTATGTGGAAGAAAGATATCTCGATGCAAAAATTGAACTGAAAAAAATCCAGAACGGCCCGCCCGTACAGGATCCTGTGCAGATACGGATTTCCGGCAGGGATACGGAAAAGCTCTTTGCCATTGCCGAAGAGGTGAAGCAGCGTCTCGCCATGGAAGCGGGGGTACGCCAGATATCCGATGACTGGGGGCGAAGGATCAAAAAGCTCGTGGTTCGGGTGAATCAGCCCAGAGCCCGCATGGCCGGGGTTTCCAGTCAGGATATTGCCATCAGCCTTCAGACTGGTCTTTCCGGTTTCACCCTCACGGAATTCAGGGAGGGTGATCAGCTGATTCCCGTTTCCCTGCGCAGTGTTGCCGCAGACAGAAAGGATATCGGCAAGCTGGAGAGTATCCATGTCTATGCCCAGGCCACGGGGCGTTCCGTTCCCCTGAGTCAGGTGGCAGACATTGAGATTGTCTGGCAGCCCTCGGAGGTGCTGCGCAGGGACAGGTTGCGTACGGTGACGGTGAGCTCCGGGCTCATGCCGGGATATACGGCGGAAGAGGTGATTCGCAGCATGGAGCCCTGGCTGGATCAGGAAATGGTTTCATGGGGTATGGGATTCCGTTACGCCTTTGGCGGAGAAAGGGAAAAATCCACCCAGGCCAATGCCGCCATCATGGAACAGATTCCCGTGGGGGCTTTTATCATTCTGATGCTGCTCATGCTGCAGTTCAACTCTTTCCGTAAAACCCTCATCATCATGACCACCATTCCCCTGGGGCTGATCGGTGTTGTGGCAGGGCTTCATATGACAGGGCTGTACTTTGGTTTTATGACCCTGCTGGGGATTATTTCCCTTTCGGGTATTGTGGTGAACAATGCCATTGTGCTTTTGGACCGTATCCGCATTGAAATGGAAGAGATGAAACGTAAGCCCCAGGAGGCCATCGTGGAGGCGGCATGCAGGCGTATGAGGCCCATTCTTCTGAGTGCGGCCACTACGGCCCTTGGCATGGTTCCCCTGCTCTGGGGGGGAGGGCCCATCTGGGCGCCCATGGCCGTGGGAATTATTTTCGGGCTGATTTTTTCAACGGTGCTGACCCTTGGGGTGGTGCCTGTCCTTTATGCCCTGCTTTTTCGCGTGCGTTTTAACTGAGCAGGGGCAGGCGTGAAGGCCTGCCCCTGTCATTGGGTTGTTTGCCGTATCAGGCGTCTTTTTTGTTGGAGCGCTTCCAGATTTTCTGGGCTTCGGCTTTTTTGATCAGCTCATCCCGGAAGTCGGGGTGGGCAATGTTCACCATCATTTCGGCGCGCTCCCATGTGGAACGGGCCCGGACTTCGGCCACTCCGTATTCCGTGACAATGGTATCCACCTGCTGGCGGGGAATGGTGGTGATGGAGCAGGGATCAAAGTGGGGAACAATGCGGGAGATGCGCTGGCCCTCCTTGTTGGTGGCGGTGGAAGCGAGGCAGATCAGGCTTTTGCCGCCTTTGGACCACTGGGCACCCATGACAAAGTCCCACATGCCACCGTTGCCGGAAATCTGGTGAATGTCCGCACTTTCCGCATTCACCTGACTGTAAAGATCCACTTCCACGGCATTGTTGATGGAGATGAAGTTGTCGATCTGGGCAATGCGGCGGGGATCATTGGTGTACTGGGCCGGGTAGGAAGCCACCGCAGGATTGTTATGGATGAAATCATAAAGACGCTTAGGCCCAAGGGCAAAGGTATAGGGTACCCGGCACTTGTCAAAGGGCTTGTGAATACCCGTCATGCGGCCGGATTCAATCATGTCCACATAGGCCTCGGACAGCATTTCCGTATGGCCCCCAAGGTTTTTCAGATCCGATGCGGCAATCATTTTTCCCACGGCATCGGGCATGCCGCCGATGCCAAGCTGAATGCAGCAGCCATCATGTATAAATCCCATGACATTGGCGGCAATCTGCCGGTCAACATCTGAGGGCTCTGCTGCAGGAGCCTCAAAAACGGGCATGTCTTCCTTCACTTCCACGATATAATCCACCTGAGAGATATGGATGGATTCTTCCGCTCCTCCCAGAGCCACGGGCAGGTTGGGGTTGACTTCCAGTATGACCTTTTCGCAGTGCTGGGCATTGGCAAGGCTTGCGGAGTTGGTGATGGAAAAGTTGAAGTATCCGTGCTCATCCATGGGGCAGACCTGACCGATGAACACATGGTGCTGGCTGGCAATCCCTTCCCTCAGCCATTTTCCCGCCTCATGGTACATGATGGGTACATAGTAGCAGAGGTTGAAATCCCGCTGGATGATGCGGCTGATTTTGCTGAAGTGCATGTCGTGGTAAATGAAGCTCTGGGGATGCTTGACCACTTCAGGAACGGGAAGCACCGTGATGGCCGCATATACTTCCACATCCTGCAGTTCTCCGTGGCGGGCAGCCAGTGCCGCATCACAGGCAACGGGCTTGGTGGTCATGAAACTGTAGTCCACCCGGTCTCCGGAGCGAATGCATTTCATGGCTTCTTCCGCAGAAACAAGTTTCTGCTGATACTCTTTTTGGTAACTCATTATTTTTCCTTTCATTTAAATTTTCCGGGTTTCCGATGATAACTTCTGTTTTTTTTGATATAAAGAGATATTTATTCTCTTATTTCAATGTCTTTTAAATGAGGCATGCAGGTTCTTTGTGTGAACGGGGTTATGGTTTATAAACAACTGAAAAAACAGTTTATTTTATGAATAGCTTGTGTGTCATATAAATTCTCTTTTGCTCCTGTCAAGCATAAACCCCGTTCCTTGGAGTGGGCGCTGAATTGATGTTGTGTCCTGTTGCGGGCTGCTTGTGGCCTTTCATTTTGAAAACACTCTTTTTTTTGCGGTTTTTTTTAAAAAAAGCCTTTTTTTATTTTGTGTCCCATGGAATGCACAGGCTTCCGGTAGCACTGTATTTTAAAAAAAGAAGCCCGCATGACAGGAGCTTTGATGTTGCAGTGGCTGTGTTTCCATGGAAAAGGATTGTGCAGTGTATGGCGGGGGAATGTTTACTTTTGCTTCGTCTATGCATATAAGATACTTTCAATTTTTAAAGTGAATAGTGTTTACGGTGTGAGAGCGGTCGGTCTTGCTTAGTGTGCAAATGGAAATTGATTAATATCTTAACAACCTAAAAAGAGCTGCGGGGGGAAGTATGAAAAAACCTGTTATATTCAATGATCCTGAGCAGATGGTAGATTTTATCATTGAAAATGTTGGTAAGGATCTGGTTTTTGGGACACAGCTGGGGCTGGGGAAGCCCAATAATATTCTCAATGCGGTGTACAGGCGTGCCCAGAAGGATCAGAGCATCAGCCTGCGGATCATTACGGGCCTTTCCCTGGAGCCCCCCGTACCGGGGAGCGAGCTGGAGCGCCGTTTCCTCGGCCCCCTTGTGGAAAGGGTCTGGGGTGGTTATGTGGAGCTGGATTATGCAAGGGATATGCGACTTAAGAAGCTCCCGCCCAATGTCACCATCAGCGAGTTTTTCTACAAGGCCGGGGCCTTCATGAACAACCCCCACATGCAGCAGAATTATATCAACAGTAATTATACCCATGCGGCCCGGGACGTGAACCTGAACGGTATGAACGTGGCCGGAGCCCTTCTGGGCAAAAAAGAGATCAACGGGCAGCTCAAGTACTCCGTTGGGTGTAATGCGGATACGGCCATTGACGCAGTAGATATCATGAAGGCCAAATGTGAGAAGGGCTTCAAAGGGATAGCCATCGGTGAGATCAATAATAATCTCCCCTTCATGTTTGGGGATGCCGTTACGGAGCCTGAGGTTTTTGATGCCATTCTGGAAAGCCCCCAGAGTGATTACAGGCTTTTTGGTGCACCCAAGGAATCCATCAATACCATTGACTACTGCATCGGTCTCCATGCCAGCACCCTGATTCCCGATGACGGCACCCTGCAGATTGGTATCGGTTCCCTCGGCGATGCCATCACCTATGGACTCACCGTTCGCCACAAGCATAATGATCAGTACAGGAAGCTGCTCAATGAAGCAGGAATCATGGATAAATACAAAGACATGATTGATACCTGGGGGGGGACGGATCCCTTTAAAAAAGGTCTTTACGGCTCCACGGAAATGCTGGTGGATACCTTTGTGGATCTTTACAAGGAAGGCATCATGAACCGCAGGGTTTATGATGATATCCGCATTCAGCGGGTGGTTAATGCCGGTCTTTTCACCGATGACAGAAATGTAACGCCTGAAGGCTTCCGTCAGATTATCGTGGATGGCGGCGTGCACCGGGTGCTTACGGAAAAGGACGTGGAATTCCTCAAGCGTTTTGGTGTTTTGAAGGAGAGCGTTGTCTATCAGGATGGCAAGCTGGTGGATGGTGGAACAACTGTGTCTGCGGACATGGGGGATGTGGAAAATCTTAAAGTGGTTGCAGGAACCATGCTGGGAGATAAGCTGAAGGAGGGGTATTGGGCCCATGCGGGTTTCTATCTTGGTCCCCTGAAGCTTTATGATACCCTGAATGCCATGAGTGACGAGGAGAGGGCGCTGATCAACATGACCAGTGTCCTGAACGTGAACCAGCTTTACTCCAATAACAAGTACGGCAGCCTTGAGCTGAGGGTGCTTCAGCGTAAAAATGCCCGTTTCATCAATGCGGGTCTTATGGTGACTCTGTCCGGCATGGTGGTTTCGGACAGTCTGGACAACCTGAAGGTGGTTTCCGGCATTGGTGGTCAGTATAACTTTGTGGCCATGGCCCATGCCCTTGCAGATGCCAGGGGTGCCCTCATGATCCGTTCCACCCGTGGAGAAGGTCCGAAAACCGTTTCCAATATTGTATTTAATTACGGCCACTGCTCCGTCCCCCGTCATCTGAGGGATATCATTATTACGGAGTATGGTATTGCGGATCTCAGGGGGCAGTCCGATAAGAACGTGATCAAGCAGCTTCTGAATGTTGCGGATTCCCGTTTCCAGGAAGGCCTTCTGGAGAAAGCCAAGCAGGCGGGCAAGATTGAGTCAGACTACAGAATTCCCGATGCATTCAGGAGTAACTATCCTGAAAAACTTGAAAAATTGATTGCTCCCTATAAGAAGGACGGGCTGTTTGGACCCTTCCCCTTTGGTACGGTCTTTACGGACGAAGAAATTGCCATTGGCAAGGCCTTAAGAACCTTCAAAACCAAGGCGGAGATCAGCAAGTTTGCCGCAGCCAAGGGTGTTATCGGTCAGTTTATGGCATCTGTTCCTGAATCCGCAAAGCCTTATCTCAAGCGGATGGATCTGGAAAATCCTGCAAACTTTAAAGAAAAAGCCATGCAGAAGGTTGTTCTCTGTGCCCTGAAGGATACGGGCGCAATCTAAGGATTTCAGTATTTTATTCCATACATAAAGCCGGTTTTTCCAAAAAGGGAATACCGGCTTTATGGTTTGGTCGGAAGTAATTGTTCAGCATAATTTTCTAGGTATCGCATTGTAATTTCAGCAGCTTCGTGTCTTTACAAGGCACCCGGGCTATTTGTAAGTGACGTTGCAATCGTTTCGGATCAGAGCTTTGAAGGCCTGTGCGTAAAGAATCGCCAACTGTCTGAAGTCGGCACAAAAGGCAGCGTACTTAAGTTTGCTATGGCAATAAAAAAGTTCATCCTGCCTGTGCCGACAAGTTTTGGCGATTCAGCACAGGGCAAGAAGCTCCCGAATCCGGCACTCAAGATCCATAGGCATTTTTACTCCCGTAAAGGGCTTGAGCTTTTCAGTTTGAGTGCCGGATTGCGTCACGAGCAAATAGCTTGGGTGTCTGTCCATCTGTCTGTCAAGTATGATTATTGCTGAATAAAATGTGCTGAGCAGTTAGCTCAGAACTTTAAAAATCATGGTTTCAGCCTGTTTTCCTGAAAGGTGAGGGTGGCAAAAAGATCCTCTATGGTTTCTCCCCTGCGTATGCGGGAGCTGCCTCCGTCTTCATGGAAGAGCAGTTCCTGGGGCCGCAGCTGGCCGTTGTAGTTGAAACCCATGGCATGGCCGTGGGCACCGGTGTCATGGATGATGAGAAGGTCGCCTTCTTCCACCGGGGGCAGGGGTCTCTGGACGGCAAATTTGTCATTGTTTTCACAAAGGGCACCCACCACGTCCACGGGCGGATCTGCAGGGCTGCTGTCTTTTCCCAGTACATCGATATGGTGATAGGCCTCATACATCCCCGGACGCATGAGCGAAGACATGCAGGCATCCACGCCAACATAGCGGCGGTAGGTATCCTTGTGATTGATGGCACGGGTCACCAGCACGCCATGGGGACCGGTCATGAAGCGTCCGGACTCCATGAAGAGGGCGGGCATGTATCCCCTTTGCTCTTCAAAGTCTTTGAAAAGGGCGGTGACTTCTTTGCCCATGGCTTCCAGATTCAGGGGCGTATCCTCCGGCCTGTAGGGAATGCCAAGCCCGCCACCGATGTTGAGGAAATCAAAGCGTATGCCTAAGGCATCTTCCGTATCTGCTGCAAGGGTTAAGAGCATACGGGCTGTTTCCACCATATAAGTATAGTTTCTCTCATTGGAGACCACCATGGTGTGCATGCCAAAGCGGGTGGCTCCCCTTTCCATGGCAGCCCTGTAGGCGGGAATTACCTGTTCGTGGGTAATGCCGTACTTGGCTTCCACAGGGTTGCCGATGATGGCATTGCCCGTGCGTCTGGGGCCGGGATTGTAGCGGAAGCAAATGGTTTCAGGCATGACGGGAACCTTGGGAATGAGACTGATGTCGTCAAGGTTGAGAATGCAGCCCCCGTTTTCAAGGGCCATGTCAAAATCTGCCTGTGATGTGTTGTTGGATGTGAACAGGATGTCCTGCTGGCCTGCGCCGATTTTTCTTGCGAGGGTAAGCTCGGCCCTGGAGCTGCAGTCAAAGCCAAAGCCCATGGACTGCATGAGCTTGAGGATGGTGGGATTGGGCAGGGCCTTGACGGCAAAATATTCCCTGAAACCGGGGATGCCGCTGAAGTGCCTTTTCAGGGCTGCGCCGGTTTCCAGAATGCCCTTTTCATCATAGATGTGAAAGGGGGTGCCAAAGTGGGCTGCAATTTCAGGCAGCCGGGGAAAAAGACGGTCTTTGAACTCTCCGGACATGGGCATGGGAAGGGGCTCCTTTCAGATCGCTGTGACAGAGGGGATCTTTTATTTCAAAAGTGCTTTATATGTTTTTTAGTAATTATTCAGCATGGTTTATTCCAAGCTGCCAATGCTGTAATTGCAGCAGCTTCGTACTATTGCAAGGCTCCATGGCTATTTGCAGGTGACATTGCAATCGTTTCGGATCAGAGCTTTGCAGGCCTGTGCGAAAGAAGCGGCAAACTGTCTGGGCCGCCACAAAGGCAGCGTGCTTAAGCCTGCTATGGCAATCAAAAAGCTTATCCTGCCTGTGGCGGGGGGTTTTTTTCGCTTCCGCACAGGGCAAGAAGCTCCCGAATAAGATTGCGTCACGGGCAAATAGCCTGGGGCCTGTGCATCTGCCTTGCAGCTATGGTACTTAGAAAAGTGCGCTGCTGCGGGTTTCCGGACTGATGGCATCCAGCGGAATGGTGGCGCTTTCCTTGTGGGTGGCCAGGGCAATCCTGGTGTTGACCCTTGCAATGCCCGGAAGGCCGGCTATCTGTTTTTGAACCGTATGGTGAAGCTCTGCAACACAGGAGCTGCGCATTTTCACAAGAAAGACATCGTTTCCGGAGACAAAATGCACTTCCTGGGTATCGGGAAGGGCTGTCAGTGCCGCAGCCACATCTTCATAGGCTTCCGGCCGGACAAGGGATATCTGGAGAAAGGCCACCAGATTCCTGTTCAGTTTTTCCGGATTCAGGCGGACCTCGTAGCCGTCTATGATTCCCTGTTTTTCCAGCTTACGGATGCGCTCCAGTACGGCGGATGGAGCAAGGCCCACCTGCCGGGCCACCTCCACATTGGGAATCCGGGCTTTTTCCTGAAGTATTTTCAGAATCTGCAGACTGATATCATCGATCATGCTGTTTTCGTTTCTCGCTTTTTCGGGATATGGCTTCTGTTCAGAACCCTTATTGCGGACAGGGTATGCCTGTTTTGCTGCCCTGGTCAAGAATAAAATTTGTATTTTTTTATTTTAGAAAGAACAATCTTCTGGGAATAGCCTGTTCCACTCGTCTTTGTTCTGGTTTTCTCCGTAAACACGGAGGCGGTGCCGGGCCATGGAGGTGAGAACATCCACATGGATGTCCACATAGTCAAAGACCCTTGCGGTTTTTTTTCCGTCCGAGGGCCTCAGAATGCGGCCGAGGTATTGCAGAAGGCGGCCGGAAAAACGGATGGGCGTGGCGAGAAAGAGGGTGGAGAGATCCCTGCAGTCAAAACCTTCTCCGATGAGCTGGCCTGTGGCCACAAGCACCTGCACCTCTCCGGCATCCAGGGCTTCCCTTACCTCTTTTCTTTCCGATGTTTTGAGATCTCCGGTGAGCAGGGACGCCCGGATTTTATGGCCGTAACGGAGCAGGCCGTGGAGGATTTCACAATGCTGACGTCTGTCGGAGAGAACCAGTATGACACCATCTCCTTGTATGCGGCACTGCCGGGCCACATCTTCGGCAATGAGATGGTTTCTGGCCTTGTCCGTGATCAGTTCCTTCATCATTTTTGCGTAGGCTGTGACAGGGTCGTGAAAGGCTTTGAAATCCGTTTTCCGGAAATGGACCTCCGCTGCCAGAATATCTCCGCTCCGGACCAGATTTCGGGAATCCACGCCGTGGTGGACGTCCCCCAGATACCAGAAAATAAGCCTTGCCAGATTATCCCGCCGGAAAAGGGTGGCGGAAAGCCCTAAGCTGTAACGGGCGGGAAAGGCGGAAACGGCATCGGTGAAGGTTTTTGACGGTGTTCTGTGGCATTCATCCACAATGATGTGCCCGATGCGGGGACTGATTTCTTCCTTGTTTTTTACAAGGCTCTGGACGAGGGCCACGGTAATTTTTTCCCCGATGCGGTTTTTGCCACCGCCGACCATGCCGATATGGTCTTCGGGAATCTCCAGAAATTCTTCAATGCGGGAAACCCACTGGAGGGCCAGCTCCCGGGTATGGACCACAATGAGGGCGGGCTGCTTCCTTGCAGCCACCAGTGCAAGGGCCATCACGGTTTTTCCTGCACCTGTGGGGGCATTGAGGGTGCCAAATTCCTTGGCTGCCATGGCAGAGACGGCCTTCTGCTGGAAATCTCTGAGTTTTCCTGTAAAATGAAAGTGGACCTCAGGCAGAAAGAGGCGCTGGTCTTCCAGTTCCCAGGAAAAACCGTGGCTGCGTAGCATCAGCATAAGGCTTCGGGTAAATCCCCTTGGGATGCGGAGGCCCCCGTCTTTTTCTTCGGTATAAAAAAAAAGGTGCTTTGGCGTGTTGCCGTTCCACCTTCCCATGCGCTGATTTTCCAGCCATTTCGGGTTTTCCATGCGCAGTGTCCGGCACAGCTCTTCTTTCAGGGATTCCGGCAGACGGCGTACCTCAAGATCCCGGCCCAGCCGGAGTAAAGGGAGGGAATTGGTATTCCCGGTTGAAAAGGATGTGGTCTGCATGATAGAATAAAATTCTGCATTTGGAATTACAGGAGATGGTTCCTTGAGGGCACGGCTTTCCGCTATTCCGGTACAGAAGCCCCCGGTTGTTATCGTAAGTCTGTCTTAGGACAGAGACCGCATGAAAACCAGCTTTTTTTGAATTTTTCAGTACGGATAACAGCAGAGGAACATTATTTTGTCCTGTATGTGGGGCGTGCTTTCAGGATTTATTTTTGCAGGCTGAATCATCCGCATGTATTTTTGATGTTTGTGTCTGAAAAAGGATGCCAGCGCATGGGAAAAGAGGATAAACAGGAAACCATTCTTTTTGTTGACGATGAAATCAGCATTCTTGAAATAGCCCAGGAGTTTTTTCAGCATAAGGGATACAGGGTCTTTACGGCGATGAATGGTGTTAAGGCTCTTGAAATTTTAGAAAAAGAGCGTGTTGGGTGCTGCTTTACGGATATCAATATGCCGGAAATGGATGGGTTGGAACTGGCGGAGCATATCCGGCGCATGGACAATACCCTGCCGGTTGTGGTCATGACGGGGTATCCTTCCCTGGAAAATACCATTCGAACCTTAAAAAATGGTGTTGTGGATTTTCTGATCAAGCCTGTGAATCTCAATCAGATGGATCTCTGTGTCAAAAGGGTACTGCGGGAACGCAGGCTTTTTGTGGAAAACCTTCTGCTGAAAGAGGAGGTTGCCCGCAAGGTGCAGCTTGAAAATCTGAACAGGGATCTGGAGGCCCGTGTTGCTGAGCTGGGAATTCTGAACCGGATCATGGATGCCTTCACCCATGTTCCGGAAAGCGGGGATGTGTTCCGCCGTCTGGTGGATATGGCCCGGGAATTCTGCTCTGCCAGTGCCGCCTGGTTTTATGTGGTCAATGATCTTTTTCCCTTTCCCAGAGAAGTGGCGGCGGTTTCGGGAATGGTTCCGGGGGCCGGTGGGCCGGATTCCCGTCTGGCCATGCTGCTGCAGGATGTGGCATCGGATGGCCTGCCTTTTCTGGTGAAAAAAAATCCCATGGATGGATCTCTGCCGGATCATGTGGGATCTGCCATGGTGATTCCCCTTAAAATCAGGGAAAAGGTTTTTGGTCTTCTTTATGCGGTCCGGGAAAAAACCGGGGGAGCCTTTGTGGATAAGGATCTTTATTATGCCAGCGCCATGGCGGTGCATGCGGCCCACGCCATAGAAAACCTTGCCTTGTATGAAAATATTTATGAGAATCTTTTTTCAACCCTTTATGCCTTTGTTTCTGCCATAGAAGCCAAGGATGCCTACACCCAGCAGCATTCAAACCGTGTCGCCGATCTTTCTGTTCTTCTGGGCAGGGAGCTGGGGCTGGATGCCGAATCTCTGGATGTGCTGCTTTTTGCAGGCCGTCTGCATGACATTGGAAAAATTGGCGTACGGGATGAGGTGCTGCTCAAGCCCGGTCGCCTGAACGATGAGGAGTATGAGGCCATCAAGGAACATCCGGTGATTGGAGCGGGTATTGTGGGTAAACTCGGACTCTGGAACCGGGAGCAGGAAATTATTCTGTATCATCATGAGCGCTATGACGGGACGGGGTATCCCAAGGGGCTTTCCGGAAAGGAAATTCCTTTTCTGGCCCGGATTCTCAGTGTTGCGGATGCTTACGATGCCATGGCTTCGGATCGTGCCTACCGCAGGCGTATGCCGGAGAACGAAATTTTTTCTGTGATGCAGGAAGTACGCGGAAAACAGTTTGACCCTGAAATACTGGATGTTTTTTTACGCCTTGGGCAGGAAGGCCGGCTGGGATGACGCAGACACAGAAGGAAGAGCTGTGTTTTTGGTGCGGGCCTGAAAAATGAATCGGGAAAAAATGTAATTATTCAGTAGCTTCGTGCTGTTGCAAGGCTCCGTGGCTATTTGCAAGTGACATTGCAATCGTTTCGGATTCCGGCACTCAAGATCCATAGGCATTTTTGCTCCCGTAAAGGGCTTGAGCTTTTCAGCTTGAGTGCCGGATTGTGTCACGGGCAAATAGTCTGGGGCCTGTGCATCTGTCTTGCAGCTATGGTACTTGGAAAACTGTGATGAACAGTTTCAAAAAAACGAAAATGACCTTTGATCTGCCTGAAAGTCATGACGGCGAATGATGTTTCCACGAAGGAGGCCATATGGTTGAAACAGCGGATGGTATGGGTGAAAGGCGGCGGATGAAGCGGGTGGCCTTTGAGACCGAGGTGCGTCTTCATGTGGGAGAACATGAGATCCGTGTGGAGGGGAGTTCAAGGGATCTGAGCCAGAAAGGGGTTTTTGTTGCCACGGATGTTCCCTTAAAGGAAGGGACGGAGTGCCGTGTGGAAATTCAGCTTTCCGGTATGGAGGAGCCGATCTGTCTTTTCATGAAGGGCAGAGTTGCGCGTATTGTTCCTAAAGGGGTGGGCGTGGAATTTTTTGAAATGGATCTTGAAACTTTTACCCATTTACGGAATGTGGTACTTTATAATAGTGATAATGGTGGTGGTATGTAAGCAAGGGGCTAAGGAACCACTGCCTTTGTTTTTTTAAACGTATGAAGAACGGCTGGCCACAGCCAGGGCGTGCCAGAAACGCTATCTTTAATATACAGAAAAAATGTATCAGAGAGGAATCCTGCATGGATGCAACACTGATCAATCCTTTTATCAACGCCACCATCAATGTGCTGGAAACCATGGCCTTTGTGAAGTCAAAGCCGGGTAAGCCTTTTTTGAAAAAGGAAGATGTGGCCCGGGGAGATGTCACGGGGGTAATCGGTCTGACCGGTGCTGCCAATGGCACCATAGCCGTTACCTTTGACGAAGGCTCTATCCTTAAGGTGGTTTCCAATATGTTCGGAGAACCCATGACGGAGCTCAATAATGAGGTGGCCGATGCCGTGGGTGAGATTACCAACATGATATCCGGTCAGGCCCGCCGGGAACTGGAGGGGCTGGGCAAGGTGTTTGAAGCGGCAATCCCTTCCGTGGTCAGTGGTAAAAACCATACCATTACCCACTACACGGACGGACCCAAGATTGCCATTCCCTTCACAACGGAGGGCGGTCAGTTTACCATTGAGGTCTGTCTGGAAAGATAATCTCGCTTTCGCTGAAAATCCTTACAGGAAAAGGAGCTTTTCTCCCATGGATACTTCCATTAAAATTCTCTGTGTTGATGATTTTGCCACCATGCGTCGCATTTTAAAAAATATTCTCAAGCAGCTTGGTTTCACAAACATCACCGAGGCGGATGACGGAACAACGGCTTTGGAAGAGCTGAAAAAGGGCAAATTTGATCTGATTATTTCTGACTGGAATATGCCGAAAATGTCGGGGCTTGAACTGCTTAAGACGGTCAGGGGGATGGATGACTATAAAGATATTCCCTTCCTCATGGTAACGGCAGAAGCCCAGAAGCAGAATGTTGTGGAGGCCGTGCAGGCGGGAGTTTCCAATTATGTTGTGAAGCCTTTCACTGCGGAATCCATATCTGAAAAGATAGAAAAAATTCTTGCAAAATAAGAACCGCCAGTCTGTGTGATGGGTGTCCATGATATTTTTTATAATATCTTTAAATATCATTGACATAACTGTGTTGGCATGGATGGGCTGGAAGTCGGGGCATGAAACAGGCTTGCGGATTACCGCAGCCGGAACGGATGCGTTCAGATGAGTCTTGGAGTGATGCAGCGGGAGCTTTTATCGGAAGATGCCGGTGTCGGGGAAACGGCCCCGTCTTTTATGGGTCTTGTGGGGCAGAGTGCTTCGATGCAAAGGGTTTTCAAGACCATCCGGAAAGTGGCTGCAACGGACAGTTCCGTTCTGATTACCGGTGAATCCGGTACGGGAAAGGAGTTGATTGCCCGGGCCATCCATCATATGAGTTCCCGGAAAAATGGTCCTCTGGTGGTGATTAACTGTGGTGCCATTCCAGGGGAGCTTTTGGAATCGGAGCTTTTCGGTCATGAAAAGGGGGCCTTTACCGGTGCCCACCGCAGCCGCATGGGGCGTTTTGAAATGGCCCATGGCGGAACCATTTTCCTTGATGAGATTGGAGACATGAGTCCGGGACTGCAGGTAAAACTGCTTCGGGCCATACAGGAACAGACCTTTGAACGTGTCGGGGGAGCCCAGTCCATTCATGTGGATATGCGCGTGCTGTCGGCCACCCACAGGGATCTTGTGTCTGCCATTGGCACCGGTGATTTCCGGGAGGATCTTTACTATCGCCTGAACGTTATCCCCATTAAAGTGCCGCCCTTAAGGGAGCGCAAAGAGGATATCCCCCTTTTGTGCAGCTATTTTCTCGATCGTCTGGCTGCCCGTTTTGATGAAGAAACTAAAACATTTTCTCCGGCGGCTCAGGATCTCCTTCTGGCCTACGAGTGGCCCGGAAATATCCGGGAGCTGGAGAATATGATGGAACGTATGGCCGTCATGAGTGAGTTTTCCCTTATCGGCGAAGAGGACCTTCCGGAATCCGTCAGGGGAATCCGTACCCCGGAGCGGGTACTGGCCTTAAACCCCCTGCATAATGGAATGGGTTTTGCTGAAGCGGTGGATCTGTATCAGAAAACCCTGATCATTGAGGCCCTGAACCGTTGCGACTGGGTGAAGGCCCAGGCCGCAGCCCTTTTGAAGATGAACCGGACCACCCTTGTGGAAAAGATAAAAAAACTGAAGATTGTGCGGGAAGAACCCCTGTCCACGGATCTGGATTTTTTGTAACTGTTCAGCACCGTTTTCCAAGTACCATACCTGTAAGACAGATGCACAGGCCCCAGGCTATTTGCCCGTGACGCAATCTTATTCGGGAGCTTCTTGCCCTGTGCGGAAGCGGCAAAAACTCCCCGCCACAGGCAGGATAAGCTTTTTGATTACCATAGCAGGCTTAAGTACGCTGCCTTTGTGGCGGCTCAGACAGTTTGCCGCTTCTTTCGCACAGGTCTGCAAAGCTCTGATCCGAAACGATTGCAATGTCACTTTCAAATAGCCTCGGAGCCTTGCAACAGTACGAAGCTGCTGCAATGACTGCATTGGTAGTTCGGAATAAACGGTGCTGAATAATTACGATTTTTTTTAAGATAACAGTTTTTGTTCCCGTATGCCGATGGGGTTTTTTAGTCAGCGTCGGGCTTTTTTGGCAGAGGTGTTGGAATTATGACACGGTCACCGGCGGCAAAACCGCCGGTTTTTTGTTGGAAAAGCTCTGATTTCCATAGCTGTGCAGCATCTTGTGTATGGTGGCACCTTCTTTGCTAATGTCTGGATGTAAGGTATTGCAGCCTGCCAGACCTGCCCGAAGCTTACTTATTCTTCATGCAGCGTCGGTTGTCTGATGTAAAGGGGATTGATGTCTGACAGGCTTTAAAAGCCTGCAGACTGCTGTTTCAAAAGCCTGTCTTCAGGAGGCAGAAAAACGGATATTTAACGAGGCGGTTTTCCATGGATCGAGTCCTTATGGTCAAATTCATGAAAGTGTCATGCCGGGTCTGGCTGGGGGGGATTTTTTTCTTCATGCTGGCCCTTCCGGCTGCCGCCGCATCCTTGCTGGAGGGAATAGAACTTGCTGACAATCCTGCCCGGATTGCCCTGCGTTTTGACAGGGATGTGCAGTGGCGGGTTTTTCAGACGGGTCCACGGGAGCTGGTGGTGGCGCTGGCCAGCGCTTCCGTGGCAAGGGATCTGGCCCGGAGTGGCTCGGCCCTTCCCGTTGTTCAGCGCATCGTCTATAAGAGAACTGCGGAAGGGGATGCGACCCTCATTGTGGAAACAGGCCCTGTTATCCGTTCCGTGGAAACCCGCTGGCGGGGGGGGGTGCGGATTCTGGAAATCTATCTCTACCCTGAAATCCAGCAGGCACACAAGGTTCCCCGCGGCAGCCTTGAACAGCGCAGGCGTGTGGATACGGCTCTGAAGAAAAAGCCTTCACCGGATCCTGAAGCGGACAGAGTGGCCATTGCCAGGGAGAGAGCGGAGGCCATCCCTGTCAAAACGGTTCAGGAAGAGAGTCTTCCCCTTGACCTTGAGGGTTATGGCGGTATTGATACACTCCTGGATGCGGTACTCCATTCTCCCTGCGGAGGAGGGGTGCATGTACGGGTTGCCGTGCGGAATATCCGTGAAGGAATGTGTGCCCAGGGTCTGGATACTCTGGCTCAGGGCCTGATGGACGGATGCGGGGATGTTTTTGACTACTTACGTGCCTGGTGTGATTTTGACAGGGCAGCAAGGCCCATGGAGCAGCTTACTCTGGCAAGGAATCTGGTTTCCCTTGTGATGAAAAATCCCGGTTCTGATTATCTGCCATGGGCCTATGCCATGCTTGGGGTTCTGTATCACAGGATGGGCAATGACCCCATGGGAATGGGCTATTTTGAGCTTCTGAGGGAAAAGGATCCGGAGTTTTCCGGAATGCCTGAGATCCTTTTATACCTTGGCAGGATGTATATGCGTATACAGCGCCTTGAAGAGGCCGAACCCCTGCTCAGGGATCTTGTGGCCAGTTACGGGGATACGGTTTTTGCCATGGATGCCCGGATGGAACTGGGACGTCTGCTCTTTGAAAGAAAAAGATATTTTGATACCTTAAAAATGTTGGAAACGCTCATCCGGGAAACGCCGGACAGAATATTTAAAGATAAAGATCTCCTGCTTCTTGTGGGCAACAGCCACTTTCATACGGGTTCCTATGCCAAGGCCATCGAATCCCTGACAAGGGCATACAATGATTTTCCGGATATGGCGGAGCGGTCCCTTGTTCTGACCCGCATTGCTGACTCCTATTCTTTTCTGGAGGAAAAGGACAAGGCCAAAAAGCTTTATGAGATTGTCAGGGAGCTTTTTCCGGGAACCGATGGTTTTGTGATCAGCTCCATCCGCCTTGCGGAGCTCCTTGAGGACAGAGAAAAAAAAAATGAACTCTTTGAGATGGTGATCCGTGACTATCCGGACCACCCCCTTGCCCGTCTGGCACTGATGCGTCTGGCCGAGTCCCGTTATGAATCTGGTGAGTACAGTGAAAGCGTGAATCTCGTCCGCAGGCTTCTGGTCGCAGATCCCAGGGCGCTGCGCAGGGGAGCACTGGATCTCATGGGGCGCAGCCTTGAAGCGCTTTTTGATGAGTTTCTTTCTGCCGGTCTTTATCCCGAAGTGATCCGCCGCTACGAAAGGGAAAAGGGCCCTTTATATGATATTGAAAAGCCAGAGCTGCATGCCCAGGTGGGCAGGGCTTTTCTGGAGGGTCATCTTTATCCCCAGGCCGTCAATCAGTATCGCAGGGCGGAAAAGCTTTTTGGCGGCGCATCTGTACCGCCGGAGATCCGTTTCAGATATGGTGTGGCAGCAAAGGGGGCCGGAGACGGAGAAATGGCACTGGCTCAGCTTACCCTTTTTTTAAGGGCTGTCCCCGATGACCCCCTGCGCAGTTCCCTTGCCCTGGGCCATATTGGAGATATCCGTCTGGAAATGGGTGAGCCGGATGTGGCCCTTAAGGCGTATCAGGATGCTGCAAGTCTTGCCAAAGTCGATGAAAAGAAAGTGGCGTTTCTTTTTTCTGCGGCAAAAATTCTCCGGGATAAGGGGCAAAGGCAGAAAGAAGCAGAAATTCTGGAGAAGGCTCTTGCATTTTCAGGCGTGGAAAGTCAAGATTCCACAGATCTTCATTTTACCATCCTGCGCTCTCTGGGAGAGGCCCGTGCGGCACAGGGAAAATATGCCAAAGCTGCAGCGGCCTATGGGAAGGCGGAAGCCATACCGGGGATTGCTGTGGCAGATAGAAATGCCGTGCGTTTCAGGTTGGCAGAGACCCTTGAAAGAACAGGAGATACGGTAGATGCAAGGCGTTTGTATGAGTTTTTGATTGAGGATGCGGATCCCCTGTGGGGTTCCATGGCCCGGGAGCGTCTGGCCGGAATGCGCATAGAAGATAAGTTGTTGGATTCCTGATTCACGCTTGCTGTCTGGTTAAGACGAGGGTGTTGGCACCTGTTTTTATCATATGTTTCCTGATGGATTTTATTAATAATACAGGGTTTTACCATGACGAGTTCACGACAGGCCGTGATTTTTGCTTCTGACTCCGGAGTCCGTGATTCCCTGAACCGTATGCTTGAAAACAGCGGTTGTTCGGTGCGCCCCGGAAAAACGGAAACAGAAGCCCTGCAGCTGATGCAGTCCCAGACGCCCAGTCTGGTTGTTGGGGTCTGGGAGGCTGAAAAGAATCCCTTGCCCTTTGTGGCCCAGGCCGTATCCGGCCGGATTCCCGTGCTGGTGATTTCCGGCAGTGTGGATGTGGAACTGGCTGTGGAGTGTATTCGTGCAGGAGCCCTCGATTTTATGCTGCTGCCCCTTGAAGAGGACCGCCTGCAAAAAATTTTCACCGGGCTTTTTGGTGAAAAGACTTTGCCTGTATCCGGCAGTCATCTTGTTACCAGAGACCCGGGAATGCAGCGTCTTGTGGATCTGACCCTGCGGGTAGCAGCCAGTCGTGCGCCAGTTTTTATTCAGGGTGAGTCCGGTACGGGCAAGGAGCTTTTTGCCCGTATGGTGCATGATAACAGCCCCAGAAGTCAGGGGGCCTTTGTGGCTATCAATTGTGCGGCCTTGCCGGAAAATCTTCTGGAGAGTGAGCTTTTTGGTCATGAAAAAGGGGCTTTTACGGGAGCGACTTTCCGCAAGGAAGGAAAGTTTGAGCTGGCCCATGGGGGGACCCTACTTCTGGATGAGGTTACGGAAATGCCCGTACACCTGCAGGCCAAGCTTTTGCGTGTTTTGCAGGAAGGGACCGTAGACCGGGTTGGTGGTTTACGTCCTGTCCATGTGGATGTGCGGATCGTGGCCACCACCAACCGGGATCTCCGGGAAGCCATGGAGGAAGGTGTTTTCCGTGAAGATCTTTATCACAGGCTGAATACCATTCCTTTGCGTATTCCGCCATTACGGGAGCGTCCTGGCGATATCCCTTTGCTGGTCCGCCATTTTATTGGAAAATATAATGCGGAGGATGGTCGCAGTGTCAAAGGTTTGACGGATGAGGCCCTGGGCTGTTTAACTTCCGTCACTTTTACGGGTAATGTCCGGGAACTTGAAAATGTCATCCGCCGAGCCGTCCTGCTTTGTGATGGTCTTGAGATCAGGCCGGAAGACCTTCTTCTGGAAAAGGAAAGTTCCGGCAGTTTTTCTTCAGAATCTGCCGATGCCCCATGGGTTCTGCCTGACGCCTTTGTGGATGCTCCTTTAAGAGAGGTGGAGAAACAGATGATTTTTCATACCTTGAAGCGTTTTGACGGTAACCGTACCCATGCGGCCCAGCTTCTGGGGATCAGCGTACGTACCCTGCGTAACAAGCTCAATGAGTATAAAAATGATCCGGATATGACGGCTGCGGTCTGATTTCCCTCCAATAATTTCAAATATCAGTCATTCAGCCCCGCTGTCCAACGGGGCTTTTTTTATGGCACACCTGTTGCATATTTTTCACAGCAGTATGGATGCTGTATCCTTAGGGAAAGGAGGTGCCTTTTGGGCGGTCACCGTTTATTTGATTCCACCTACAATATGATGGGCAAGGGACTGGATGTATCCAGTTACAGGCACAGTCTTATTTCTGCCAATGTGGCCAATGTGGATACTATTCATTATAAGCCGAGGGATCTGGATTTTAACGCAACGCTGAAGCGGGCCATGGCTGGACCTCCGCCAAGGGAAGTGGCCATGACCCATGAAAAACATCTGGATGCCGGCCCTC
The DNA here is from genome assembly GCF_007830435.1 of Desulfobotulus alkaliphilus. Lineage (GTDB taxonomy): Bacteria > Desulfobacterota > Desulfobacteria > Desulfobacterales > ASO4-4 > Desulfobotulus > Desulfobotulus alkaliphilus. The sequence continues at coordinate 75,241 of NZ_VLLC01000010.1, read as the reverse complement.
CGCCGGATCCCATAAGGGCAACGGTGTATGATAATGCCGATGCCTATCATCTGGACTCTGTGGATATTGATGAAGAAATGAGCAACCTGGTGGAAAACAATATGAAATACCGGACAACGGCTGAAATGATGATACGTAAAATGACTATTCTTCGCCATGCCATTGCCGAAGGAGGAAGCTGATGACAGATCTGATCAAGTCTTTTAAGATTGGTGGAACTGCCCTTTCCGCCCATAGAAAGAAGTTGAATGTTATTGCCCAGAACCTCGCCAATGTGGACACCACCCGGACAGAGGAAGGTGGGCCCTACCGCCGGAAAATGGTGGTCTACGAGGGGCGTCAGCTGGAGGAGATTCCGCTGGGTCTGCAGAAGGCAGAGGCCAGGGAGAATTACGATGATTTAGGTTTCTATGAGATGTTTGAACGGGAAAGGGACCGGGGAGGAGATCAGCGGGGCGTGAAGGTCACCCATGTGGTCCAGTCCCAGGAGGATTTTCGTCTTGTATACAATCCCAGCCACCCGGATGCGGATCCTGTGACGGGCTATGTGGCCATGCCCAATGTGGATCATCTTACGGAAATGGCCGACATGATGGTAGCCCGCAGGGCCTATGAGGCCAGTGTAACGGTGATGAACAATACCAAAGCCATGATGATGAAGGCGCTCGAAATCGGTAAGTAATCATGCCCCTTATCCGGTATGGCCGGATACCCTTCGGTCACTTTTTCCGATAGGCCTGAAATATGGATGAGGTTCTGACTGCGACATCCTTCTTGAGAAAGGAGAACTGGATGAATCCCGTAAATAATCGTTTTTTTTCTCTTCCGGTTCCGGACAGCAATGAAATTTCTGCTCCGGTTCTGCCCCCCTTTTCAGGCATGAGTTTTTCCGAGCGTCTGAACAGTGCTGTGCGGGAAGTCAACACCCTGCAGAACGTTGCGGACTATGCGGCGGAAAAGGTAATGCTGGGAGAGCTGGACCTGCATGAAGGCATGATGGCCCTTCAGGAGGCGGATCTTTCCATGCGTCTTCTGGTGCAGACCCGGTCCAAAGCCCTTGAAGCTTATAAAGAAATCATGCACATGCAGTTCTGATGATCGTCACCTTTTTTCGGAGAGTACGCCATGAACCCTGTTATTGAACAGATCCTTTCCATCTGGCGCAGTATGCCCCTTCCAAGAAAAATTATTCTGGGGGCTGTTGTGGTGCTGACCACCATCGGGTTTACTTCCCTTTTTTTCATGGCAAACAGAACTGAGTTTGGTGTGCTGTATACCAATCTTTCTGAAAAGGACGCATCAGAGATTGTAGACAGACTCAAAGAGATGCGTGTTCCCTATGAGCTGGAAGGGGGGGGGAGTGCCATCCGTGTTCCTTCTGGTCAGATCCATGAGACCCGTCTTTCTCTGGCAGGTGAGGGCTTGCCCAAGGGGGGCGGCGTGGGTTTTGAGGTTTTTGATAAGAGTGATTTCGGAACCACGGAATTTGTGCAGAAACTGAATCTGCAGCGGGCTTTGCAGGGAGAGCTGGCCCGAACCATCCGCCAGTTTCAGGAAGTGACGGATGCGAGAGTCATGGTGGTTATGCCCAAGGATTCTGTTTTTGTTCAGGAAACCCGGCCCCCCAGCGTGTCTGTTCTGCTGCGTATGAAACAGGGGGCCGATCTTCCCCAGAGCAAGGTGGAGGCGGTGGTGCATCTGGTGGCATCGGCCATTCCGGATATGACACCGGAGCTGGTGACGGTGGTGGATACCCGTGGGCGGGTATTGTACCGGGGGCACAGCGATGAGGAAAAGCTGGCGGAGCTTGAAAATACCCGGATTAGAAATCAGGTTCAGTATAAAACCATACGGGAAAGGGAATTGGCCCAGCGTATTGAAAGCCTCCTTGAGCGGGTGGTTGGAAAAGACAGGGCCATTGTAAGGGTTACGGCGGAGATGGATTTTTCCCGTGAGGAAATGAGTGAGGAAATTTTTGATCCCAATGAAACAGAAGCCATTTTTGTCCGCAGCCGTAAAAACCTCAATGAAGAAACGGAAAGGCTCCGTGGGCCCATGGGTGCCATTTCCAGTGTCAATCCCGTGGTACCGCCGGGAACCGAAGGGGGCCCCCTTGAAACCCTTGAAAAGGGTAGAAAACAGGATGACGTGGTCAATTATGAATTGAGTAAGCGGGTACGGACTACGGAAAAACCCTTTGCCGTACTGAGTCGCCTCAGTGTGGCTGCGGTGATTGATGGCCGGTATGAGTGGCAGCGGGATGAAAACGGAGTTATGACAAGGCGCTATGTGCAGAGAACACCGGAGGAGATGGCGCAGTTTACGGAAGTGGTGAAAAACGCCATGGGTTTTTCTGAAGCAAGGGGAGATCAGGTGGTGGTGGAATCCTTTGCTTTTAATCCCGACGAAGAGCCGCCCATGGAAGAAGATCCGCTGACGGGTCTTGCCCGCCTGCGTAAGGATTACGGACGCATTGCGGCGAACCTGATTCTTCTGCTCATGCTCTTCCTTTTTGTTTTGAGACCCATCCATAAAACCGTGAAGGAAATCCGTGAAGGTGCAGAACCTCCTGCCCTGCCGGAAGAGCCCGGAACACTTCTGGATATTACGGATGAGTCCCTTGAGGAAGAGTTGCCTCTGGAAGAAAAGGCTGTCAAACTGGCCCAGGCGGATCTGGACCGCTCCGCCAATATTCTTAAAGGCTGGCTCCGGGATGAGGAGTGATAGGATCTGACTCCCCTGGCCTTTCTTTACGATAGAAAGGTCCGGGGACTTAAAAATGGGGGCAGGACAGGTGGCAGACAAGAAGAAGGGTATGGAAATCACCAAGGGAGCCCGGAGGGCAGCGATTTTTCTTCTGCTTATGGGAGAAGAATATGCTTCGGAGATGTTCCGGCGGATGAAGCCCGATGAAATCCGCATAGCAGCCACGGCCATGGGAAGCATAGACAAGGTGGAGCCTGAAGAGATGGAAGAGGTTCTCAGTATGTTTGTGGAGGCCTTTGAGGGCGAGATCAGCCTCTTTGTGGAAGGGGATGATTTCTTCAGAAAGACCCTGGAAAAGGCCCTGGGACCAGAAGCGGCCAGTGCCATCATCAAGGAGATCGAGGATGCCCAGAGGGAAATTCCCTTTGACTGGAGCCGCCGCATTAACATCGATACCCTGGCTTCCTATGTGGAAGGCGAGCATCCCCAGACCATTGCCATGATCCTTGCCCACCTGCCACCGGAGGTGGCCTCGGAAATCATGATGGTCATACCCAATGAGAAAAAGGGAGATATTGCCTATCGTATAGCCCTGCTGGGTCAGGTTCCCGAAGAGGTGGTAAGGGATGTGGATACGGCCTTGCGCAGGGACCTTGAGCTGGTGGGTGCAAGCCTTGGTAAAACCGGAGGGCTGCAGGTACTGGTGGATATTCTCAATGGTGTGGACAAGAGCACCGAAGAGGTGGTCATGGAGCTGATCGAGTCCGAGAGTGCGGATATGGCTACGGAAATCCGGGAGCTGATGTTTGTTTTCGAAGATCTGGTACGCGTCAGCGACAAGGACATGCGGGAGATTCTCAAAAAAGTGGAGGGCGGTCAGCTTACCCTGGCCCTCAAGGCCACCAGCGAGGATATGCGCCAGAAGATTCTTGGCAACCTTTCGGCCCGTGCTTCGGAAATGCTGCTGGAGGATCTGGAGGTCATGGGGCCTGTGAAGCTTTCCGAGGTGGAAGAGGCGCAGATGAGCATTGTCCGGGCTGCCAAAGAGCTGGAAGAGCAGGGAACCATCAGTCTGGGCGGTAAAGGAAAGGACGATATCCTTGTCTGATGAGAAAAAGGAAAATGGCGAAGTCTGGCAGCAGATGGATGTGGGAAGTCTTCGGAAATTTGTACGGGAAGATATCCCTGTGGCTTCTCCTGCGGCAAGGAACAAAGAGGCGGAAGACAGCTTTGAGAGTGTTTATACCCGTAAGCATACTCCGGAAGAGTCCTTTCGCTCCTTTGGAGACCGTCTACCCGGTGTGACTCCGAAACAGGATTTTTCCGCCGGGGGAACCCTTCCTTCCGAAGCGGGCAGATCGTCGCAACCGGGGTTTCAGGATGCCTTCCCTTCCGGCGGGGCAGCTGGCAAAAAAGCCGGTGAACCGGCAGCTCCATCCCCGTCACAGTCGCCGGATCGCCCGGTTTCGCTTCCTTCAGGGGAAAAAAGGCTGGGTACTCAAGACTTTACAGAAGAGAGGGAATCCGCCCGGAAACAGGGGTACGAAGAAGGCTTTTCAAAGGGGATGGAAGAGGGTCAGGGTCAGGGTTTTGCTGCAGGCCATGGAGAAGGTTTTGCCGCAGGCCGGGAAGAGGGGCTGGCCCAGGGCGCTGCCGAAGGCTATGACAAGGGATATGAGGAAGGGAGGGCTGCGGGACTTTCCGATCTGGAAGCCCGGTCCGGTGAACTGGGTCAGCTCATGGTCAGTATGCAGGAGCAGTGGGCTTTTATTCTGGGCCGCTATGAAAAGGAAATCGTTTCCCTTGCCACAGACATTGCGGAAACTCTTGTAAAGGCCACCCTTGCCGTTGACAATGCTGTGGTGGAAAGGGCTGTGCTTTCTGCCCTTCAGCGTCTTCCCGATCCCCTCAAGGTAGCGGTGGCCGTTCATCCTGAGGATTATCAGCAGGTGGAAATGGCCAGGGAACGCTTTTTTGAGGCGGTTCCTGAGCTGCGCCAGCTGGATCTTTCCTCGGATCCCGGTGTGGGAAGGGGAGGGTGCCGCATCACTGCCGCATCGGGAAGCATACGGGAAGATCTGGGTCAGCGGCTGGCCGTTTTAAAGGAAACCCTGATCATGGCTGCGGATACCGGAGGAGGCTGAGATGGCAGCATCCTTTGATTTTAAAATGGATTTTTCCCGCTATCACCGAGTGGTAAGGGAAATGCCACCGCCTGCACCGGAAGGCCGGGTTGTGCAGGTCGTGGGGCTCATTGCCGAAGCCGAGGGCATGGGGCAGGGCATTGGAAGCTTCTGCCGTATTGTGCTGGATGATGGCAGGGATGTGCTGGCTGAGGTTGTGGGTTTCAGAAAAACCAATACCCTCCTCATGCCCTATGGCAGTACCCGTGGCATCCGGCCCGGGAGCCGGGTCATTGTGGAGGCATCCAGGCCCCTTGCCCCTGTGGGAGAGGCCTATCTGGGCCGTGTTATTGATGGCATGGGGGAGCCTCTGGATGGCCTTGGGCCCGTGCAGGCCGATGCTTCCTATCCCCTTTATGGCAAGCCCATCAATCCCCTGGACAGGGATCCTGTGAAAATTCCTATGGATGTGGGGATCTGCGCCATCAATACCATGATCCCCCTGGGCAGGGGGCAGCGGGTGGCCATCATGGCAGGCTCCGGTGTGGGAAAAAGTGTGCTCATGGGCATGATGACCCGGCATACGGCTGCAGATGTGGTGGTGATCGGGCTCATCGGAGAACGGGGCCGGGAGGTCAAGGATTTTGTGGAGGATATCCTTGGGGAGGAAGGCCGGAAGAAATCCGTCGTCATTGCTGCAACTTCCGATGTTCCTCCCCTGGTGCGCATGCGGGGTGCCTACCTTGCCACCACCATGGCAGAATATTTCAGGGATCAGGGTAAGGATGTGCTTTTGCTGGTGGATTCTTTGACCCGTTATGCCATGTCCAGCCGGGATGTGGGCCTTGCTGCGGGGGAGCCGCCCACTACCCGGGGATATACCCCATCATTTTTTGTGCAGGTGCCCATTTTACTGGAAAGGGCGGGTACGGTAAAGGGTAAGGGCAGCATCACAGGCATTTACACCGTGCTTGTGGAGGGCGATGACTTGAATGATCCCGTGGGGGATACGGTGCGTTCCATTGTGGACGGGCACATTGTGCTTTCCCGGCAGATTGCCAGTCGGGGACACTATCCGGCCATTGACGTACTGGCCAGTGTCAGCCGTGTGACAAGGGATGTCAGCCGTCCGGAGAATCTGGCGCTGCGGGATCAGGCTGTGCGTATTCTTGCTACCTACCGGGAGGCCGAAGACATGATACAGATAGGGGCCTATGTGGACGGGTCCAGCCCAGCCATCGACCTTGCCAAGAAAATGGCGCCAAAGATACAGGCGTTTCTTCGCCAGCGCGTGGATCTGCGGGTCACTTCAGAAGAGGGTTTTTCCACCCTTGCTGGTATTCTTTCCGGGGATAAAAATCCATGAAACGCTTTGTTTTTCGTCTGGAATCCCTTCTCCGTTACCGGAGTTTTCAGGTAAAGCAGGCCCTGCAGGCCCTCATGGCGGTGCAGAAGCTTTTGGAAGAATGTGAGGCTGAAATCCTGAAGCTGGGGGAGGATCAGCAGACTGCCCTGATTTTGCTGGAAAAGGAAACGCAGGAGGGAATTTCCGGGGAGCGGTTTCGTCTGCATACGGATTATCTGGCGGATATGGAAATGCGTATGCTGAAGATGGAGGAAAGAAAAAAACGTATTCTCTATCAGCTCCGGGAAAAGCAGAAGCTGCTGGATCAGGCCCGCATGGCTGAAAAAGCCCTGGAAAACCTGAAGGAAGGGCAGCGGGAAACCTATATGAAGGAGATGGATCTCTGGCAGCAGAAAGAGACCGATGATATGGTTTCCATACGCAAAGTCCGGGAGGGCATGTCATGAAAAAGAAAAAAATCAGCGGTCTTCTCATGGGTCTTGCTGCGGGTTTTTTATTCGTATCTCTGCCCCTGGTTTCTCTGGCTCAGGAGGCTGCAGAAGCTGAAGGGCAAAGGGTTGAAAAAGAAGCCGTGGTGATTGAACTTGAAGGGCTGGCAGAGCGGCGGGAGGTGATCCGCAGGGGAATGGATGCCCTGAATGAGGAGCGCAGACGCCTGACCCAGCTTCGGCGGGAGGTGGAAGAGGAAATTGAGCGGCTGCAGGAGCTGAACCGGCAGGTAGAGGAAGGTCTGGAGCGTCTTGCCAGAAGACGCAGTGAGGCAGAACGACAGGCTGAAGCGGAAGAGCTGGCCAAGGTGCAGCAACTGGCCCGCTTTTATGCGGGGATGCGGCCCAATCAGGCAGGCCCCATCTTCGATGCCATGGATCCCGATGTGGCAAGGGACATTTTTCGGGAAATGCGGCCCGAGGCGGCGGCAAATATCCTCGGGCGCATGAATGCCGAGAGGGCTGCGGTGATCAGCCAGAAGATGGCCGAAAGGGATGTGCGGGTCAGGGAATAATGGTGATTGTTGTCGATGCAGTACCTTTACCACCGACACTGTCTTTGGCAACCAGAGTGATGGTGTGTTCATTGACAGATAAAATATTTGATCGTACCAGGCAATCGTTTCCAAAGGCATCTTCATGTTTATCAGAGTACCATTTGAGGGAAGTACATGGTAACAGACCGTCTTCTCTGTCCCAGGCTTTTCCTTCAAAAATAATATAGTCATTCTCTGTGAACTTATTGTTTGATTCTGTGGGAAAGATGATTGTTACTTCTGGAAGATGGTTTTTTGTGATGTGAATGGTTATGGAATCGGGCTCGCTGGGCATGTTTTGGGAATCCCAAGCCGTAAGAGAGATTTTGTGTTGGCCTTCGGCCAGGGTATTGGCCTGTATTTGAAGTTCAAAACCTGTTCCAAGCTTTTTTTCATGTCTGCTGGACTTCCATACAAGCTGCCTTGGCTGAAACATGGCATCTTCCTCATCCTCAGCCATGCCGGAGAATATGATAGTTTCATTTATATGAAAATAGGTTCCGTCTGCCGGGGAAAGAATTTCAGCTTCGGGACGGGTGTTAAAATGGGGGTTGATGGACAGGGTAATTGTTTTGCTGGCCGTCCCCCCGCTTTTGCTGCGTGCTTCAAGGGTGATTTCATGGGTACCCGTTGAAAGCCAGTTCAGCCAGAAGCTGCCACCTGTTCCTATCTGGCCAACAAGGTCCGAAGTCCATATAAGCTGTGAACCCTCAAGATTGCTTTTTGTTTCAGGATCATAGGCTTCCCCGCGGAAATAAATGTTGCTTCCCTCGTTAAAAAAAGACACATTTGGTTCATGGATAGTAATCTGGGGTGGAGTTGGTTCACTTGGCTTGGGTGCAGGAGGCGCAGGCTTGGGAGAGTCGTCTTCGCCCGTTGCCACAATCAGGACGAAGCCAATGACCATGATGGAAAGAAGCGCAAAAGACCTGAGTATAGATAGCAGCATATGCTGAATCCTTTCGTTGTATCATCCGTTCAAAACGCAGTTTTTTCAGGCCGACGGGGTTTTAATCATGGTTTTCCATGATTATACTGCTGTTTTGGTTTTTGAATTTTTTTACTGGCTCTTTTTCAGCATTTTGGGCCAGTATTTTTCTGTCTTTTATATATTTCGTATGCAGGAAAGAAAAACTTAACTTTTTTTTAAGTAGCGGCTTAAAGAGGTCTCTTCGGGAAGTTTTTTTGCTTGTGGCGGATGAAATAAATCCATTAATTCTGCTGTTTTTTGCATGAGATGGAAAGGAGCCATGCAGATGCGCTGCCCAGTACGATGCCCATAATATCCATGGGGTCAAAGGTGCCATGGACAAAATAGGGTATCACAAGATCCAGAACCGGAATATTGCTCCAGCTTTCCGGTACAAGGGAAGCCGCCCTTTCTCCGTAATACTGTCCCGTTTCCATGATAAGTCCTGCAATTCCCCAGAAGACAGCCCAGAACCGTAAGGATGCGGCCCTGCCCCCTGCAAACCCTGCGCTTATCAGGGCCATGCCAAAGGGATGCAGGGCATCGGGCAGCCAGTCTCCCACACTGCCGAATCCTATACCCTCCACCCCATTTCCGAAAACAGAAAAAATACCCACCGGTCTGTCAAGAATATAAACCATGGAGCCCAGTGCAAGGCCGAGGATACCCGTAAGAATCATCTGCCAGGGTTTCATCTGCGGCCTATTGCGTTGACATGATGGCACCACCTGCGGCACCTGCTGCGGCCGCTGTGCCCATGGTCTGGAAGATGATGGCATCCGACGAACCCGTTAGAACCCCGGCCGCTCCACCGGCCACAGCCCCCAGAGAAGCCCCGGCAAGAGCCCCTGCCAGCATGCGCGAAAGTTCGGAGCCATGGTAGAATTTAAGCTGCCTTGGGTGGATAAAGACTACCACCCTTGTGGTGGCAATGCCGTCTTCGTAGCTCAGCTCATAGTTTCTTGCGCCCCGGAGATAGGCATTGGTTTCACTGATGACCATATCCCTGCGGATGGTGTTGTGCCCTGCTTCTGTATAGACCTGCATGATGGTGCCGGCCAGGCGCTCGGATAATTGACGGTAGCCGTCGATGACCGCAGCACGTTCCGCCATCAGCCTTCTTTGCTGGGGAGATCCGGTTTCAGGGGCAAGGCCTTTACCGATCACCGCCACCTGTATGGCATTGGCTGCCTCTTCCGGTTCCATGCCGGGAATGAAATTGTGGCGGTACATTTTTGGTTCCTTGTATTTCAGGACCTGATGACCTGTGATACCGCAGCCCGTCAGAAAGACAAGGGCAGGCAGCAGGATCATTATAAAACAGGCATGGGTACGGTGGAAGATCTTCATGGTCACCTCTTCATCTTCGTTGTTGAACGGAAAAAATGGTTTTCAACGGGCAGGATTTTCCGTTGGCAACACATCAAGCATGAAGTGTGCCATGGCTTCATGTTTGGCAGGGTCTGTTTTTTAGCTGCCGGGAGGATATGCATCGGGTGTTTTTTTCCGGGTTCTGGGGGAAAGATTTACCGTTTTCACCTTTGCAGCACCATGGATGTCGGAGTGTTTTTGTGACTTGTCTTTTTAAATCAGGTGCTTTCCTTCTTTTTATCGGCTGGCATATGGATTGCTAAAAGGATAAGCAGACACCTTTTGGGATCTGCTTGTTTTGACAGGGATCTGTTTGCCGGAAGAAAGGAACCCCCTCCCATGATTTTTTCGCCAGCACCAGCCATGTCTTTTGAAAAGGGTTTCGTGCCATCCCGGTCCGGAAGTCAGGGGGCGGAGGGGCGAGGTTTTGATGCTTTTCTGGAAAAAGCCAGAGGGCTGCCAGAAAAAGGAGGGGCAAAGGCCGATCCCAGGCTTTCCCTGCAGGCTGTTCTCGACAGGATGCGCATGCAGCTTCAGGCTCTCACGGGAATGGGCCGACAGGATATGACCGTAGACCCGGAAGCCCTTGACTGGCTCAGGCAGATGATTCTGGGGTCCGGCCTTGAGGGGGATGCCCGTGACACCCTTCTGGATGTCATTGAAAATGGCAGCAGGGAAAACCTTTCCATGGGGCGTTTGCTGGATCGCTTGAGGATGACTTCAGAGGAAATGGATATGGAGCTGGTTCCCGATTCATCCGGTCTGTCTCTGGGTTCTCTGCCTTATATATACAATTTTCTCAATGATCTTGGGGTTTCCCGGGAAAGAATCCATACCATGCTGGACCGCTCCGCTATGGAGGGGCAGGGGTTTTCTTTGGACAGGCTGGGGCGTGAGCTGGCCCTTCTGCGGCAGGATCTGAGCGAAGGCGGTTTGGGTGGTGCAGGGGGAACATCCGGGGCCGGTGTTATCGGCGTGCTGGACAGCATGCTTGGGCATCTGAGGGCTATGGGTGCGGGGGGGCAGGAAAAGGGTTTTTCCCATGATACGGCAAGGCTTCTGGAAAAATCTGTGCTGGCTGCCCTGGCAGGCAGGGATATGTCTGCCAGGGCTTCTGAGAGAAAAGCGGAATTCCATTTGCCAGCCCATGAGGTTGCAGCAGATTTTCTTCGTCAGATACAGCCGGGGGGCAGGTTTCTGGGGGTTACGGAGGCAAGGGAGGCTGCCATGGGGAAAGGTGTAACAGATTCCGGGGGGCAGCCATATCAGTGGGCGGATATGCGTGGTGGTGAGCCAGTCATGGAAGCAACAGTGCTGGAAGCGGAACGGAAATCGTATTTATCCGAAAAGGATTTAATCGATTTTATTGAGAAGAGTGAGGCAAAGAAACACTGGAATCTTAAAGAGTACCTTTTGCAGGCCGACACTGGCGGAGCTGGGAATGGTGAGGATTCTATTTTGGGGAAGATAAAATCCATGGGAGGGTTTCAGGGGGGAGATAGTGGAGAAGATCATGGATCCGGATCTGGGGCCAGACCACAGGATATGTTCAGGGCAGCAGAAAAGAAAAATGTAAAGGGAGAAGGCCAGCTCACAGATCCGGTTCTTGCGGCACAGGGAGCAAAAGGTTCTGAGAACAGGATTACGAGATCGGACCCTGCTCCGCCCCCGCCCCCCCCTGCCTTTGTGATGGATCAGGTGGGTCGTAAGATGGCCGATGCCATCCGTGATGGGCAGAATGAGGTGAGTTTCCAGTTGAAGCCGGAGCATCTCGGTCGTTTGCATTTGCGCATTGAAAATATTGCAGGTGTTGTGAATATCAGAATGCTTGCGGAGCAGAAGGGAACCCATGAACTGCTCCTTGCCCAGGCTGCGGAGCTCAAGGCCCAGATGCAGGAGCAGGGGATGCGGGTGGAGCGTATTGAGGTCAGTGTGTCTCCGGATTTTGATTCTGCCCTTTTCCGGGAGCGCGAGCGGGAGAGAGAGTCCCGAAGATCAAAAAAATCTGAAAAAAATGGGACCACAGCGGCAGAATCCGGAGGCCGAAGGCATCCGGTATCCATACCCGTTAACAGCAGGGATTCCCGGCTGCATCTGATGGCCTGAGGATAAGGGGGCAAAAATGGAAACAAATGCAATGGGTAATGCAGCGCTGGCCAGGGTTGCATCGGAGTATAAAGCAAGGGAAGATGAGGAAAAAGATCCCCTGGGAAGGGAGGCCTTTCTCACCATGCTGGTGGCCCAGCTCCAGAATCAGGATCCGCTGAATCCCATGGAAGGAACGGATTTTACATCCCAGCTGGCCCAGTTCTCCCAGCTGGAGGCGGCCTTTAATACCAATAAAACCCTGGAAAGTATTCTCAAAGCCATGGAGGCTGGTTCTTCAAGGGATCTGGAAGCCTACATGGGTAAGGAAATCCTTGCGGAGGTGGATTCCATAGAGGTTTCCAGCGGTAAGGCCGTGGGTGGCTTTTACACCCTGGAGGAGAACGCTTCTGTCACCATTAACATTTATGATGAAAAGGGCCAGCAGGTCCGAACCCTTTCTCTGGGCCAGCAGGAGGCAGGCTCCCATCCCATCTCCTGGGATGCAAGGGATACCGGAGACCGGCAGGTAGCGGATGGTTCCTATCGCTATGATGTGATTGCCATGGGACCCGGTGGGATGGAGCGGGTACAGACTACTGTGGAGGGTACGGTGGAGGGTATTCTTTATGCCAACGGAAAAGCCTACCTTCAGGTCAAGGGTACCTTTGTGGACCCTGAAAGTCTTCTCAAGGTGTGGGAAAAACCTGCCACAGCCCCGGTGATCAGTCCCATGGAATATATCGGCAGGGAGGTGACCGCGGAAACGGCCAGCATTGATTTTGACGGTCGTATTCTCGGGAATATTCCCGGTTACACCCTGGACCGGGAAGATGAGGTGCTGGTGGAGATCTATGACAGGGAGGGCAATCTTGTGAAGTCTTTGTATGAAGGAACAAAATCCGGTGGGGATTTCCATGAGATTTCCTGGGATGGTAAGGATCGTTTTGGTGTAACCGTGGCTCCGGGCATTTATTCCTACAGGGTTCTCAGCAAGGGAGCCATGGCAGATACCCGGGTTTCCGGGGAGGTTACGGGCCTTGTGTACAGAAATGGAATTCCCTATCTGAATGTGGATGGGAGTCTGGTTTCTTCCGGTGCCGTCCGGAGTGTCGGATAAATATTATTTTATAGTATTCCGGAACCGGAGTCTTTTTTTAACGTTTTTTGATCCGGAGGTGCCTTATGTCTCTCACAAGCTCTCTTTATACGGGAACCAGCGGTCTTACCAACATGGGCAGATCCATGCAGGTGATCGGTGACAATATATCCAATGTGAACACCGTGGGTTTCAAGGGAAGCCGCTATACCTTTGCCGATGTCCTCAACCAGACCGTAGGTACCCAGTCGGGCTCGGCCCAGATGGGTCGTGGTATGGCCCTTGGCAGCGTGGATAACCTTCACAATCAGGGATCCTTTGAATCCACGGGCAATGCCACCGACCTTTCCATTGGTGGTAACGGTTTTTTTGTGGTCCGGCATCCGGCCAGCAATCAGGAGTACTATACCCGTGCGGGGAATTTTAATTTTGACAAAGACGGCAAACTTGTGACCCCTGAGGGTATGGTGGTTCAGGGCTGGAAGCTTGATGAAGAAACGGGCAATGATATGGGTGCCATGACCAGTATCATTTTGCAGTCTTTTACATCTCCTCCGAAACAGACTTCGGAAATTACGGCCATTACCAACCTGGATGCCGATGCGGCAAGCCAGTCCGTTGTGTTGTCCAATGCCTGGGATGCGGGTAAACAGCCGCCTGTTCCCCCCAACAGCTATGAATATCAGACCGTAGTCAAGGTTTATGATGCCCTTGGCAGCACCCATGATATTACCATTTATTATGATAAGAAATCCGGTTCGGACTGGGAGTACATCATCACCATGAACCCTTCCGAAGACAAACGGCTCGGTGTGCAGGGAACTCCGGGGCAGGGCCTTCTGGCCAGAGGGGTGATTCATTTTAATGAATCCGATGGTTCCATTGCGGATATGACCATGGAGAAATATACGGGCCGCATTGGTAATGTGCGCTCTGAAGGAGTGAACCGTTACGATGACCTCACCTTTGTGCTCAATTCCACGGAACCCATGGATTCAGACGGTTTTGATTTCCATGTGGAATATGATGGTGATCGCTGGCAGTTTCAGAACCCCATACCTCAGGCCTATGCCAATGCCCAGATCATTTATTCCGATGCACGGCGCATAGAAATTGTTTTTGATCCGGATCCCACGGATACGGAGCCGGAACCGGATATGATTATTCGTCTTGCTTCCAACGCCGTGGCTACGGATTCTCTGAAGTTTGACATCAACAAGCCCAGGGATGCCCATGTTCAGAATGTGGTGGGCCTCAGTTACCGGGGCGATACGGCCAATGATAACACCACGATGATGATCAATGATCCCAGTGTTATGATCAGGGACATGGAGGGGATGAATCTTGTATGGAACCCCAGGGGAGGTGCGGACGGACGGGGGGAATGGTACATGAGTAATCCCAGTGTGCGGAATGTGATGGGAGCGGTGGGAGATGAGGTGGGTGATACTGTCCCCGGATGGGGCACTATTGGTAATATAGAAGTTGTAAATCCTGCGGTTTTGAACCAGCAGGTGGCGGGGTTGCAGGTGACCTGGGTTGATGGGACAGGATGGGTCTGGAACCTTGATGACCCCAGAAATGCTACCTTTGTTGGAGGGGCCGGCCAGATTACCACAACAAACACCACTATGACTGTGAATAATCCTCGGGCAATGACCGTTGCAACCGGAAATGTTGTGTTAACTTACAATGATGTTACTGGTGATTGGGACGGTACTATTCCCGGCTACGGTGCTGCGGATATTGGTGTCGATGGCGACGGCAACATAATGATAGATTTAAATGGTGATGGGAGTATTGATTTGCAATTTAACCTCCCTGCACCGGGCATGGATGGAGATAGCTTAACCTTTGCCATTAATCCTGTAGCCCCAAGGGAGTACCCCAACGCCGTAATTCTTAATGATGATCCTATAGATCCTGCTGTTAGTCCCACCAGGCTGGCCATCAGCTTTGACGGCAGCAGCAATGCGGATGTGGAATGGACGTTTAGTGACCCTGCAATTGGAGGAAATGTTTTTTCCTTTGATATCAACCCCCGTGTCAGGCCCGAAGACTATCCCAATGCCGTTGTAAGGGGTGACAAGGACAGGGTGTATATTGATCTTGACGGTTCCGGTGGAGAAAATGACAGAGAAGACATTGTTTTTACCTTCACCGAACCCATGCGTCACGGAGCCAATGTGGAAAGCAGTGTCATTTCCTTTGACATACAGGGGGGCACTTCCTGGCGCCGTCTGGGTGCAAGGGATATTAACAGTGACGGATTTTATGAGTTCACGGCGGATTTTCTGGGCAGTGCGGGCCGCATGGCCACGGATGGGACCTATCGTACCACCGAGCAGAAGATATCCTTTAATATTGGTACGGCCTTTGATGGCCTGAATTTCATCAACTCATCCCTTACTACAACCCAGTATGCCCGGACTTCTTCTACCATCTATCAGACGGCAGACGGATATGGTGCCGGGGATCTGGAAGGGGTGAATGTTTCTTCCGAAGGGGTGATGACGGGTATGTACTCCAACGGGCAGCTCATTCCCCTTTACAGGGTGGGGCTGGCCAAGTTCATGAACAATCAGGGCCTGTACAAGGAGGGGGGGAACCTCTACAGGGAAACCCGGGAAAGCGGCAACGCCATTACGGGTCGGCCCGGTTCCAACGGCCTTGGCAAGCTCTCTCCCAACTCCCTTGAGATGAGCAATGTGGACATCGGTGATGAGTTTGTAAGAATGATCACTACCCAGAGGGGATTCCAGGCCAACTCCAAGACCGTAACCACGGTGGATGGTATGCTGGAAACGGTGATTCAAATGAAGCGCTGATTTCTCTTTTACCATAAACAGTTACTTTCTGACCGGATTCCTGCCTTTTTCAAAGGCCTGAATCCGGTTTGCTTTTGGATGGAAGGCAATGGTATATATAATATCTGATCATTTATTCTCCGGGTTTCGCCCTGAAACATCTTGTGTGTCTCCATGGGTGAGGTTTTTGATATCAAGGCTGCATTTTATGGCAGGACAGGTATTTATATGGATATGGCAACCCTTATTGGCATTGTATCGGCCTTCGGACTGGTGGGACTTGCGGTCTTCATGGGAGGGGGGCTGCTTTTTTTCTTCAATTTACAGGCCTTTCTCATTGTGGTGGGAGGAACCCTGGGGGCGACGCTGATCCATTATCCGGTGAGAGACCTCCTTCCGGTTTTCAGACGGCTGATGCGGGTTTTTTTTTCCTCCGGTGACACAGGGGATGCCAGCGTTGATAAGCTCACAGCCATGGCCCATAAGGCCAGACGCGACGGGGTTCTCAGTCTTGAAAAAATGATCCCCGGGGAAACAGACCCTTTCCTTGCGGAAGGTCTGCAACTGGCCGTGGACGGTGTAGATCCTGCCATCATCAGGGAAATTATGCTTTCGGGGCTGGAAGCATCCGGTGAGCGGCATGAGGCGGGTGCGGAAATTTTTGCCACCATGGGAAGTTATGCACCGGCTCTGGGCATGGTGGGGACCCTTATCGGGCTGATACAGATGCTGCAGAATCTCCATGATCCCGATGCCATCGGGCCGGGGATGGCCGTGGCCCTTCTCACAACCTTTTATGGGGCTCTTCTTTCCAATCTTGTTTTTCTTCCCCTTGCGGGAAAGCTGCGGGCACTGGACAGGCAGGAAGCCCGTGAAAAACAGATGCTGGTGGATGGGCTGGTTTCCCTTGCCCGGGGTGAGCACCCAAGGGTGCTGGCCTGGCGGATGCGGGCCCACAGGCAGCCATCACTTAAGACGGTAGCAGGAAAAAGTGATGAAAAATAAGTTTTTTTTCTCCGGAAACGCCATGCTTTGGGTAGCACTTTTTTTAATTCTTCTGGCTTTTTTTGCCTTTCTCAATGCCCTGTCTTCTCCGGATATCTACCGGGGAGAAAGGGTGCTTCAGTCCGTGCGGACAGGCTTTGGCAGTGTTGCGGATCTGGGGGCTTTACGGCCGGGAGTCTGGCGGTATCGTTTTGATGAACCGGGTGTCATGGAATTGACGGCTCTGGTTTCAAGGCTGGGGCCGGAAGGCAGGTATATGGTGGATGCCCAGGGGAATTTCTGGATACGCTTTCCGCAAAAGGCCCTGTTTGGTCCGGAATCCCATCTCTTTTCCGGTGAGGGGAAGTTGCTGATGGAAGATATACGGGCCGCCATTCCGGAGCATTTTGAGGGAAAGCGCATCATGGTCCATGCCCGGCGGAAGGAAGGCCGCAGTCCGGATGCCGCATTGCGCGAGACCCTGCTCCGGGGATTGGCTGTTGCCGAAGTTATGGGGTCTGCAATGCAGGTCTGGGGATTCGGGGATCTGGTTCCTGAGTTTGCCTACGGACAGGGCAGGGATGAAGAAAATGCAAGGGTCCTTCTGGTTTTTTCAGGGAGGGGATCTTCCGGCGGCGGGCCTTTTATGTTCCGGGATTTTTTCTTCCGGGTTTTTTCGGAGAATCCATGAGGCTTAAAAAGAAACAGAAAATAAGGCCTGCCCGGACGGAATGGCTGCACACCTTTGCCGATCTTCTGCTTTTACTGCTTACTTTTTTTATCATGCTTTTTGCCATGAAGACCCTTGAAAAGGAAAGGCTGCAGGAAGCCTTTTCTTTTTTTGTGCAGGAAAAAGCCGTAGAAGAAAGGGAAGAGGGGGGGCTGGCCGGTGCCTTAAGTCTGAGGCTTCGCCGTGAGCTGGCAGCACTCCCCGCAGGTATTGCAAAAACCCTGCATCTGGAAGAGAGTGCAGAAAACCTCCGTCTGACTCTGGAGTCCGATGGAATTTTTGATGCGGGGGCCATTGCCCTGCGGCCTGAAGCGCCTTTGTTTCTGCAGGCCGTATCGGATATTTTCAGGCCCCTTGGCGCCATGGTTCTGGTGCAGGGATATCCCGACACCGGAATGGAGGGGGAGCCTGCCGCAGCCCTTGCCATGGAAAGGGCCGTGGAAGTCCGGCGCTATCTTGTGGAACAGGCGGGACTGGCTGCGGATACCATGGGTATTGCCCTGGACAGGAAATATCCTGCCCTTTATGCTGGTGAGGACAGCCGACAGCGAGCCTGGAACCGGAGGGTGACTTTTTTGATTCTGGAGGATGGGGATGTCCGATAAGAAAAAAAATCTTAAGGGTATGAATCTGCGGGAAAAGAAGGGGCCTTTTGCCCTTTGGGTCTGGATGCTTGTTTTTTTTGTGATTGTGGTATGCGCGGGCATGATGCTTGCATTTTTTCTGTTCAGTACGCCACCGGAGCCCAAGGAAAAGGAAGAAATGTATGAGTTTGCGCCAGTGGAAACGGCGGCCCTTATTCCTGGACTCTGGCGGCTTCCTGTAATGAAGATTCCTGTGACCGTTGAAGAGGGTATCCGCCTTCCCCTGCGTCTGGGAATTGCCATTGTGGCGGAGGAGGGGCCCGATGGCCTGCCCCGTCTGCTTCGGCACCGGGAAAGGATTATCTCTGCGATCCGGGAGCATGTGGAAAAGGGCAGGGCCGAAGACTGGGAAAGTGTGGCAGGCAAATTGAAACTGAAGTATGAACTGACGGATCTGGTGGAAGAGGTTTCCGGTGGTGTGCGGGTCAGGGGGCTTTATATTACAGATTATATGATCCACTGGCCCACCTAGGGCGGTTTTGAAGGCCCGATCCTTTCTTCTGAGCAACTTCATAAGTTACTCTATGGCAAGATGCCATGGCAGGGTGTGATCTGCAGTTAAGAAATGACAGGGGTTTTACGTGCTGGTGGGGTGAATTGGGTGCTTATCGGGTATGGGGATAAAGGGTGATGCATGAGTGAAATTCTGACCCAGGAAGAAGTTGACAGCCTGCTGGACGGTTTAAGTACCGGCAAGGTGGAGACGGAACAGGATATGCCCATGGATGCCGAAGGCATCGGGCATTATGATTTTTCCAGTCAGGACAAGGTTATTCGTGGGCGTATGCCCACCTTTGAGGTGATCAATGAACGTTTTGCCCGTGAGGTACGGTCCAGCCTGTCCATGCTGCTGCACACCAACGTGGATATCAGTTCCGAATCTTTAGATACCCTGAAGTTCTCCGAATTTGGCAGATCCCTTCCCGTTCCCACAAGCCTTCACGTTTTCCGCATGGATCCTCTTCGTGGTCACGCCCTGCTGGTACTGGAAAGCCAGCTGGTTTTCAACCTCATTGACACCTTTTTTGGTGGTAAGGGAACGGGTAAGGCCAAGGTGGAGGGCCGGGAATTCACCACCATCGAAGAGGTCATGATACGCAAGGTGGTTCTCTCCTGTCTGGAGGACCTGAAAAATTCCTGGGCCCCCGTGGAACCCATACAGACCACCCTTGTACGCAGCGAGGTGAACCCCCAGTTTGCCACCATTGTTCTGCCCACAGACCTTGTTATTGTGACCCGCTTTGAGGTGGAGCTGGAGCAGTCTGCGGGAAAGCTGGTTCTCTGTCAGCCCTACTCCATGATTGAGCCCCTGCGGCATAAGCTGTCATCGGGTTTCCAGGCCGAGGTGGAGGATGTGGACTATACCTGGCAGAAGCGGCTCAAGGAAATTATTGTGGAGTCTGACGTGATACTTTCCGTGGAGTTGGGACGTACGGAAATTACAGGAGAGCAGCTCATTACCATGCAGCCCGGTGATGTGATTCCCCTGGAGCAGGACGCAGAACAGCCCCTTACGGCTTATGTGGAAGGTGTTGGCAAACTCAAGGGATTTGCCGGTGTGCAGCGGGGCTTTCAGGCTTTCCGTATTACGGACAAGATGAAAATGCTTTATAAATAATGTTTTATAAATAAGGGGCTGCTGGAGGCAGAGGCTGTTTATTTTTTTGTAACTTCTGAGTAACTTCAAAAGTTACTTTATGACAAAGCGCCGTAACACGGCGTGGGTTGCTGTTCAGCACCTTTTTCCAAAGACCATACCTGCAAGACAGATGCACAGGCCCCAGGCTATTTGCCCGTGACGCAATCTTATTCGGGAGCTTCTTGCCCTGTGCGGAAGCGGCAAAACCCCCCCGCCACAGGCAGGATAAGCTTTTTGATTACCATAGCAGGCCTTGGCACGCTGCCTTTGTGGCGGCTCAGACAGTTTGCCGCTTCTTTCGCACAGGCCTGCAAAGCTCTGATCCGAAACGATTGCAATGTCACTTGCAAATAGCCACGGAGCCTTGCAACAATACAAAACTGTTGTAATTACAGTATTGGCAATTCGGAATAACTGTTCTGAATAGTTACATTTTTTTAAAGACCTTAAAGGCCTTAAAATGAGGAGGATCCATGACAGATGAGGAGCTGGAAGGTCAGGAAGCCGCAGCAAGGCATCAGGAGCCTGCAGAAAGCGGCGATATTGCCGAAAGGGATCTGGATTTTATTCTGGATATTCCCCTGGAACTGTCCGTGGAACTGGGCCGCAGCCGCATGCTTGTCAATGATCTGCTGCAACTGGGGCAGGGTTCCATTGTGGAGTTGAACAAACTGGCCGGGGAACCTTTGGAAATTTACATTAACCGCAAGCTGGTAGCCCGGGGTGAGGTGGTTGTGGTTAATGAAAAGTTTGGCGTGCGTCTGACGGATATCATCAGTCCCATGGAGCGGGTGCGGACCCTGGCTTGAGGGCAGATTTGTTAAAATTGCCGTGCTGACGATACATGGGCCTGATGACCGACCCTTGTGAGTAAAAGATCTGAGCCGGAGAGTGACTTATGGAAGAAGGGGTAGGGGCTGCGGTCCCGGATTTTGGCCTGCTGGTCCTGAAGGGTGGCGCTACCCTGATACTGGTTTTGGCCCTTTTGCTGCTGACCCTGTACCTGCTCCGGCGCTTAAGTAGTTTCAGGGGAATTTCCGGGCGTTTGCGGGTCGTGGAAGCCCTTCAGGTGGGGCCGAAGGAGCGGGTGGTGCTTGTGGCCCTTGGAAAAAGGGAGCTGCTTTTGGGCGTGACAGCCTCTTCCATCCGTACCCTTGCGGAATTTTCTGAGGAAGAAAAAGAAGGGGCTTCTTTATCCCGGCCGGGCTTTGCGGATTTTTTGTCCGGTGCACAGAAAAAGAAAACGGAAGCGGAAGAGGTTCCGGAGGTAGTGGATGCGCGTTGATGCAGATGCCATGGGCAGAAATGACGGCCCGAAGAAAGGGGCAGGGAAAAAGAAGGCGACCTTTTATTTTCTGCTGATTGCCGGTGCAGGATTCTTTTTTCCCTTCATGGCCCAGGCCGTGACCTTTCCCCTGCCTTCCATCCGTATCGGTGTGGAAGAGGCCACGGGTCCAAGGGATGTGGCCATTGCCCTGGAGGTGTTGGCCCTTCTCACCATTCTGACTCTGGCACCGGCCATACTGGTACTCATGACCTCCTTTACCCGCATTGTGGTGGTATTTCACTTTCTGCGGCAGGCCATCGGTATCCAGAGCAGCCCGCCCAATCAGGTGGTGATTGGCCTTGCCCTTTTCATGACCTTTTTCATAATGAAACCGGTCTGGACTGAAGTTTATGAGAATGCCCTGGATCCCTATCTGGAGGATCAGATTACCTATCAGGAAGCCTTTGCCAATGCGGAAAAACCCATCCGTGAATTTATGCTGGTCAACACCCGTGAAAAGGATCTTGCCCTTTTTATCAAGGTAGCCGGGGCGGATAAGCCCGAGAACCGTGACAGTGTCAGTTTGCTGCACCTGATTCCCGCCTTTGTCATATCCGAGCTGAAAACGGCCTTTATCATTGGCTTTGTGATTTATGTGCCTTTTTTGATCATTGATATGGTGGTGGCCAGTGTGCTGCTGGCCATGGGCATGATGATGCTGCCGCCGGTAATGATATCCCTGCCCTTCAAGCTCATGCTTTTTGTGCTGGTGGATGGCTGGCATCTCATTGCAGGCTCATTGATACGCAGTTTTGCCATACCATAAGAGGAGGTGCCGTATGACGCCAGAATTTGTTGTGAGTTTCGGACAGGAAGCCGTCTGGCTGACACTTCTCATCGCAGCTCCCCTTCTGCTCATCGGTCTGGGGGTAGGACTGATGGTGAGTATTTTTCAGGCCGTGACCTCCATACAGGAAATGACCCTTTCCTTTGTACCGAAGATTCTTGCAGTGTTTTTTTCCCTGATTTTTTTTGCTCCCTGGATGCTGGAAAAGATGACCAGCTATACGGCAAGGATCATGGAAAATATTCCCATGTACATCCGGTGACTATCCATGGAAATTCTTAATATTTTTACCCCGGATGAAATGCGTCACTTTCTCCTTGTGCTGACAAGGGTTTCGGTGATTCTGTTTCTTTTTCCCTTTTTCGGCAGTGAATCCTTTCCGGCTCTGGTCAAGGCGGGGCTGGCCCTTTCCATCACCCTCGTCCTTTTTTCCACCGTCTCCACAGACCCGGATCATTTTCCCGACAAGGTACTCATGGCGCCCATTCTCCTCGTATCGGAGCTTTTTGTGGGGATGGTCATTGCCCTTGTGGTGCGGCTTTTTTTTGCAGCCGTCCAGCTTGCAGGGCTTCTCATCGGCTTTCAGATGGGGTTTTCCATGGTCAATGTTGTGGATCCCCAGACAGGAAGCCAGGTGTCGGTGATAGAGCAGCTGGGATACTGGACTGTCATTACGGTTTTTATTCTGCTGGATGGTCACTACATACTGCTCAGGGCGCTGGTGGAAAGTTTCCATATGGTGCCGCCGGGTGGTTTTGCCCTGCCCGAGGTATTTTTTAATCAGATCATGGGAATGACCGCCTCCATGTTCATTACGGGTATCAAGATCGGGGCCCCCGCCATCGTGGCCCTTCTCTTTGTGTCCGTGGCCTTTGGTATCACCGCCAAATTTGCCCCCCAGATGAATGTGCTGATCATCTCCTTTCCTTTAAAAATTGCTGTGGGTCTGATTTTCTTTGCTGCGGTTTTTGAGGTGATCGTTCGTTTTTCCAGGGCCTATATTCAGGATTTTCCAGGCATGCTGCATTATGTACTGCGTATGTTTGGCGGTGGATAGGAGGAGGGGATGCCCGAAGAAAGCGGACAGGAAAAAACCGAGGATGCCACCCCAAAAAAACGCCAGCAGAGCCGTGAGGAGGGGCAGGTGGCAAAAAGTACGGAAGTGCCTTCCGTTGTGGTCCTTCTCATCGGTGTGGCCACCCTTTATGCCATGGCCAGTATGTATTATGAGCGTCTGACCAATGTAATGCGGCAGTCCCTTACCTTTTCCAGCGTTCCTGAAGTACATATACAACAGGCTCTTTTGTGGATGACGACCTATGGGATGCAGGCTTTCTGGGTCATTGCCCCCCTTCTTCTGGCGGTTTTTCTGGCTTCTTTTTTTGCCAATGCCTTTCAGGTGGGTTTTGTGCTGGCCTGGAAAGCCATAGAGCCCAAAGCCAGTAAAATTAGCCCCATCAAGGGATTTGGCCGGATTTTTTCCAAAAAAAGTCTGATGGAGCTTTTTAAAAGTATTCTTAAAATTACCATTATTTTTTATGTGTCATGGCGGGCGGTTAAGGGTGAGATGCCCCATATGATGCGCCTTTATGACCACAATGTGGCCACCATTCTTTTGTTCATCGTGAAAATTTCCTTCAAGATTTTCCTCTGGGTGCTGCTGGCCATGGTGTTTGTGGCCTTGCTGGATCTGATTTTTCAGCGCTGGAATTTTGATCAGCAGATCAAGATGACCAAGCAGGAGGTGAAGGATGAGGGCAAGCAGACCGAGGGGGACCCTCTGATTAAAAGCCGCATCCGCCAGTTGCAGTTTGAGGCATCCAAAAAAAGGATGATGCAGGATGTGCCCAAGGCCGATGTGGTGGTGACCAACCCCACCCATATTGCCGTAGCCCTTAAGTACGATGCCATTAACATGCAGTCGCCTGAGGTGCTGGCCAAGGGTGCTGGAAGCATGGCTGAACGCATCAGGGCCGTGGCAAAGGAGGCGGGGGTGCCCATTGTGGAGAACAAGCCGCTGGCACGGAATTTGTTTCAATGGGTGGAAGTGGGGCAGGCCATCCCTGCGGATCTTTATCAGGCCGTGGCCGAGGTTCTGGCCTATGTGTATAAACTCAAGGGCAGGGGCCGGAAATAAGGCCAAAAAAATGACGGTTCAGGGTGTTGTGCGTCAGGATCATGACGGATGATGGCTTTGGCTGGTCTGATTTTTTAAAAGATACTTTTCTCTGACAGGGGTTTTCAATGGCAGAAGCGGGCGGTCTTTTTCAGGGTGTTCGTAAGGAATATGCCGACATCGTAATGGTTCTTGCGGTGGTGGGTATTCTTCTGGCCATGCTTTTGCCTGTGCCTGCCTTTCTTCTGGACTTTTTTCTGGCCCTGAACATCACCCTTGCCATCATTGTACTGATCACCACCATGTACACCAAAAGGTCGCTGGAATTTTCCATTTTTCCAACCATGCTTCTGGTGCTTACCCTTTTCCGGCTGGCCCTGAACGTGGCCTCCACGCGGCTGATTCTGCTGCGGGGCAATGAAGGGCCCCAGGCGGCGGGAACTGTCATTCAGTCCTTCGGCAATTTTGTTGTGGGCGGGGATTATGTGGTGGGCCTGATTATCTTTGTGATTCTGGTACTGATCAACTTTATGGTTATTACCAAGGGTGCAGGCCGCATTGCGGAAGTGGCGGCCCGTTTTACCCTGGATGCCATGCCCGGCAAGCAGATGGCCATTGATGCGGACCTCAACGCCGGTATCATTGATGAAAGGGAGGCCAAGGAGCGGCGCATGACCATTGCCCGGGAATCGGAGTTCCACGGTTCCATGGACGGTGCCTCCAAGTTTGTCAAGGGGGATGCCATTGCAGGGATTATCATCACGGGCATCAACCTTGTGGGCGGGCTGATCATTGGGGTGCTGGCGGGGATGCCCGTGGGACAGGCCGCAGCCAATTATACCCTGCTTACGGTGGGGGATGGTCTGGTAACCCAGATTCCTGCCCTCATCATTTCTACGGCTGCGGGTATTCTCGTTTCCAGGGGCGGGGAGGATGATCGCCTCGGGCAGGCCTTTTCCAAGCTGATTTTTTCCAAAACCACGCCCATTTATGTGGCATCCTGTCTGGTTTTTGCTCTGGGGCTTGTGCCGGGTCTTCCCGGTATTCCCTTCATGAGTCTGGGGTTGGCACTGGGGGGAACCCTTTACCTTATGTCAAAGGGCCGCAGCCAGGAAGAGGCCGCAGAAAAAGAGGCGGCCGGCGAAGAGGATGCCGCAGCGCCGGTTTCCGGGCCGGAAGAGGTGGAGCATCTTCTGAATATGGACGCCATGGAGCTGGAGGTGGGGTATGGGCTGATTCCTCTGGTGGACAGCTCCCAGGATGGTACTCTCTTAAGCCGCATACGGTCCATGCGCAGGCAGTTTGCAACGGAGATGGGGATTGTCATTCCGCCCATTCATATCCGGGATAACCTGAACCTGAGGCCTGCGGAATACCGCATGCTGATCAAGGGCGTGGAAATGGCCCGGTACGAGCTGATGGTCAACCATGTGCTGGCCATGGATCCCGGAGATGTGAGCCGCCGTATGGACGGTTTCCCCACCACGGAACCGGCATTCGGGCTTCAGGCCATCTGGATTTCAGCGGATCTGGAAGAAGAAGCCAAGTTCTCCGGATATACGGTGGTGGACAATTCCACCGTTGTGGCCACCCACCTGACGGAAATCATCCGCAGCAATGTGGCGGAACTTCTGGGCAGGCAGGAAGTGCAGCATCTTCTGGACAACCTCGCCAAAAACAGCCCCAAGGCCGTGGAAGAACTGGTGCCTTCGATCATGAGTCTTGGTATGGTACAGAAAGTGCTTCAGAATCTCCTTGCGGAAAGGGTTTCGGTCCGGGATCTGCTCACCATTGTGGAAACCCTGGCGGATTACGGAACCATGAGCAAGGATCCGGATCTTTTAACGGAGTATGTGCGTCAGAAACTGTCACGCTCCATCCTTGCGCCCTACATGGGACCCGATGGCAACCTGCCCGTGCTGACCCTGGACAGGAAGCTGGAAGAAACCCTGACCAAGAGCATTCAGAATACGGAACATGGTGCCTACCTTGCCGTGGATCCCCGGCTGGCGGAACAGCTGATGGCGGGTGTCAGGGGAGAAATGGAAAAGGCCCTGAACCAGAATATTCAGCCGGTTCTTCTCTGCAATCCCAGCCTGCGGCGTCACTTAAGGCGGCTTCTGGAGCAGAATATTCCCACCCTTGCCGTGACTTCCCATGCGGAAATTGTGCAGAATGTCAACATTCAAGCCATTGGAAAGGTGACCCTGTAAGATGAGCGTAAAAACCTTTCGGGCCCCTTCCATTCAGGAGGCCCTGGCACAGGTCAAATCGGAGCTGGGTGTGAATGCCGTGATTCTTTCTACGCGTAAATCGCCCATTGATCCCAGAAATCCCTATGGATCCGGCGGCTTTGAGGTGACGGCTGCGGCAGAGGAACAGAAAAAACCTCTGGTCAGAAAAGAAGCCCCCGTGCGGAACCTTCGCCTGCGTACGGGAGTTTCTCCCCTGAAGGCCTCCGGGAAGATTCCAGAAAGAAAATTCAGCGTAAAGGGTGAGGATGCAGAAGAAGATGTGGCTGCCGTTCTGGACCGGGTACCTGAGGATTTTTCCTCTGGGGCTTCTGCCACGGGAGTGGGCTGGCAGCAGGTACAGCATGAGCTTGTGAGTATCCGGGACATGCTTTTTCTGCTGCAGCAGGGAGAACATATTCCTGATTTTATTACAAGACACCCGGAAAGCCTCAGCCTTTATACCCGGCTGGTGCGTACGGGCCTTACGGAAAAACGGGCAAGGCAGCTCATGGAAACATCGGCCCAGGCTGCAGGAGCAGGTAAAGAAGCCCTTTCCCGCAGGGTGTTTGTGGAGATGATGGCACTCATTGAGGGGATGCAGCCCTTTGAATCCCTTACGGGGCAGCGCTGTGTGGTGGCCTTTGCCGGTCCCACGGGTGTGGGGAAAACCACCACCATTGCCAAGCTGGCCGCAGATTTAAGCCTGAAACAAAAAAAACGGGTGGGACTGATTTCCGTAGACTCCTACCGTATCGGTGCTCTGGAGCAGTTGAAAACCTATGCCGGTATCATGGGAATTCCCTGTCTTCCTGCCTTTAACCGGGAAGATCTTCAGACGGCTTTGCGGCAGATGCAGAACCGGGAAGTCATTCTCATTGATACCGCAGGACTGTCCCATCTGGATCATGCACGCATGGAAGAGCTGGCCGGACTTCTGGGAGGGCGGCAGGCCATTGCCACCCATCTGGTTCTCAGTGCGGCCACGGGCCGGGAAAACATGCGGGAGGCTGCGGAGAATTTTTCCCAGCTTTCCCCGAGATCCTATGTATTCACCAAGCTGGATGAAACCCGCAAAAGGGGAGGCATTCTGGATCAGTTGGCGGATTATCCGCTGCCGGTCTCCTATGTGACCGACGGGCAGCGGGTTCCCGAAGATATTCATCCTGTGACCCGCAAGGGCCTTTTACAGCGTATTTTTGAAACTTCAGGAACCCCGTAAGGTTCAGGAAGAAGGGAGAAAAGGGTGGATCAGGCAACGAGTTTGAGAAAAATGATCAGCCGTCAGGGCGCGCAGCGCAGGCAGGCTGTGGCAGCCCTGTCTTCAGATCAGCCAAGGGTGATCGCCGTGAGCAGCGGCAAGGGCGGGGTTGGGAAGACCAACCTTGTGGGCAATCTCGCCCGCGCCTTTGCAGGCATGGGAAAGGAGGTGCTGATTCTGGATGCGGATCTGGGCCTTGCCAATATTGATATTCTTTTTGGCATCCGCCCGGCCTTCCATATCGGCCATGTCCTGAACGGAGAAAAGACGCTGAACGAAGTGATGGTTTCTCCGGCGGACAGAATCCGCATCATTCCCGCAGGTTCCGGCACCAGCGGGCTGACCCATCTCACCGAGGGCCAGAAGCTGACCCTGTTGGGAGAGTTTGAAGATGCGAATCTTAAAGCAGATGTGGTGCTGATTGATACGGGGGCGGGCATCTCCAAAAATGTGCTTTATTTCAATCTGGCGGCGGATGAATGTCTTCTGGTGGCAACGCCTGAACCCACTTCCATCACCGATGCCTATGCCATGATGAAGGTGATGACGGCCGAACACGGGGCCAGGCATTTTAAACTTGTGGTAAACATGGTAAGCAGTGTGAAAGAGGCCAAACAGGTTTTCCTCACCCTGAATCAGGCTGCGGAGCGTTTTCTGACGGGGGCGGTTCTGGAATATATGGGACATATTTCCATGGACCCCATGTTGCGGAGATCCGTTCAGGAAAGGAAAACGGTCTTTACGGCCTATCCCCGTGCGGAATGCAGTCAGCAGATCGCAAAGCTTGCCAAAGTGCTTGTCAGTGCGCCCCGCCGCCATGATACAGAAGGTTCCATCAGGCTTTTTTTCAAGCGTTTTACGGCATTGCCGCCTGCCTGAGGGGCAGCCTCTGCGGGCAGGGTTTTATCAGAATGAAAGGGCGTGATTGTTTTGAAAGGGATTCTCTCAGCCGAGGAAAGGGAGGCCATGATCGTGGCCCATGCGGATCTGGTCCGCAGTGTGGCCCTGCGTATTTCCATGCGCATTCCCCAGTCCGTTTCCCTGGATGAACTGATGAGTGCGGGCAGCCTTGGCCTCATGGATGCTGTGGATAAGTTTGATCCTGAAAAGGACGTGAAGTTCAGAACCTATGCCCAGTTCCGCATCAAGGGAGCCATTCTCGACGAGCTGCGCAGTCTGGACTGGTTTTCCAGATCCCTGCGTAAAAAGGCCCAGGATGTGGAAAGGGCCCTCGCCGGGGTGGAAAGGGAGTTGGGAAGGCCTGCGGAGGAAAGCGAAGTGGCAGAGGCCATGGGCCTTTCTCTGGAAGCCTATCAGGATGTTCTTGCAGAAATTCACAGTGCAGCCCTCCTGAATCTGGATGCCAGTATCCGGGGAGCAGATAAGGACAGGGATTCGGGAAAATCCTTTCAGGATCAGCTGACGGGTCAGGATAATCCGGAAGACCGGTTTGCAGAAGAAGAGATGAAGGCCCGCATGGCAAAGGTGATAGCAGGTCTCTCGGAAAAGGAACAGCTTGTGCTTTCTCTTTATTACTTTGAAGATCTGACATTAAAGGAAATCGGTGAGGTGCTGGACCGTACCGAATCCCGTGTTTGCCAGATTCATTCCGCAGCCCTTGTAAAAATGCGCACAAGACTGCGGGGAGCTGAAATGGATGTCTGAAGAATAAAAGGGGCTGGGCATGGCGGAAAAAAATGGAAAATCCGGAATTGATCTTGAGATCGGTCAGGATGACATTGATGATCTGCTGCGTGGTCTGGAAACGGAGGCCAGAGGGCTGGATGCTGCGGGCGGGCATGATGAAAAAAAAGACGGAGTTGCGGAGGCAGCCGCAGAAGTCTCTTCCGCCGGATCTGATTTTGATACGGTCACCCAGGATGAAATTGATGCCTTTCTGCGGGGGGATTTTTCCGTTCCTTCCCCTGAAACCAGAACCCCGGAAACAGATGCTGCACATCCCGGGGAGGAGGCGGACCCCTTTGCATCGGGAATGGTGGGGCAGGCGGATATTGATGCCCTGTTTGCGGAAAGTGATTTCAAAGCACCCCCTGTACAGGAGAATCAGTCCCCTGCAGAAGATGATTTTAGCAGTGACACCCTGGGTCAGGACGACATCGAAGCCCTTTTTTCCGGTGGCGATGCCAAGCCGGAAACAACTGCCCCTGCCACATCTGCCCCCGTTGAAGATGATTTTAGCAGTGATACCCTGAGTCAGGATGACATTGAAGCCCTTTTTTCCGGTGGCGATGCCAGGCCGGAAACAACTGCCCCTGCCCCGTCTCCTTCCACAGAAGATGATTTTAGCAATGATACCCTGAGTCAGGATGACATCGAGGCCCTCTTATCGGGGGGGGGCGGCAAAAGCGATACTGCTCTTGCGGAAGAGCCTGCGCCTGTTGAAGGGGATACGGGCAATGAGACCCTGAGTCAGGATGACATCGAGGCCCTCTTATCGGGGGATGGCGGTAAAAGCGATGCTCCTGCGGGAACGCCAGCGGTTTCTGAAGATGATATGGGCAATGATACCCTGAGTCAGGACGACATCGAAGCCCTTTTATCGGGGGATGGCGGTAAAAGCGATACTCCTTCGGAAACGCCAGCGGTTTCTGAAGAGGATATGGGCAATGAGACCCTGAGTCAGGACGACATCGAGGCCCTCTTATCGGGAGACAGCGGCAAAAGCGATACCCCTCCTTCGGAAACGCCAGCGGTTTCTGAAGAGGATATGGGCAATGAGACCCTGAGTCAGGACGACATCGAAGCCCTTTTATCGGGGGATGGCGGTAAAAGCGATGCTCCTGCGGGAACGCCAGCGGTTTCTGAAGATGATATGGGCAATGAGACCCTGAGTCAGGACGATATAGAAAGCCTTTTATCGGGGGATGGCGGCAAAAGCGCCCCTCCATCGGAAACGCCAGCGCCTGCTGAAGGGGATACGGGTAATGAGACCCTGAGTCAGGATGACATCGAGGCCCTTTTATCCGGTGGCAATGCAAACGCAGAAACACCACCGTCACAGGAGGAGGATTCAGAATGGGATAAGGACAGCCCGGCAATTTCTCAGGATGAGCTTGACAGGCTTCTGGGGCTTGCTGCGCCGGAAGCTTCCGTAGCCAAAGAGCCCGATCCCTTACCTTCCCATGAAACAGAAGAAGGCTCCAATCTTCTGAGTCAGGATTATCTTGATGCCCTCCTTAAGGCCCATCAGGCAGAGCAGGCCGGGGAAAAAGCAGCTCCGGAATCCCAGGAACCGGTGCCGCTGGCAGGGGAAGAAAAGGCAGAAGATGATTTCATCGGGCAGGATGACATTGACCGTCTTTTATCCGGCATGGGAGAAGAAAAAAGTAAGGGGGATGTGGAAGAGGATCTTCTGATTTCCCAGGATGACATTGAAAAGCTGCTGGGCAACACGCCACCGGGTGAAGATAATGGCGGTGAAGGAGAGTCGGATGCGGAACTGTTGATTTCCCAGCAGGACCTTGAAGAGTTGATGAAAGATGTGGTGGTGGAGGACCCCACCCCAGAAAAGGAAGCTGTCCAGGAAGAAGCACTTGCTCAGGAAGAGCTGTCTTTTCAGGAAGGTAAAGATGTTATCAGTCAGGAGGATCTGGACGCCCTTCTGAACAACATGGAGGATGGGGCAGAGACGGTTGTGGATTTTGATACAATTCTCACGGAGCCCGCTTCCGAAGAATCTCCGGTTGAAGAATCCTCTGCAGAAAAGTCAGTTCCGGAAGAAAAGCTTCCACAGGAAGAGGAGCGTGTGGTCCTTGTGCCTGCGGATGAAAAAAAAGCGTCTGAAAAAAAGAAGCGAAAAAAGTGGCCCATGGCACTGGCTGCGGGCATTGCCTTTCTGATGATGGCAGGGGCTGGTGGCTGGTGGTTCTTCCGGTCTCCAGTAGAGGATATTTCCATGGCAGAATCAGCACTTCCCGAAACCCTACCTGCGGAGGAAAGCCCTTTGCCGGTTCAGCCTGCCATTGTTTCTCTGGATCTTCCTGGATTCATTGTGCCCTCTTCACCGGGGGTTGCCCACACGGCCTACCTGATGACAGACCTTTCCATAGATCTTTCCCCGCAGGCGGCCATGTTTTATGAGAAAGAGCCCGCCCGTTTCCGGGATGTGATTTTTCAGTCCCTGAAAAGGGCTGTGGATGCATCTGAAAATACGGAAATTACGGAAGAAAACTTGCAAAACAGTCTAATTGATGCTCTAAATGAGTCTTTTCAGGACGCTCCGGTACTTCGGGTGGTGTTTACCCGCATTTCCATTGGTTGATCTTTTCGAAAGGGCTCCTTACTTTTATGGAACAGCCTCAAGAGGCTTTTCTTTTTTTGCAGGAAACCTTCTTTAAGGGGAGGCCATGATGACGACCATACCCAATCTCAATATGGTGATACAACAGGGGGGGGCTGTGCGGGAAGCCCATAACCTGAAGGCCCAGCCCTACGATTCCTCCCAGGCCGCCAATGCAGTGCAGCCGGAGCGGGAAGCCCGGCGGCGGGAAGAAGTGCAGCTCAGTGAGGAAGCCTTCAAGGCGGGCAGGGATGGTAAGGAAGGCGGACATGAAGGCCGGGACTCGGAAAAAAGGGAAGGACAGGAGAAGCAGGAGAAAGCCCTGGAAACCCGGCACTCAGAAGGTGTGGGAAGTCTTGTGAACACCCGTGCCTGACATCTTTTGGAAGAGGATTCTGTGGATACGCTTCTTTACTGGGTTGCCATCCCCATGGTTGCCAATATCTTTTTGATATTTTTTGTGATTCTCAGCCTGCGTCGTCTGATGCGCCGTCTGGAGGACGAGGCCGTGCACAAGGCCGTGGACCGTGTACTTGCCAGCCTTGCTCCGCTGGTGGATCAGGCACGGGATCTTTCCCAGTCATTTGATGAACAGCTTCGGGAGAAGCAGCGTCTGATTCAAAGCCTCAATGAGAATCTGGACCGCAGAATTACGGCCCTGAGCCTGATGGTAAACCGTACGGAAGCCACCCTGAAAGCCGCAGAAAGTCAACGGCATACAAGTGAGTCCATGGATCTGCAGGGTGCCGTGCTGGATCTGGCGGATCAGGGCAGGGATGCCGAACGCATTGCAAGGGATCTGGCCGTCAGTCCCGGTGAAGTGAGCCTGATATTGGAATTGAAACGCAAACTGGATGCCCTTTCCCGCTGATGTCATTTTCCCTGTCCCTTTCATCCCTTCCGGGAATCCGTGAACAGAGCCGTCTGGAAGCCCTTCTCCGGCCCGGAGCCCGTTACAGCGCAAAGGTGGCAGCGGGCCTTGCCGATGGCAGGATTCGTCTGAGTTTTGCAGGCCAGAGCCTTCTGCTGCGTCCGGAAAAACCCCTTGCCCCCGGCACTTTTGTGGAGCTGCGTATCCATGCCACTCCCAAAGGGCCGGTTCTGGAAATTCTCCCCCAGCCCGTTCAGGGTGAAAAATCAGCCTCCCTTTCTTCCCATGATTTCCTTAATGAAAAAACACCCTCTATGTCCACGCAGGCAGGAGCAGGCCGGTTCAGCCATGGCCCACGATCCATGGGGCGTGTGCTGCAGCTCCTTTCCTCCCTTGTGCAGGGCCGGAGTATGCAGGATTCAGGTGCTTCAAAACCGGGCCTTTCCCTGCCTTTTTTATCCATGGCTTCCGATGTGAAGGCAAGTCAGCAGGCTTTGACCTCACTGGTGCGATCTTTTTTCCATGAGCCTTCGGCCATGCGGGAGTCTTTGATTTCCGGGGCCAAAGAGGACATGCTTTTTTCCCTTGCTAGCCTTGCGGAAAAAGAAGGAGGAAAGGAAGGCCTTGAGCTGGTGCAGGATTTCCGGGAAATGATTGCCAGAAATCTGGTGGATCAGGGCCGTATTTCCCTGCCGCTTCCCTTGAGCATGGACGGGATTTTTTTTATGGGCCGTTTTTTTATGGATTTGGGAGAAGGCAGCGGGGGAGACCCGGACCCTAAGGTTCTCCGTGCCGGTCTGGATCTGGATCTGGAAAGTCTGGGACGCATCCGGGCCGATGCCCTTCTTTTCGGCAAAGAGCTGCAACTGGGGTTTCGGGCGGAGGATAGAGCGGTTTTATCCCTTTTTGAAGAAGAAATGCCTGATCTGGTCCAGCGGCTTAAGACCCTTGGCTTCCGGGTGCTTCCCGTGAGGTATCAGCTTCTGGAGAACAATGGGGTCTGGGAAGAAGCTGCGGCTGCTGTGCCGGGTGACGGCTGGGGGGTGGTTGTGTGATTTTTATGGGACGGGGGAAGCCCGATGGCAGAAGAAAAGGGAAAGGCTGGTAAAGGACCGCGCAAGGCCGTGGCCCTCCGTTACAAGGTGCTGGAGGATGCGGCTCCCAAGGTCATGGCCAGGGGCCGGGGAAGTATTGCCAGAAGAATCATGGAGCTGGCGGAAGAACATGGTATCCCCGTGAAGGAAGACCGGGATCTTGTGAATCTTCTGGAAGCGCTGGATGTGGGAAAGGAAGTGCCGCCGGAGTTGTATCAGGTGGTGGCGGAGCTTCTGGCCTTTGTTTACAGAACCGGGAAAAAACGAAAGCCCTGATGCATCCCGGTAGTTTTTTCCCTGTCCTGTCAAAATTGCCGGGCAGCCTGCGTCAATGAAGTGGCGCAAATTTTTGTGTAAGGTGTCATGGAATTCTTCAAAGGGCCTTTTGTGGGCCTTTTGAGTTTCATGGCATTTTTTTTGCTTTGAATCAGGTCAGAGCGAAAGGGAGGACGCCATGATTCTTCAGATGACACGGCCTGTGCAGGGTGGCCTGCGGCAGGAAAGACATTTTGAAAACACATCCAATCACCTGGCCAATGCGGATACGCCGGGTTTTAAAAAAGACATTGTATCCTTTGATAAGGCTTTCAGGGCACAGCTCCATACGGATCTCACCCAGGGGCCGGTGCGCATGACGGGCAATGATCTGGATTTTGCCCTGGAAGATGAAGGTTTTTTTGTCATCGAAACCAGCAGGGGACCAAGGTATACGCGGAACGGTAATTTCACGGTGAATGCCGATGGTTTTCTGGTGACACAGCAGGGTGAAGCTGTTCTGTCCGGGGGAGCCCCCCTTGGTGTGGCCGATGGCCGGGTTTTTGCCGATGCCCAGGGCAATATTTTTGTGGATGAGGCGCTGGTGGGGGCTCTTGATGTTGTGACCTTTCAAAACCTTGAAGGTCTTGAAAAGGAAGGCCGGACCCTTTTTCGTTACAAGGGGGATGATGACGATGCCCTGCCGCCGCCCAACATACGGGTGAAGCAGGGGGCTCTGGAAATGGCCAATGTGGAGGTTGTGGAGGAAATGAGCCACATGATTTCCATACACCGCATGTATGAAATTCAGCAGAAGATGATGATGACCATCGATGAGATAGACACCAAGGCCATTACGGAGCTGGGACGTTCGCCTGCCTGATGGTCGTTTTATATGTTTTTAATGAAGGGAGGACCCCATGATACGAGGTTTATGGACGGCTGCCTCAGGCATGGTGGCTCAGCAGATGCAGACGGATGTCATTGCCAACAACCTTGCCAACACCAATACCACGGGATTTAAAAAAAGCAGGGCCAACTTTCAGGACGTGATGTATCAGACCATGCTGGTGGCCGGTGCCATCACGCCGGGTGGCGGTCAGATCCCTTCGGGTATTCAGGTGGGTATGGGGGTGCGGCCCGCAAGTGTTCAGAAGGTATTCACGGAAGGGGATTATACCCAGACGGGCAATGATCTGGATTTTGCCATTGAGGGCAGGGGGTTTTTTCAGGTGATGCATAATGGTGAGCCTGTGTACACCCGTGCCGGTAATTTCACAAGGGATGCCGAGGGCTTTATCACCACCCCGGCCGGAGACCGGCTGCAGCCGGAAATTGCCATTCCTGCCGAAACCATTCTGGTGACGCTCCAGTCCAATGGGCTGCTTACGGCCCATGGGCAGGGTGATGAAATTCTGGTTCAGGAGCAGATCACCATTCATAATTTCATCAATCCCTCAGGGCTTTTTGCCATGGGTCAGAATCTTTTTCGCCCCACGGAGGGTTCCGGTCCAGCCATTGAAGGCATTCCCGGAGAAGACGGGCTGGGCACCCTTGCCAACAATTATCTGGAAATGTCCAATGTCAGTGTGGTGGAGGAGATGGTGGGCATGATTGTGGGTCAGCGTGCCTATGAAGCCAACTCCAAGAGTGTGCAGACGGCCGATGCCATGCTGGGGCTGGCAAATGGTCTGAAACGCTAGGGGTGATGCCATGGCAATGGGCGCAAGGATGATCCGGTGGATACTGTTCTGGCTGATTATGGGAAGTGCCGTGGCTGCTTCTGCATCGGTTCGGGTGGTGATTCCGGAATCCGTCCGTGTGACAGGGGATGACATTCTTCTGGGAGATATTGCCAGCATAGAAGGCACGTCAAAACTGGATGATCTGGTTCTGGGCCGCAGCCCGAGACCCGGCTATTCCCTTTCCCTGCCGGGAAGCCGTGTCCGCATCCTGATTCTCAGGGAATTTCCCGATGCGGAACATGAGATTCCCGGTGTGCTTCGGGTGGAGCGACCCGGACAGTCCATATCCGGGGAAAGGGTGAAGGTTCTGCTCCAAAGGGCCATGCAGAAAAAATATCCGGAAGCTTCCATAGAAATCCGGGATCTTCGGTTTCAGGGGCAGGACACCTTTGCTCTGGGCAGGCTGACCCTTGGGGCTCTGAATTATTCCGGTACGGGAAGCCGTATCCGTGGACAGTTCCCTGTATTTGTTGACGGGCAGTCCATGGGCAACCTGCGCTTTGCCGCACAGGTGGAGCGCATGGCTCCTGTTGCCGTTGCCGTCCGGACCATGGAAAGGGACACGGTGATTGGTCCTGGGGATCTGCGCATGGAGCGGAGAAATCTTTCAGAACTGCGGGATGATGTCATTCTGAATCCGGAAGCCGTGTATGGCATGGCTGTCCGTTTAAGGGTCGGTGCCGGTGATGCCCTGCGTGCGGACCGCCTGATGACACCGCCTTTGATTCGGCGGGGAGACCGGGTCCGCATGGTCGTGCAGAGTGAGACCCTTAAGGTGCATACCGCAGGTCAGGCTCTCAGGGATGGGGGCATGGGGGAGCGAATACCCGTGGAAAATCTTCATACGGGCAAGGTTGTTCATGGAGAGGTGATGGCGGCAGGCCAGGTGCGTCTGGCTTTTTAGCAGAAAGTGGGAAGTGGGAACAAGGGCGCAGGAGCTGCCGGAAATTACCCGAAGGAGGCGTGATATGCAAAAAACAAGGGGGCTGTATTCTGTACTGACGGTTTTTTTTCTTTTCCTGATGGCAGGCTGTGCGGCCCAGTCCGTACCCCAGGCAGCGCTTGTGCCTCAGCCCATGGGTATGGAGGCACCTCCGGCATTTTTCGGGGCTGTGCCGCCAGCGGAAGGATCTCTCTGGAGTGATTCGGGAGATATGCTGTTTACGGATCAGCGGGCAAGGCGGGTGGGGGACACGGTTATTGTGGATATCGTTGAAAATGCCACTTCACAGGTGGCGGCAAACACCAACCTGAAACGGGAGACAACCACCAGGGCAGGAATCCCCAATGCTCTGGGGCTCACTTCGAATCTTGGAGGTAATATTGATGCAGCCAGCCTTTTTGAAGCCAACACCCGGACCGAGCTGAAGGGCTCCGGTCAGAGTGACAGATCCGGCCGTATCACGGCATCCATCGGGGCCAGGGTTATAAAGGTCATGCCCAACGGAAATGTCATGGTCTATGGCAGCCGGGAGCTTAAAGTCAACCATGAAACCCAGTACATTACCGTTTCCGGCGTGATCCGGCCCAAGGATATCGGTTCGGACAACCGGGTGCAGTCCACGGTGCTGGCCGATGCCCGCATTGAATATTCCGGCAGGGGCGTGATTGATGAAAAGCAGAGACCCGGTTGGATGACAAGGTTAGTTGACAGATACTGGCCGTTTTAGTGAATGCCGAAAGAACCCGGAGGATGCCATGGCGCATGATTATACAAAAAAGAGCATCTTTTTTCTGCTGACCCTTTTGGTATGGGTGCTGGTTGTTCCTGCGCACGGGGCGAGAATCAAGGATATGGCCGCCTTTCAGGGGGTGCGTTCCAACCAGCTTCTGGGCTACGGCATTGTGGTGGGCCTTGACGGGACAGGTGACAGGAGCAGCCCCCTTACCACCCAGGCCCTGGCCAGTATGATGGATCGCATGGGGATCAGCATTGACAGAAATCAGATTAATGTCAGGAATGTGGCGGCGGTTATGGTAACGGCCAGCCTGCCTCCCTTTGCCCGTGTGGGCAATAAGATAGATGTGACGATCTCTTCCCTTGGGGATGCCAAAAGTCTTGCAGGCGGCACTCTTCTGCTGACACCCCTTAAGGGGGTGGATGGCAATGTCTACGGCCTTGCCCAGGGTGCCCTTGCTTTGGGCGGGCATGGTGCGGAAGGTGCTGGTGCGGCTCAGGTGAAAAACCATCTGCTTGTGGGTCGCATTGCCGGAGGTGCTACAGTGGAGAGGCAACTCCCCTTTGAGCTGAACGGCAGATCCAGCCTGACCCTCTCCCTTTATCAGCCGGATTTTACAACGGTAATCCGGATGGCAGAAGCCATTAACAATGCCCTTGGGAAGCCCCTTGCCATGGCACTGGATTCCGGAGCGGTGCAGATCCAGGTTCCAGAGCATCTTCGGAATACTATTCCCATGTTCATTGCGGGTATTGAGGCGCTGGAGGTGAATCCTGATATGCCGGCCCGCATTGTGGTGAATGAAAAAACAGGTACGGTGGTCATCGGTGAGAATGTAAGGATATCCACCGTTGCCGTGGCCCATGGCAATCTCAGCATTTCCGTCCGGGAGATGGCAAGGGTGAGTCAGCCTGAGGCTTTTGGTGAGGGGGAAACCGTTGTTGTGCCGGAAACCGAGATTGATGTGGATGAGGAAATGGCCAAGGTCATGCTCATGGGGGGCGGGGCCACCATTGGTGAGCTGGTGCGGGCCCTGAATGCCATCGGGGTGACGCCCAGGGATATGATCAGTATTTTTCAGACCATTAAAGCTGCCGGAGCCCTGCAGGCGGACCTTGAGATTATTTAGGGTTTTGGTTTAAGGATCCTAAAGACCTTAAAGACGGGCAGGCACAGGGGCCTGCCCTTAACGCTTGGTTTTTACGACCCTGTTTTGTGTAGGTGCACCCTTTACGGGTGCTAAGCTAACATGCGTAAAATCTGGTCATATACATTAAAGACCCTAAAGACTCTAAGGACCCAAAAGATCTTAAAGACCTTAGGAACCTTAATGGAAGTTCAAACAGCAGGGAGGGTGGTATGCGCCTGAATAGCGATGTACAGATGCCTATGGTTTCGGAGTCCCGGCTGGCCGGGGATGCAAAGGCTGCGGCCAGAGCTGCCGAAGACGCCAGATTGAAGGAGGCATGCGCCGGTTTTGAAGCCATTATGCTGCAGACCATGCTGAAGGGCATGCGGCAAACTTTGCCGGGGGATGGTATTTTTGGTCAGGGACAGGCCGAGGAGATCTGGCAGTCCCGTCTGGATCAGGAGCTGGCCGAGCGCATTTCAAAGGGGGGCAACAGTCCGGGGCTTCGGGATTTCCTTTACCGGCAGCTTTCAAGGTCTGGCGGGGACGACTGATTTCAGGTTGATTCATACGAAGCCGTGAACCTTAAGGTTCTGGCACATATTATGCAAAAAATTTATGCAGAGGCTCGGATATGCCGATCTTCTGCATAAGTTTTTTTATGCCCTTTTGATTCGGCTCATGTTTTTTTCAAAAAAACGGCAGGGCATCCGGGATATACATCATCGCTTTATTCAGCATGGAGGATAGACACATGACACTGACAAAGGAACTCCAGGGCCTTTACAATGAAAAAATTGCCTGCTTTGAGAACCTTCTTTCCGTGCTGGATAAAGAAGCAGATATTCTTAAATCAGGAGATGTGGCCCCCCTCTGGCCACTGGCTGAGGAGAAGCAGAAGGCCGCCGGAGCCATCATGGAAGTAAGGGAGCGCATCAAGCAGGTCATGGTCAGGGCAGGCAGGCCGCTGGATGTGGAAGCCATTCACTTTCAGCCGCAGATGCTTAAAGACCGGCTTTCCCACGGAGAACAGGCGGATCTGGAGCCTTTTTTTCTTAAAACAGAGGATCTGGGCCAGCAGGTGCGCAGTGCAGCCGATGCCAATATTACCTATGTCAGTCTTTGCCTGGATGTGGTGGGGGAAATGATGTCCGTGTTCATGCGGCCCCAGAAGCAGGCGGGCTATGACCGCAGCCGCCACATGGCCGGAACCGGAAACGGGTATGTCAACCGGAGGGTCTGATCATGGCCGGAATCAACAGTACCATGAATATTGCAAGGCAGGGGCTTGCGGCTCAGCAGCTTGGCCTCAATGTAACGGGCCAC
Organism: Desulfobotulus alkaliphilus; assembly: GCF_007830435.1. GTDB lineage: Bacteria > Desulfobacterota > Desulfobacteria > Desulfobacterales > ASO4-4 > Desulfobotulus > Desulfobotulus alkaliphilus. The sequence continues at coordinate 35,572 of NZ_VLLC01000010.1, read as the reverse complement.
AATATTGCCAATGTGAACAACCCGGATTTTTCACGCCAGTCCGTGCCTCAGGCTGCCAATGCCCCCCTTGCCCAGTCCGGGCATCTCATTGGCAACGGGGTCATGAGTCAGCAGATCCGCCAGACAGCGGACCAGTTGCTGGAAGACCGTATCACAAGCCAGAAGTCCGCTTTTTCCGCATCCGAGGCCTTCATGAACTATATGAAGGTACTTGCCAATATGTTTAATGAAAACTCAGAAACCAGCATGAGCCATCTGATGCCTGATTTCTGGGACTCCTGGAACACCCTTGCCAACAATCCTGCAGGTGCCGCAGAGCGGATGAATGTCTATGAAAACGGTGCAAAGCTTGTGGATCGCTTCAATACCATGGATGCGGATTTTTTTCGCATAGAGCAGGATCTGAACAAGGATATCCAGGCGGGGATTGCGGAAGTGAACCGGCTTACCCGTGAGATCTCAAAACTGAATCAGGCCATCATGGGGCAGGAGGTGAATAACAGAACCTCCAATGACAACCGGGATATGCGCAATCAGATGGTGAAGGAACTGGCCAATTATATCGATATCAAGAGTTTTGAAGACAGCCATGGAGCCATAACCGTTAATACGGCTGGGGGCTTTCCCCTTGTTTCCCGTGACAGTTCTTACGGGCTTATTTTTGAATCCGGTAAAGTCAAGTGGGAGTCTTCTACGGGTTATGTGGACATCACGGATCGCATCCAGGGAGGTTCCCTTGGGGGCTGGCTGGAAATGCGGGATGTGGAACTGCCACGTTACCGTCAGGAAATGGATGCCCTTGCAAGGGAAACCATATGGAACGTCAACCGGATTCACAGCATGGGTGCCGGGTCTGCCTACATGACCGAGCCCCTGCAGGGCAGCTACAGGCCAGAGGCGGGAAACTGGCTTGCTACCCTGCCCTATGGGGATCGCATTGATTATTCAAAGGATTTTGGCATGTGGGTGGAAAACAAGGGAACCATTCCCTCCTCTTATACGCAGACAGTGGTGGATATGGGGATTTCCACGGCAGAGGTTCAGAACTGGTCAGGTACGGGCAGACCTGAGAGCACCTATGAGTTTGAGGTACTGCGAAGCGGAAGTACAGGGGAGTCCCTCTGGATTGCAGATGGTCAGCATCTTGGTACGGTTCAGTCAGCCTCCACGCTGGATGCTGCCCTGAATCAGGCCATAGGAAGGCAGACCCTGAAAGTTAAAGATGGGCAGGGCAATATACATACCCTTGAAGTGGGTAGGGGCGAGGGAATGGTTTATCCTTCCGCAGATGCCATTGCAGAAGCCTTGAACGGTATAAATGGGCTTAATGCCCATGCCTGGCCCCATGAAATTTCTCTGGATATAACGGAACTGTTTCCAGGAGCAGGAGATATGCAGGAAGATGACGAGATCATGTTCAGTTTTGCATCCGGAAATACAGTGGAAGAGATCCGTTTCCGGGTTGGGGCAGATGATGCTGCAACCATGTTGAATTTTCAGACAGCTCTGGATGCCGTGCTTGATAAGAATTCGGATCTTTCTGTGGTTTATGGCGGCAGCGGAGCCATTATTCGCAGTGAAAAAGGTGTCAATCTTGGTATCGCTGATTTTAAGGTTGTGGATAATGCTTCCATAACAATAGACGGTTTTTTACCGGATACTGGACCGGACGGGAGTGCTGCCTCATTCAGTCTTGCGGGTGTGGATATCGCCTTTCAGCTGGTAGCGGATCCGGCAGAATCTGCCCGTAATCTTGTGGCAGCACTCAACAGGGAAAGTGCGGCCTTAAAGGAGCAGGGTATTTCATGGGAACTCGCAGGAACCGGAGTGAATATAAGGGGTTCCGGAGGCAGTTCCCTTGATATCCGTGATCTTCAGACCCATGGGGGGAATGATGACGGAGGCTTTACCGTAAATGGAGCTGCAGGAACCCTTGTGGATGGTGCTGCGGGGGGGAGCCAGCCTTTAACGGGTTCAGGAGGTGCAGGCCTTTCTGAAGTAACCATCGCTCCCGATGAGCAGGCTACGGGAACCCTTGCTGTGGATGCAGCCGTTCTTGGTGCGGGGGGAGACAGGTCTGCCGTAAAAACTTCCACATTTACGGTTTTTACGGGGCCCGGCATGGAAATCAGCAGTGATGCGCAGCCTGGACAGGGGAGTCTTTTCAACAGCAGGGCAGAGCATCCTGTGCCTTCGGGCCGATCTGTCCTTACCCTTGGCGGTTACGGTGGTTTTGAAAATTTCAATGCCAATGATACCATAACATTCACTGTGGATGGTATGGATGTGATTTATACGGTTCCGGATCCTGCCCCTTTAAGCGCTGAGGCTTTTGCAGAAGGTCTCTACCAGGCCCTGCAGACTTCAGGCCTTGATCCCGGGCTTTACAGAACAGTCCATACGGGCAGCTCCGTTTCCATTGTCCGCAATGATGGCGAAGCCATAAGGATAGAAGAATTTGATGATACCACCACAGGCAATGCCAGCCTTCGTGTGGTTACGGGAAGCGGATTCGGCCTTGAAGGGCCTGCTTCCCGGATACTCAGCAATGCGTCTCCAGTTGTGGAATCGGATGTTTTTGGTGCAGGGGCTGCCATTGCCTGGCGGGAGTATGATGTCAATGGGGACTACACCGGTCTTTCAGGGCTTATTGCCATAGAAGAATCCGGACCCCATGCACTGGATGGTACGGATCTTTCTTTTCATCTTTCTCCCGGCACCCTTGTGGCCGGGAATACCTTTTCCATGAATACCAGCGAGACAGGCAGCCCTGCTCCTCTGGAGATCAGTATCAGCGGAAGGGCAGGCAGTATAAACGACAGCTATATTTTCAGCGTTAAGCCACCGGGCGGAGCCCTGGGTGAGGAGACCGTTACCCTTATCTGGGAAAGCCGTTATGGCCATGGTGAAGTGGAGGTGAAGGTGGATGAACGAACCCGGCCGCCCATCTATGTTGAAGTGGATGGCATGCGCCTTGGTTTTGAGTCCGGCACCCTTTTTAAAGATGATATTTTTGTTATCCAGACAGATGCCGGTGGTAAAGGCAGTCTGATGCAGGCTGCGGACTGGCGCTGGACCACCGACAGTTTTGCAGCCCAGTTCAACAGGCAGAGTGAGGGCATAAGTGCAAGGGTCGGGCAGGATGGCAGCCTTTCTTTTACCAGCAGGCCAGCAACCTTTGAAATCAGTGATATGGGCTGCTCTGGGGTTAATGGATTTTGTGATGTGAATACCCGTATGCGTGTGCTGGATGCCACGGCCCTTGAAGAAAAGATAGAAGATTTTCGTATTTATCGTGAAGCAGACGGTACATGGCGCCTTGAAGATCCAAGGGGGCTTGCTGTGATTGTGCCGGACCCTGATGATCCAAAAGCCGCAGGAAAAAATTTTGATTCAGGTTTTGGCATAGATATGAATGGTAACGGCCTTGCGGACATACAGCTTGCCTTTGATGAGCCAGTTACGGGTTCGGGTTTTGTGGAGTTTGATATTGTAAAACGCAATCCTGAACATTACGGTTTTGCTTTTTCCGGTGAAGAAGCCCACAACAGCGGTCTTGCCGCAGCCCTTGGCGTAAATACTTTTTTTACGGGTACGGACGCCAAAAGTATACGTATGAATGAAAGCCTTGCTGAACTTCAGAATATTGCAGCAGGCATGATAGATTTTCAAACCGGAGAAATTCGGGGAGGGGATAACAGTACTGCTCTGGCTCTTGCCGATCTTCAGAACAAGAGTATACGTTTTGAAGAATGGCAGTTTTCAAGGAATGGTAAGGCTGTTTCAGCCGGAGCTGATGCTTCCCTGGAGGGGTATTACCATATGATGGTCAGCTCCATGGGTTTGAGGTATCAGTCTGAAACCCGTGCCCTGAATTTTCACGGGGTGATGCTCTCCAATCTTGGGCAACAGCGGGATACCCTTTCTGCCGTGTCTCTGGATGAGGAAATGGTGAATCTTATTAAATATCAGCAGGCCTATACGGCAGCGGCCAAACTGATTACCGTTTCCGACGAAATGCTCAGTACCCTTGTCAATATGAGGTGATCCCATGCGCGTACCCAATAAAATCATGTTTGATACCTCAACCTATCGTCTGGGGCGTTTGAACAAAGATCTCTATAAAGCCAATGAGGTGATGAGTACCGGGAAAAGAATCAATCATATTGACGACGACCCGGTAGGCTTAAGTCAGGTGATGCACCTCAAATCTTCCGTTAGCAGCCTGCAGCAGCTTGAAAAAAATATCAGCGCAGGAAAAACATGGCTGAATGCCACGGATGCGGCACTGGACAGCATGAAGGATCTGGTGACAGAGGTGAATCTTGAGATCAGTAAGCTGATTACGGCCTCTGCAGGACCTCAGGAGCGCAAAGATGCGGTTGAACGCATAGATGGCATGCTTCGTCAGATTGTGGATCTGGGCAATACACAGGTGAACGGAAACTATATTTTTGGAGGTTCCCGAACGGATAAACCCCCATTCATCTATCATGATTCAGAAAATCCGCCCCGTGTGAGTTATGAGGGGGATCATGAGGCTTTCCGTATACGTACCGGAGACGGTAAGAGCATGGAGGTGGGCAGGGATGGTTCAAAGATTTTTTATATGAACCATGTGGAGGTGAATAAAACAAATAACACCCTTGTTTTTCAGGAGGATAACGGGCAGGGCGTTGCTTTTCTTAAAACCATGGAGGTGGAAATTCCCACAGGGGTATATACTGAAAAAGAGCTGGCGTTTGAGGTGGAAAAGCGCATGAATGCCCTTTCTGAAAAAGAGGGCTATGGTCTGAGTTATGCCGTGGATTATAATCCCGTGGAAAAAAGCTTTTTTATCCGTGAAAGGGGTGGCCCTGGAAAAGAGTATATACGCACTGAAATTTTATGGTCAAGCGGTGGAGAGCCACGGATTGAGAATGCGACGGTTAAGGGGAGTATTCCACCTGAAAAGCTGGAAATTTTTGTTCACCATCCCGCGTCCATTACAAAGGCTACGGAAAAGGATAAGCCCTTTGGTCTGTTCTGGGACGGAGAGGGCAGTTTCATCGTAGATAATGATCCCGGTTACAGACTGCCCGGGAAAATTACTCCTGAAAACGGGGTTGTTCGCCTGGATCTTTCGGATAATGGTTTTTCCGATATAGAGATTAAGGTTGATATGGATGGGATCAAGAAGGGTGACAGCATAACTTTTTCCATGGTGAGTTTTACGGGCAATACCTCCATTGGCAGGGAGATGGGTTTCTATGGCACGGATACAGTTCTGGAAAAGCCTGTGAGCACTGAACCAGTTAATTTTATTACGGCTCCCCTTGTTATTGATGCGACAAACCAGCGCATTGAATTTGCAGAAACAAGGGGCAATGTGCGTCAGGTTTTTTCGGTGGATATTCCTGTGGCGGATTACAGCGACATGAATGAGCTGGCCGGAGTGATTAAAAACACGATGGAAACAGCTTCAGAGGCGGCAAATCCCGGAGCGGGTATCAGCTATGCCGTCACCTATGATGAAGAAAAAAGCCGTTTTTTTATCCGGGAGGATGGCGGTACCCTGACAAAGCTGGAGATGCTCTGGCTGACAGGTCCTGATGCAGGAGAAAACAGTGCAGGAGCAATCCTCGGTTTTACGGAGCCTGAGCATGTTTTGACCTATCCCATGAGCAGAGAGCTTCCCGTTCTTTTTGATATAGGCCTTGGAAATAATATCATTAATTTTGAAGAAACCGTCGGCGGCACAGAATCCGGTCAGCTTACTGCAGAAATTCCACCCGGAGACTACCGAAGTATTACGGATTTAGAAACGGCAGTTTCAGGTGCCCTCACAGCGGCATCCGCCAATGGTGTTGTTTATACAGCGACCTATGATGCCGTGACCCGGAAATTTTCCATTGACGATGGCGGTGCAACGGACAGCGTAAATTTTTTATGGGAAAGTGGAAGTGGCAGGCACAGGAGTATGGCAAAAGTTCTCGGTTATACGGATGACAGGGATGTTCTTATTGAGACAGCTGATTTTCCTTATACAGCCAATGGTCAGGCAACTCTTTTTGCCATTACAGAAAACAATAACACACTGGATTTTCAGGAAGTGGATGAAAACGGCAGGCCCGGTGCCGTACACACCATCCGCTTACCTGAAAGGGATTATGCAAATCCCCATGAGCTGGCAGCCCATATACAGACGGAAATGCGCACGGCTTCCCATAGCGGTATAAGATATGTTGTAGATTATGATCCAGACAGGGGGTTTTCCATACGAGGTGGCAAAGAGGGGGTAAGTGAAACCAGGCTGTTGTGGCATACGGGCCCCAATGCAGGAAGCTCCATGGCTTCCACTTTAGGTTTTCTTCCCTATGAAGATGATATCACCATTTTTGCTGCTGGTGACAGGCCCATTGTGCGGATAGATGTTAATGATACAAATAACCGCCTTGATTTCAGGGAAGTTATGAAAAAGGGTGATCATACGGAGTTCTGTGAGCTGACAGCCCTGATTCCTCCGGGTGTCTATGAAAGCATGGATGATCTTGCCCTTGCTGTGGAAACAGCCCTTGAGAAGGAATCCCGTGACAGGGGCTTTGGTATCCGCTATTCTGTAAATTATGATGAAGATACGGGAAAGTTTTCAATAAAAGAAAAGGATGAGCGTCTGTACTCCCTGGATCTTCTTTTTGAAACAGGTAATCACGGAGCCCCTGAAAGGGGGGGGAGCGGGCAAAGTATTGCCGGTGTTCTTGGTTTCCCTGAAAAAGATGTTTCCTCTGGCCCCATGGAAAGCAACCGGGATGTGGAATGGAGCCTTTTCAGAACCCTTAATGATCTCATGGCAGACCTTGCAGCCAATGATGTTCAGGGTATGCAGCAGGGTATGCAGCGTCTGGAAACCTCTTTCAAGCAGCTGAACTCTTTGCATGCGGATACGGGGATAAAATTTAACCGCCTTGAAATTCAGGAAAAGATTCAGATGGATATGAAGTTCAGCCTCGAAGAGCGCAGATCTCACCTGGAAGATGCGGATATGATAGAGGCCATTATGAAACTGCAGTCTCGGGAGCTTGCCTATCAGGCAGCCATGAATTCCACATCAAAGGTAATGAAAATGAGTCTGATGGATTACATGTAGGTTGAACAGTTCCACACCTTCCGGGAGAATGATCATGCTGATTCTGACAAGAAAAGCCGGGGAACAGATCCGCATAGGAGATGATATAACAATTCAGGTACTGGATCTGGGAAAGGGTGGGGTCAAGCTGGGTATAAGGGCACCAAAAAATATTGCCATTCACAGGGAAGAAGTTTTTGAACGGGTAAGGCAGTGTAACCTTGCCGCCATGGAAGATGTAAGGATAAGGCCCATGGATGCAGCCTTAAGGCTCTGGAAAGAGCGTATGAAAAAAGCTGAAAACAATCACCTTGAATCCGGAGGAAGCGATGCAGATTGAAACAGCAAAATTTGGTGTGATAGAGGTGGAAGAGGACAAGATTCTTCACCTGCCCTATGGTCTGGCAGGATTTCCCGGTGAAGAACGTTTTGTGATTCTGGATAAGGAGGATACAAGACCCTTCTGCTGGCTTCAGTGTGTGGATGTACCGGCCATTGCCCTTATGCTCATGGACCCTTGCCTTTTCAAACCCGACTATTCCGTGGATCTGGCACCCGTCCGGGAAGAGATGGGGTGGACAGAGGAGCCAGAGGATGATCTCCTGCTTTATGTGGTGGTGCGCATGTATTCCGAAGAAGGGGATAATCCTGAAAAGGAGGCTGCCCTTCGCCTTGTGGCCAATCTGGTGAGTCCCCTTCTGGTTAACGCAGAAAAAAGGCAGGCCGTACAGATAGTTATGTACGATACCCATTATTCCTATGAGCATCCTGTGGTATGAAAGGGCAGGGTCTGAATGTTTTTCAGACCCTTTCATCCAGAAGAATACCCGCCAGCTCTGCCATTTTTTCCCGTATGGCCACAAGCTCCTCCGGTGGAATCTGTTTGATGATTTCCTTGGTATCCCGATTGATGATGTTCACCAGCAGTTCATTGGTTTCATCATGAATGGTAAAGCCTAAGCTTGTTTTGAGCTCATCCATGTATTTGTTGAGATCATCGGTTGCCTTTTCCAGTTCTTCCATCGGTGTATCTTTTGCTTTTTCCTTGGCCTGCCGAGCTTTTTCAAGGCTTTTTTCAGCCCGGAGCTTAAGAGCTTCTTCACCGGACGGCATTTTGTTTTCCTGAAGGGTTCGGGGTTTGTTTTCCTGGAGGCCCTGGATTTCAGAAATATTTTTGACTCTGCTGGTATCTCCGGTTTGTTTGATCCCGTGATTTGATGTGATATCCATGATTCCCTCCCTTATTCTACGGTCTTATCCTGAAAGCCTCACCAGTGTTTTTCCCTTAAGTCCTGCACCATATCCGCTTATGGCGGTTTTTCCCTTTTTCATTTCCTGCATTTTTTTGGAAAGGGTTTCTTTGTGCTGCCTGATTTTTTCGGTAATGATGGCATCCGTATCCATAATTGCACGGATTCTGTGGTTGCAGGCAGTTACCATTTCCTCTCTGGTTTCATCGTTGAAAGCAGGTGTCTGTATCTGACGCAAAAGGTAGCGCAGCTCCTGCTCCAGTTCCGCATAATTTCTGGACCTTTCAAAGTTCATACTTTCCATGTCAGGCTCAGCTTTTTCAAGACTCAGAAGATGATTCTGCTGCATCCTGATATATGTATCAAAACTGTTTATCAGAGTTTCCGGTAAAAAATCCATAAAAAACCTCCTTAGGCGGTGAAACCACGACCGTAATTTCTTACAGCCTGCCCTTTTCCACCGTATCCGGGTACAGGCGGGGCAGCGGGTCTCTGCTGCGGCGGATATCCCGCTGGGGCCTGCTGGGGGGTTGTGGGTGGTTTTGCGGCCTGCTCCTGCGGAGATGCCACGGGTTTTGCTTCTGTCTGCTGGTTCAGGGTGGTCCTGACAGCATCGGTACCTGTGGCCGGGAGGGCCATGACTTCTTCTGCCCAGATTTTGCGGAGCTGGGTGATGTAGCGTTCCGTCTGTTCGATGGGTTTTATATTGTTGGAGATGGATGCCGTGGGCAGTTCTGCCAGAATGCTGCCATATAATCCCCTCAGGAATTCTGTGGCCTCATCATTCATGTCAGGATTCAAGGATGCCTGAAGTTCACTGATAATGGCAATGGCCCGGCCCAGGTTTTCTCCCCGTTTCTGAGGGTTGTTTTCCAGAGCACCTTCCCGTGCACCTTTAAGAAATCGCAGAGCACCATCATAGAGCATGAGAATGAGCCGCCTTGGATCCATGCCTTCAAAATGATTGCTCTGATAGGTTTTGTATGCTGTGGCTGCGCTCATATGTTTTCCTCCAGTGGTCAGGGTTAAAGGCTTTTTGGGATTTTTACTTTTTCTTGTTTGATGCGGCATTGTTAAAGGAATCAAACATGCTTGTCATAAAGTCAGCCTGATTGTTCAGGGCGTTAATGGCCCTGTCAAGCTCAATGAACTGTAAAGCCATGATTTCATATTTACGGTCAAGGCGGGCTTTGCTGTTTTCAATGGATGTGTCCAGTCTTTTTATCCGGTCTTCCATGCTGTTTTTTTCCAGCGTAAAGACACCTGTATCTGATGTCATCTGGGTCAGTCGTTCGGATGTTTTTGCGGCAAAGCCTTTTGCATCTTCATCTTCAGTATTACCCAGAAAAAATTTTTTTACCCCATCGGGGTCTTCGGACAGAACCTTATCAAGCTTTGCTTCATCAAAGGAAATTTTTCCGGTCCGATCAATGGAAAGGCCCATGTCAAAAAGGGAACTTATTGTATCGCCAGAGTCATCGGAGGTCTGTGAGAGCATACTGATAAGCTGCTGATTGATGTTTCGGACGCTTCCCACATCGTTCAGGAGTCCCTGGTCCTCCTCCTCCGGCTCCCTTGTGGTGTGTCTGCGTACAGTGTCTGAAAATTCAATGATACCATTGATGAAATTAAGAATATCATCTTTCAGGTCTTCATGGTCAGGGCGGATGGAAACAGCACTCCTTCCTTCGCCTGTAAGGTCAAGGCTTAAGCCCGGTATTACATCACTGATGTCTTCATTTCTGTTTCTCTGGTAGGATATACCATTAACCGTAAGGCTGGCATTCAGTGACTCGCCATCTTTTCCCTGCATTTCTTCCAGAAGATGCTCGCCGTTTGCATTCATGAGTCCTTCAATCTGAATGCGGTTTGCTTCACCGGTATCCGTTGATGTCAGGGTCATACGGTATGGGTTTTCTGTATTGCCTTCATAGATAATGGCAGCCTGCATCCCATAGGCTTCCCCCTTGCTGTTGATTGTATCCACCATCTGCTGGTAGGTGCTGCCGGGCTGAAGGGACACATAAACGGGGTCATTTTCAAGGCCAACCTTATAACGGAATGTGAGATCCGGCTGTACAAAGGATTTAATGGCGTCAGGGGTGCCTTCAGTTAGCAGGATCTGCTGATTTTGGGTTTCATCGGGTTCTGCTGCATGAAGGCGTATGTAGGTACCGTGTTCTTCCTGGGCAATGGAGGCCCTTATAAGTGGCTTCCCATTGGCATTCTTATTGTCTTCCGCACTGTTGATGGCATCTGCAACATCTTTTAAGGATGCACCAGCATTCAGGCTGATATTTATGGGCGTATCTTCTCCAAACCCTATGGTGAAGGAGACGGATTCCTGAAGGGCGGTGTCTGAAGGAGAGCTGAAGCCTGTTGACAGCGCCGGATAGGCCGTTGAAGAAGCACTTTCAAAACCCTGGCTCTGCCAGGCACTTCTGCGTGCAAGGCGGTTTACTTCGATATTATGGTTGCCCGTTGCAATACCTGAGCTTGTCTGCGCTCTGGCTGTGACAACATCCGGCGTGCCTGAACTGACACTTCGCCCCAGGTAACTTGAGCCAAGAGAAAGGGAAAAAGCCGCAGAACGAACCCCCATAAGCTGTGCATTCAGGCTGTCAATGGTTCTGGCCTGTGCCTGCAGTTTTGTTCGGTTCTCCTCCTGCCTCTTAATGGGCTTTTTGTCTATTTCTTTCAGATCGTCCAGCATGTTGCCAAGATTCAGGTTAGATCCCATCCCTATGCTGCTTATGGTTCCCAGTGACATTTTACACCTCCCCGGAATTTCCTGGTATGAGAAAGGATTTTACCAGGCAGCTTCCCTTCATGAATCTGGTATCGGCCATTTGATGTTTAAACCTTAAGGTATTTTTAAAAAAACTTCCATTCGGCCCGTAAAAAAAATGGGCGGTCTTCCCTGGGGTGGGAGAGACCGCCCGAGGCCTGGGCGGGGGAACGCCCTCGGGGTCCTGCAAGGTTTGACTCTGTCAAGGATGTTACCTCAACTGAAATGAACCCGGACGAATCCTTTTTCCCCGACCCTCTCCCGCAGGGAGAGGGTGTCAGGGATTTTTTTTATCTTACTGCAAGAGGCTCATGACATTCTGGGATGTGGCATTGGCCTGGGCCATGGCAAAGGTGCCTGCCTGCATCAGTACCTGCATTTTGGTAAAGTTGGCGGATTCATCTGCAAAGTCCACATCCCTTATGGTGGATTCTGCAGCCAGAACATTTACCCTTGTGGTGGAAATATTGGAAATGGTAGATGTCAGCTGGTTCTGCACAGAACCCAGATCCGTCCTGATTTTCCCCAGATCCTTCAGGGCGGAATCTGCAATGGCAATGGCAAACTGGGCATCATCCTGGGTCAGTACGCTTAAGTTGGAAAGCCTGCGGGTATCTGTATTGCCAAGCTCAGCCGTAGCCGCATCTTCGGTTACATTGGCTGCCAGAATGGTACCGTCTGCCAGTATGGAACCTTTTTGCAGTGTCATGTCTTTGCCGACTCTGTTGGTTCCTGTGGTGACAATGTCTTCCAGAAGTATGGTGTCGGCTTTGTAGATTCCGTCTGCTGTCTGTATGTTGGTGGTAAGATAGGTCCCTGCGGCAATGCGGGTTCCCTCGGCAAGGGTGGAGCCTGCGGCCACCTGCATCTGGGAACGGACCGTTTCGTTCTGGGCGAGGGTAATATTACCACCGATGGTGGAGCCGTTGGCAAGGGTACTCCTTGTGGCAAGTTTGCTGCCCACACCCAGAGTAAACTTATTCCCTGTGACATTGAGATCCTTATCAAGGGTTGCGTCCCCTCCTATGGTAGAGCCTGCTTTTATGTAGGAGCCATCCTGCTTAATAATGGTTCCACTGCCAAGATCCGTTCTTTTGGTCAGGTAGACGTCATTGCCTGTTTCAAGGGCACCATGGTAGATGGAGCCATTTTTGATTTCACTGCCACTGCCCAGCATGGTGCCTGTCCCAAGCACTACTTCGTCAAGAATGTTAGAGATGCTTCCTGAGAGGGTGGAAGCACTTCTCAGTGTCACTTCGGTGCCAATCACGGAGTCCGTAGCCATGCGGCTGCCTGCCCCAAAGCTGGAACCGGTTTTTGCTGTCAGATTGGCACCTTTGACCTCGGCACTGGCCCGCAGTGTTATGTCTGCTCCGACGTCTGAATTGCTTTTCAGGCTGGTTCCTTCGGCCAGCATGGACCCGGTTTTAAGGGTGACATTGGATTGCAGTGTGGTGCCAAGCCTAAGGGTCATGTCTGCTGCCACCTGAGAGCCTTTGAGTATGCTGCCGCCGCCAAGGCTTGAGTTGTTGGCAAGGGTAAGGTTGCCATTGTCTGTTCCTGCCTTTACTGCCAGTGTGAGATCCGTATAGACCTGACTTCCTGAGGTCAGAACCGTGTTGTTTGCAAGGGAACTGCCCACATTGGCCTTCAGGCCAGCGGCGACATTGCCGCTCTGGACTGTGATGTTGCTTGTGAGGGTAACACCGCTGCCACCATAGGTATTTCCGTCCATGCCTATAATTGTTGAGCCTGAAGGAATAAAAGTACCTGCTGTGAGAATGGAGCCCGTTGTCAGAACGGATCCGGAGCCTATGGTGCTTTCCACGGTAAAGCCTGTCACCTGATCCGTCTGCATGATGCGTATACCGTCGCTGGTTGGGGCTGTTCCACTCATCCTGTAAATATTTTCAATGAGTGTTCCATTGCCAAGAACGGTACCTGCCATGAGGGTAGAGCCGGACCCAATGGTGCTTTCTCCCATGGTGCTTCCCGTGGTTTCTATGATGATCAGGCCGCTGTTGGGTTTAAGATCTGAATTTGCGGCAATAACGGTTCCTTCCGCAAGGCTGGACCCACTTATTATTGTGCTGTCTCCCACGGTCAGGGAGGTCTGGTTAATGGTGACATCTGTTCCTGAAAGTACCGTACCTGCGGCCAGTACCGTACCTGCGGCAAGGGTGGAGCCGCTATTTATCCTGTTATTTTTTGTTGAGGCAGTTGTTCCCTCTATAACGGATTCACCTCTCAGGGTAACACCGCTGGCTCCCATATCTGCACCGAAGGTGGTTCCTGCAGCAAGGATACTTCCGCTGGTAATGCTAGAGTAGAGGGCCAGGGTGCCGGGTGCTGTGGTCAGCCCCGAATCATCCCCCAGAACGACATCTCCGTGTACTGTGCCCATGAATACGGCGGTGCTGCCGCTGGCAAGCACACTGCCTGCTTCAAGGGAACTTTGCTCTTTTGTGGTTATATCACCTGTAAAGATTTCACCTGTTACAATATCCTGATGTGTGGTCCATCCGGCACCAAGGATGGTGGTTTCAGCCAGCTTTGAGCCCCTGGTGACATCGGATTTTACCGTAAATGCATCGGATCTTTGTATGTCCAGATTGGTATTGAGATCCACCACATTGCCGCCGCCCACGTTATTGAGGGAGATTTCAGCAGAACTCATCTGGGTAAGCTGCACATAGCCTGTGGTGGACATATCCGTATAGGCCAGTACCCGCTCTGTTTCTTCGCCGCCTGTATGCACATCAATGGCTCTGCCGTCGGTGGAAGTAAGAGTCAGCCGTCCACTGGGATCCACGGAGGCAAAAACACCATGCTGGGCTGTTTTCTGGTTGATGGCTTTCATCAAAGAACCGTCGCCGTCATTGGTCTGCACATCCACCTGCCCGATGCTGACACCGTTAATACTGAAGTCACTGTTGGTTGTGCCCGCTGCCACACTGATGTCCGTTGTGGATCTTACAAAGGCCTTGGCTGTTACCCCCAGCGTTTCTCCAAGCCTGTTTATGGCCTCGGCAACGGCACCCATGCCGTTTTCCCGGGAATTGTTGTATTTGACTTCTATGGCTTCAATGTCGAAGTTTTTATCCAGAGTGTTTGAATAAATGGAGAGATCCACCACGCCGGGCTGCTCGTCTTTCAGGGTGAGACGACTGCTTGTGGTGTGTCCGATTTTAGAAGACTGGGATGTGCCTATGGAAATATTAACGGTTTCACCGGAGTAGGCCCCCACCTGGAACTGCTTGTTGGTGAAGGCACCGGAGAGCAGTTTTTGATTGTTAAAGGAAGTGGTGTTGGCAATGTTATCCAGATTTTCCAGAAGTCTGTCTATGTCTGCCTGAATAACTGCCCGGGTTTCCGTGGTCTGGCCGTCCTGGGCTGCCTGAATGGCTTTTTGTTTGATGGTATTAATTATATTGATGGATTCTTCAAGGGCGGCATCGGCCGTCTGAACGATGTTGATACCGTCACTGGCATTCCGGATGGCCTGGCCGAGGCCCATTCCCTGGGATTTCAGGGAGTCGGAGATGGTCATGCCTGAGCCGTCATCTGCGGCTCTGTTGATGCGCAGGCCTGAGGAAAGGCGTTCCAGAGATGTGGAAAGGCTGCTGTCGTTTTTGGTTAGATTCTTGTGCGAGTTCATGGCTGCTATGTTGGTATTGATTCTAAGACCCATGATGTTCCCCCTTTGGCGGATGTGGGTTGATGCAATCTACCAAAGAGCTTTCCCCATTGCCCTTTGGACCACTCTGTTTTCTGGCTAAAAGAAAAGCAAATTGGATGCCATGTTTTTTTTGTTTTTATTTTCAGTGGCTTGATTCGTTTTTGTGCCTGATAAGGAGGGCGCTGCCGGGCGATTCAGGAAAAAAGGGGAGAAGGATATGGAAAAAATTTCCGGGGGTGGCAGGGGGCGATGAATGGTTTTA
Source organism: Desulfobotulus alkaliphilus (assembly GCF_007830435.1). Lineage (GTDB taxonomy): Bacteria > Desulfobacterota > Desulfobacteria > Desulfobacterales > ASO4-4 > Desulfobotulus > Desulfobotulus alkaliphilus. Next base: position 20,488 of record NZ_VLLC01000010.1, on the reverse strand, counting down.
CTGTTTTGTTTTGTCAAATAAAAAGCCCCGAAAGGGCAAAGGCCGCTTTCGGGGCTTTCATATAAGGTCTGTTGATGTTTTTTATTCAAGCAATTGCATAACCCTTTCATAACTGATGGGCTGGTGGGCTGATGCAAGGCTTTCTGCCATGGAAGTGATTTTATGCTCCGCTAAGTCGGAGCTTTTGACAGGCTGCGGTGGCAGGGAGGAGGCCTGTGCTCTGGCAGATAAGGTTGTTGTGTCTGTTTTCGGAGCGGGGTTTTCCGCTACAGATCTGGCAGGGGCATTTTTTTCCGGCTGAAAAACGGCTTTGTTTATGCCGGGTTGCTGGTGGATGGATGTGCTGGAAATCTGTATACTCATGGTATGCCTCCTTCTGGCTTATGGAAAAATTGCTTTGTGACAGGATTTTTCCCTGTTTTTTGATTTTCTGTAGAAAAATCATGCAATATCAATGCCAGATTTCAGGGGCGGTTATCAGGAAGTGCTTTGCTTTTCACGGGGACAGGCTCTCGAAGCCAACGGGCATATAATGATTTTACAGAAGCAGGCGTTTTTCCCCCCATCCATATCTCAGGTTCAATAATGCAAAAAAAACCCCCTCCGGCAGGAGAGGGGGTTTAAGGTTAAGGGTTAATCAGGCTTAAGGCTTACTGGAGCAGGCTCATTACATTCTGGGCACTGGCGTTGGCCTGGGCCATGGCGAAGGTGCCTGCCTGCATCAGAACCTGCATCTTGGTGAAGTTGGAAGATTCTTCCGCAAAGTCCACATCACGGATGGTGGATTCTGCTGCCATAACATTCACCCGCGTGGTGGAGATGTTGGCCACGGTGGAAGTCAGCTGGTTCTGTACGGAACCAAGGTCTGTACGGATTTTGTCCAGATCCTTCAGGGCAGAGTCCGCAATGGCAATGGCATTCTGGGCATCTTCCTGGGTCAGAACGCTCAGCTCGGAAAGCCTTAGCTGCTGGCGGTCATCAAGCTGGGCAGTGGCTGAATCCTGGGTGACATTGGCTGCCAGTATGCTGCCTTCATTGATAACGGAACCGTCCTGCAGGGTCATGTCTCTGGTGATGCGGTTGGTGCCGACGGTGGTAATGTCTTCCTTCAGCACGGTGCCTGCGGCCATGATACCGTCAGCGGTTCTGATGTCATTGCTGAGGTAGGTGCCAGCGGTAATTTTGGTGCCCTCTGCCAGGGTGGAACCCTGGGCTACCTGCATCTGGCCTTTTACTGTTTCATTATTTGCCAGGGTGATGCTGCCGCCAAAGGTGGAGCCATTGGCAAGCTGGCTGCCCTGGGTCAGTTTGGTGCCCACACCAAGGGTGAATCCGTCTCCCGTTACATTGAGAGCCTGATCCAGCGTGGCGTTTCCGCCGATGGTGGAGCCTGCCTTGATGAAGGAGCCTTCCTGTATAATGGTGGAGCCTGCACCAAGCTCGGTCTTTCTGGCAAGGTAAACATCCTCTTTAACTTCCACAGATCCGTGGAAAATGGAGCCTCCCTTGATTGTGCTGTCTTCAGCAAGGATGGAGCCTGTTCCAAGGGTAACTTCTGCAAGGATATTGTTCATATCCTCTGTAAGGGTTGAAGCCTTTTGCAGTGTAACATCAGCGTGGATAATGGAATCTACTTCAAGCCTTGTGCCAGCGGCAAAACTGGACCCTTTGCCAGCCAAAAGGTCTCCTGTTAGATCAGCGTTGGCTTTAAGGGTGATGTCAGTAGCCACCTCAGACTCTTCTTTGAGATTGCTGCCATCCGCAAGCATGGAGCCTGTTTTAAGGGTTACATCTGAGTTTAGGGTAGTACCATTTCTCAGGGTCAGGTCTGTTGCCACCTGAGATTCTTTCAGAATGGACCCTCCGGCAAGACTGGAATTGTTTGCCAGGGTAAGAGTACCGGATACTGTTTTAGTTTCGGCAGCGAGGGTAAGATCTGCATAAACCTGACTTTGATCTCCCAAGACAGTATTGTTTGCAAGGGTGCTGCCAACATTGGCTCTGGTTACACCGCTTCTTACAATTGCATCAGCTTGCAGCACAACATCTTCAGTAAGGGTGACGCCACTTCCCCCATAACTTGTACCGTCCATACCCGTAATTGTTGTGCCTGAACTCAGGAATGTACCAGCCGTAAGAAGGGTTCCGGCTTTCAGTGTAGAGCCGGAAGCAATGTTGCTTTCCTGAGTCACTGGACCTGTAGCCATGATTTTAACGCCAGAAACTGAAGATGTACCGCTGGTGTATTGAACATTTTCAATGAGGGTACCATTACCCAGAACCGTACCCGTTTGCAGGGTGGAGCCAGAACCGATGGTGCTGGTACCCATGGTATTTCCGGTGGCTTCTATGGTTATGGTGCCAGAGTTACCCGTAAGATCTGAATTGGATCCAATGATGGAACCTGCGGTGAGGCTGGAGCCTGATTTAATATCGCTGTCACCAACGGTTTTTGCTGTCTGTTCAATGGTGACACTGACACCGGAAAGGGTTGTATTGGCCGCCAGTACAGTGCCTGCGGCAAGGGTGGAGGCGGATTTAATGGTGTTGTCGTCAAAGGTTTGGCCTGTGGCTTCAATGACGGATTCACCGGCCAGTTTTACGCCACCACCACTGCTCACGCCATTGGTAAAGGTGGTACCTGCGGCAAGGGTACTGCCTGATTTAATGTCTGAGTACAGGGCCAGGGTGCTGGGAGCTGTGGTCAGCTTTGAGTTTTCGGCAAGGGTGACATCCCCGTGCACTGTTCCCTGGAATACGGCGGTGGAGCCACCGGCCAGTACGGATCCAGCTTCAAGACTGCTGGTCTGGGTGGTGGTGATGTCGCCTGTGAAAGCTGAGCTTGTTACAATGTCCTGATTGGTTTTCCAGCCTGCGCCTAAGGTGGAGGTGGCTGCCAGCCGGGAACCCCTGGTTGCTTCTGCTTCCATGGTGTAGGCGTCGGAACGCTGCACATCCAGGTTATTTGTGAGGCTGACCACATCACCGCCGCCTGCATTGTTGACAACAATTTCCGAGGCACTCATCTGGGTGAGCTGAACATGACCCACCGTGCTCATCTGGGTGTTGCGGAGAATGTCGTCTGTGGCCTGGCCGCCGGTATTTACCTGAATGGCCCGGCCATCCGTTGATGTAAGGGTCAGGTGTCCTCTTGTATCTACGGATGCAAAAACACCGTGCTGGGCGGTTTTCTGGTTGATGGATTTTACCAGAGCGCCATCTGAATCGTTGTTCTGTACATTGACCTGGCCAATGTTTACGCCGTTGATGGCAAAGTCACTGTCTGTGGTGCCAGCGGATACGGCAAGGTCTGTGGTTGAGCGGACAAAGGCTGTTGCTGAAATGCCTAAGGTGTCGCTGAGGCGGTTGATGGCGTCTGCCACTGCGCCCATACCGCTTTCGCGGGAGTTGTTATACTGAACATTCACTGCTTCCACATCAAAGGTCTGATCCAGGGTGTTGGAGTAAATGGCCAGATCCACAACACCGGGCTGGTTGTCTTTCAGGGTAAGGTTACTTGTGGTCACATGGCCGATTCTGCTGGACTGTGAGGCAGAGATGGAGATGTTGACCGTCTCTCCTGTGTAGGCTCCCACCTGGAACTGCTTGTTGGTGAAGGCACCGGAAAGGAGCTTCTGGTTGTTGAAGGATGTGGTGTTGGCAATGGTATCAAGGTTTTCAAGCAGTTTATCAATGTCTGCCTGAATAACTGCTCTGGTTTCCGTGGTCTGGCCGTCCTGGGCCGCCTGAATGGATTTCTGCTTGATGGTATTGATGATGTTAATGGATTCTTCCAGGGCAGCATCCGCCGTCTGAACGATGTTGATACCGTCATTTGCGTTTCTGATGGCCTGACCAAGGCCCAGTCCCTGGGATCTCAGTGAGTCGGCAATGGTCATGCCGGAGCCGTCATCCGCTGCACGGTTGATGCGCAGGCCCGATGACAGGCGCTCCAGAGAACTGCCGATTCTGTTATCTGCCTGTGTGAGATTTTTGTGGGCATTGAGTGCCGACACGTTTGTATTGATTCTCATGGGGTACCTCCCTGTGTGGTAAAGGGGCGCTTCCATGCGCCCGTATTAAGCTTCCTGTTTACCTTTTCGGAGGGAGGCGGGTTTTCTTTAGTTTTTTTTAGGGGCAGGGGGATATTTTTTTATGATTCATTCTGCATACCGGCGGCACTGAGTTTTTCATTGAGGAGGCGGTAGGCTTCCCTTGCTGCTTCGGGCTGGTTGATGGCAAGGTAGGCATCTCCTATTTTTTTCAGAAGATGAAGATTTTCCGGCAGGGCCAGAAAGCTTTTCTCATAAACTGCTGCCGCATCTTCTGCCTGACCGGATGCCATGAGGCTGTCTCCGATATGCTCCCATTCCACACCAAGGCTTCGATCCAGTGCCACGGCCTTGTCCAGTGCTGTGATGGCTTCGGGGAAGTTTTTTGTGGCAAAAAAGATATCCGCCAGCAGAAGATGCAGCTCCGGATTATCCGGGGTAAGCTTTGTGGCTGCTTGAAGGGCGTTGGCTGCTTCGCTTAAATTTTCTTTAGTGATGAGGTATCTGGCATAGAAGCTGTGAATGACGGAGGCTTTTTCTGGGGTCACAAGCTGGAGCAGGTTTGGGTTTTCCATTTGTTCTTTGTGCCAGAGCTGGAGGGTTTCTTTTGGAAAGGAAAGGGTTGGTTCCTTTATAAATTTTTCTGATTCCTCAATTAACCGCCTTGAAAAAAAAAGTATTTTTTCTGAGATTTCTGGCAGGCCTGAATTATAACGAAATGCTTTAAGTTTTGTTTTAACTCTGAAAACAGGTGATTCTAAAGGTATAAAAGAATAGTAGTTATTGTGGAACCGGGCAATTCTTATTCGAATTTGCCGGGTAACTTCCTCAAAGGAAGGCTCCAGATTTATGGCCTTTGTAAAGTTAGTTTCCATCCTATCGAACAGGCAGCGATGGGCTGCTATAATTCCATGATATAAATATACCAGCGACTCATCGATTTGAGGTTTTAATTGTTCAAATACTTTTTCAAGAAGATTAATCTCTTCATGCTCGCTGTAAAGCTGCAGGAGGGCTGAGGCCGCTATTATAGCATTATTTTTTTGTGATTTTTTTAGCAGAATTTCTTCTTTCTGCATAAAAGCATGGGTTTGGTTTACCGTGTCAGAAAAGAAATTCAGAACCTCTTTTCTAAAATCATTGATAATTTTAAGCCTTTCCAGAGATTTTAAAAGCCAGTTTAAAAATTGTTCCGGCCTGTTTTCCAGCTGTTGAATTTCATGGTTCAGTCTTTCACTCTGCCTCAGCCCTTCCATGGTTATTTCATCAAGGAGGGGCCATATTTTTTCATTGTCCAGCTTCAGGCTGATGGCATCAAGCTCCTGCATTTCCCGGCGCATGGCATGGGGCAGGGCCTGACTGTTGGGAGGTGAAATGCCTTTTTTCTGTAAGTTCAGGCTTTGTTTTTTGATGCTCTGGATGTGTTTTTCCAGTTGCTGGATTTTTTTAGAACTGTTTTTTATGTCTTTTTGTATTCTGGATAAGGAATCCATAAGACGCAGGGAAGAAGGCATTTTATTGCTGCATTCATTATCGAGGAGTGTTTCTTTGATATTTAAATTGTCTTTGCAATGGCGCTCGATAACGGTTTCAAGGGGGAGTTCTTCCGTTCCCTTTATGCGTACCCCGCCTTCTGTGGCATTGATAAACAAGCGATCTTTTTCTGCGGCTATGGCATCTTCAAAGTGGGTTTTAAAACCGAGGAAAGACCTGGTGGTTGCTACCTGGCCATTGCCGCCATAGGCATCTACCCAGATCATATTTTTATTTTTACTTTCATATGGGGAGATCTCCCTGGTCAAGTTTGTATGGCTGGCATGTCTTTGATCTTTGGAAAAGGCCAGATCCTGACCCACAAAGATGATGGGTGAGCAGCCTAGCATAATGGCTGTGATGAAGTTGAGCTGGGCAACGGTACCCGCACCTGTGGTCATGATTTTACCACCTGCAAGGCTGTTTAGCCATGCTTCCATGTTTTTTGCGGTAAAGGTCCAGTAAACCTGCCTTGCGGGAAAAACTTTCGGTATTCTTGCATTAAGCCATGAAGTACATACAAGGGCCGTGTCCAGAGGCTGATCAGCAAGGCTGATGATTTTTTCAATGGCAATATCCTGCATGTCTATGGCAGAGACAAAATCAGGTGTAAGTCCATGGGCCTTAAGGGCCGGAAGTACGGTGTCTGCGGCAATGATAAGGGCCTTATCCTTTGCCTTTGTCAGCAGATGAATATTTTTATCCAGAGATGGGCCGCCTGCCACAATGATGGCAGGTTTGTCTTTAAATCTGTCCTTCAGATTTTCCAGAAGCTGATGGTGATGGATGGTTCTTAGATGCTTGAACCGGTTTTCTATGAATTTTTTTCCGTATGCGGAAAGGGTGTTGCCTTCCATGTTAAAGCTGTTACCAAAGGAAAAAACTTCATCGTGGATACGCCTGTAAAGGTCTGGTGCAAAATGAAAGCAGGGGTTGTGCTTTAGAACATGGAAGCTTTCCAGTTGCAAAGCCCTGTTGATGGGAAACATCAGTTCTTTTACATTGACATCAGGGCCTATGCCCAGCAATACCCTTGGATCTGTGAGTAGTACGCTCAGATCCCTTGTATGGAGGGCTTGTAAGAATATGCCCGTATGGGGCTCTAACATCAGCAGATGGCGGAGGTTTTTATGGTCTTCAAGCATGGCAGGGGGGGTGTAGCCAAGGCCCATGCCGATGAATGCGGCAACCCCCGTGCTGCTTATGGGAACTAAATTGTAATAGCTCTGAAGTTCTGCAAGGGTATCGTTTTTATCATGGAAACAGATTTCTTTTCCATCTGGACCTGAGATGACGAGAAGGGGATTGCCATCTTTTGCGGTATGGATTTCTCCGGGAAGGGGTTCTGCATAATCCATGACCACACGCCAGGCCTCGGGGTGATTTTCTTTCAGAAGATTTATGTTCTGATCATAATAGCTGTGGTCAAGGGACATAGGGGGCTCCATGTATTTTTTATAGTATATATTGTTATCTGCATAACTCATTATAGAGAAGTTTTTAAAGTATGTCCTTCCAATTAACCGGGCTACCTTTTCGAGTATCAGATGTAAGCCTTTTTCCAAGAACATTGTTCAGATATTTAGGTGCCAGGCCATATCCAGGGCGTATGCTCCGCACACTTTCTTCATCAAGGATTTCTCCGGCCTTCATATCTTTTATATAATAGAGGGATCGACGAAAGAGGGCATTGGCTTGTTCACTGGATTTTCTGCCGTAATCCACCTTGCCTAAGGCCTGCCAGACGGTCTTGGCATCCCGGCAGAGGGCTTCAAGCTGGGGAGGCTCTAAGGAAAAGCTGTCATCCGGGCCTCCGCCCTTTCTGTCGAGGGTAAAATGCTTTTCGATGATGGCGGCACCCAAGGCCACGCTGGCAATGGCTGTCGCGTTGTCTAAGGTATGGTCGGAAAGCCCTGTGACTTTGCCGAAGCGGGTCATCATGTCTGGGATGGTTTTCAGGTTGTAATCTTCGGGAGGCGCCGGGTAGCCGCTGACACAGTGCAGGAGTGCAAGCTCCGTGCAGCCTCCGTCTTCTGCGGCCTGAACAGCTTCTGCGATTTCCTCTATGTCCGCCATGCCCGTGGAAATGATCATGGGCTTTTTTGTGGAAGCGGCATAGCGGATCAGGGGGAGATCAACGGCTTCAAAGGAGGCTATTTTATAGGCCGGAGCGTTTAAATCTTCCAGAAGATCCACAGCGGTTTTATCAAAAGGCGTACTGAAGATTGTTATGTTAAGTTCCCTTGCCCGTTGAAAGAGTGGAGCGTGCCAGTCCCAGGGCATGTGGGCCCACTGGTAAAGTTCATACAGGCTTTTTCCGTCCCAGAGGCCACCTTTGATCTGAAAGTCTTCGGTATCGCAGTTGAGGGTGAGGGTGTCTGCCGTATAGGTCTGGAGCTTGACGGCATCCGCGCCGGATTTTTTGGCCGTTTCCAGAATGGCGAGGGCCCTTTCCAAGCTGCCATTGTGGTTGGCGGAAAGTTCGGCAATGATATAGGGAGGGGTAAGGGGTGATATTCGGCGATTATTAATATATATATAGGGTTCGGACATTCTTCCGGTCTCCTTTTTCCGGTTGCCAGTAGCGGTTAGGCAAGCTTTGAATTCATTGGTCTTTTAAATGGTCTAAAGCAACCAATAATTCGTCAAGGGCCTGAATTTGATATTGTGCTTCATAGCCTGATTTACCAATTACTTTACTGTATTCACCTGTCAGTACACGAATTGTATGAACGCCCAATGGATTGAGATTGATGAAATCTTTTGCCGGATTGTCTCCAATGTAAACCATGTCGGACCATGAACAATTTTCAGAAGCTTTTATTTTTTCGAAGCAGTAAATGGATGGTTTGGCATGCTTTAGTCCAAACCTGTGTGTAATCATAATACGCTTAAAAAATGCTTCTAAACCAAGGGCGTCAACTTTGTTCGCTTGCACTACTTTATGCCCATCCGTTACCAGATAGAGTGGTGTTTCTTTAAGTAATGGTAATATTTTTTTTGCGGTAGAATTCAATTCAATATTCGGAGTATGGTAACGGTAGCACTTTATACACTCATTGACTAAGGATTTACTCCAAGTACCATGATATGAAAGCCAGCGGTCAAAAATAGTGCCTCGACCATAATTATTAAAAATGTTTATCATAAAGTTGAAGGAAGTCTCTGGATTCCAGCCAAATCGATCATGACCAAATCGAGAAACAGCCTTAAGCCCGCTCAGTACAAAAGTACGCTCTTCATATAAGGTATCATCAAGATCAAAAATCAGAACCATAGATCACTAAATCCTTTGGTACTCTTATCTGGCGAATATCCTGAACACATCTATGGAATGGATAATTTTTTAAATTCTCACCATTTGCTTCCAGCAATGTCCAATACCAGATATCCAAACCTGCCGCAATTGATGCGGTAGAGGCGCCGCCAAAACGAGTGTTTAATTCGATAATATGTGGATAACCAGATTTATCAATGAGAATCTGAATAACGACAGGTCCTTTAAGTGGCAATGCTTCCAATATTTTTATGCATTGTTTTTCTAAGTCTTGATTCCGGAAGGTAGTTGTTACTACAGATTCACCATTTATAATTTCATTACGCAAGCGCAGTATAAGTCCCTTTACTTTATGATTGCGGTCGATCCATGCATCCACACTGATTTCTTGACCAGTAATGTAAGGCTGAAATATAGGATGATCGAGATTTTTACCATGTTGAATAGCTTGTTCCTGCGAAAGATTTAAACCTATGGAGCGACTGCCTGCGCCAAATCTTTCTTTTACTACAAAAGGCCCATTTCCTTGTGGTGATTCCCATGCAGGTATTATAGGAAGTTTCATGTCAATGCCAAATATGGCAAAAGCTAATTTATCAATACATGTAGAGACGGCTTCTGCCCCAGATATAACGATATCAATTCCATCCTGCTTGAACTTGTCTTGATTTTTAGCCCAGAACAAGAGTTCTCCATCACGGGTTGGAATAATCATATTGATATTAAACTCACAACAAATCTTTATAATTGCGTCAATATTAATTGGGTCGGTTGCAGGAAGTTGTATAAAACCATCACTGACATACTGAGAATGTACTTTTGAATTAATATCAGTTACATATACCCGATTTTTTGAATTTAACCGCTTAACACCATCAACCACAGAATTTATAAGGGGTATTTTTCGTCCTGCACTTGTTATCAATACATTTTGACAACTATATTGTTTTTTTCCGGATAGTTTTCTTTTTTCATATTCGATATCAGTGACAGAATCCTCTGTTTCTATATTCGTATTTGGAATATTTGATTTTATGACCTCAATAATATCAGATACCCGTCTTACTTTACCGGCACCCAAATTTACCACTCCTTTTAATTCGGAAGATTCTGCCAATCGTATCATTCCTTCAGCAGGAAAGAATTTTGGTTTTGGCTTAAGGTCTCCAACAAAAACCTGTGCTCCCAGCTCAATTAATCGTGGTACCATTTTACTTTCAATTACTCCGGCTGCGTCACTAATAAAAATTCTTTCATTTATCATTTATGCTCCATCTATTCCTTGCTGTTGTTGTCCCCATCAATCTATTATCAAGTAAGAAATCGGGAGGGGTGTAAATATGAAAGTTAAATTTAGATAATCTCATAGTAACCCAGTTTATTTTTTTAGTTTTTGATTAAGTCCTTTTATTTGATCAATGATTCTTTCTTTTCCTCTGCCATCAATAAGTGATTGATTTTGAGGATTTATCTTTTTAAAAGCATCGTTGTTTTTTTTCAGTTCTGTTATTATTTCAGGAATTTTAGAAATACCATAATCTGAATTATTAAAAATCCACAAGGAACTGTTTTTTTTTAAGGAGTCAGCTAAAAATTTTTGGTTCTCTGCCGTAACTAAAAGAATTGCAGGGAGCCCCATGTAGCAACATTCCCAGGATGTGCTGCTACATGCAGAAATGGCTAAATCATTTTCAGCCATAATTGTTGCCATATTTTTGGTATCTATGTAAAGCTGGGTAGTGCAGGAAAGCAATTTAATCTGTTGTTGGATAGTTTTCAGGTGGGGGGCCTGGCTTCCAAGTACCACAGAAATATTTAAATCCTTGATACTGGGGGATTCTTGGAGGTATTTCAGGATGCGGCCTGTATTATTGTTGGGATCTGTTCCCCCCATGGTAATAAGAATATTATTGAGAGCAGGGCAATTTCGACGCTCCAGGCTTTGAGCCTGCATATTTATGAATTCTTCCCGCAAAAGCACATAGGCACTTCCAAGCAATAGTGTGCAGTGGGACGGCGTGAGTGGTTTATAGTCATCAGAATCAGGATTACGATTTGGATCTAAGAGTATGTCACAATCATGAGTGCGATTAGCTAAGTCATCCAGCACCATAATTTTGGAGGTGAAAGGACGTATTTGTCGTTCCCATTGACTGCCGATTGAGTAGTGATCCAGAACAACCCAAAGAGGTTTCAATAGTTTTAGAATTTTAAGTGTTTCTGCGGCATCTTCCTTTGATGAACTACCCAGCCATGGGTTATAGGAATCTTGGTATTGGCTGTTTGTGTGATGAACTTTCTTGCTTAGGGGTATCAGATGAACAGTAAAGCCCTGCTCCTGAATTTTTGAAGTAAGATTGCCAGGATGATTTTTGCAGACAAAATGGCATTGAATACCTTTTTTTTTAAATTCAGAAGCTAAAGTCAGACATCTCATGACATGACCTGTTCCAATTATTTGAGATGCATCTGTACGGAAAATGACGCAAGGTTTTTTTATTTTTTCAGCAAAAACCATGTAACATCCCCTATGGGAAAGTTATTGTCTTTATGATATTTGAACCCATAATTGACAAGTTTCAGATCCTGATAAGCCGTGAGTATTTCTCCTGCAAAATCCCTTTTGAAAAGTTTGTTTCTGAACCCCCGATATTCTACTTCAACGGGTGTGGGATTGTAGTATTCAATGATGCAGAGATATTTTGAGGATAGCTGGTATAGTTTTTCATAAACCAGAGGTAGTTTGTCCGGATGGATGTGTATGAGAACACCCTTGGTGAAGGTAAAGTCAAAGGTTGGTAGTTCAGAAGGATTTAAATCCAGAACTGAACCCTGGTATGCTTCGCCCGTGCATTTGTTTTTTAAGGTGCTGAAGGCTTCAGTGTTGAGTTCCAGAGAGGAAGTGGTTTTTTCGGGGCAAAGCTGGTTCAGTGCGTCAATATTGAGACCGATATTAGCGCCGACTTCAAAAATGCTGTGTACATCCTTTGTGCAGGCAATGATTTCTGAAAACAGGTGGATATTTGAAGAAACAAGCAGGGGATCTCTGTTTCTTTCCATATATTCGTTACCAAATGATCCTGCCCAAAAATTTTCCTGTTCGGTTTGATATTTTTTTGTTGTCATAGTTTTCCTGTTTGCTAAGGGTTTTATTGGGTTGTTTGTCTTTTGCTTGGAGTATGATTTATTTCGAGTTGCAGTGCTTTGTAAAGGTACTCCGCCCTTTGCCAGTCTTCTTCTGTATCAATATCCTGAACCAGGTGGCGGGGTAGAATTACAGGCAGGGCATCGTCGGTATATATTTTCGGGTGCTTCATGAATTTTCTGCAGTCGAACCAGTAAAATTGTCCTGCATCATGAAAGGCTTCGGGAAGATCGTTGGATCGGGTCAGCTCATGTTCAGGCCAGAACATGGCAAGGTGTCCTGTTTCTGTAATGTGCAAGGCTCTGAAAATAGGAAAGGTAAAGCTTGTGACGGAAAACACAGAAGAAACTTTTCGAGTTTTAATGGTTTTATAGCCTTTTTTGATGAAACAGGGCTGAATCAGAGGAGCTGTGGCATAAATACAACAGGCATATTCAGGTAGTGTGTTTTTCTTTTCAAGATGTTGAAGACAGTGAAGCAGAACGGGTGTTGTGGGTGTGTGATCATCTGAGAGTTTCTCAGGGCGGAGAAAGGGTACTTCAGCGCCATATTTTCGTGCTGTTGATGCAATTTCGGGAGAATCAGTTGAAACGATTATTCGATCGAAAAGGCCTGAAAGTATGGCAGCCTCAATACTATAGGCAATCATTGGCTTTCCGGCAAAAGAGCGTATATTTTTTCCTGGAATACGTTTACTACCGCCCCTTGCTGGGATGATGGCGATATTCATGGTTTCCTCTTGGGGCAGAAATGTTTTTCATGACTTGCTTGAAATGCAAGGTAATGTTGTCAAGACCGCAGAGTGTTGCGGAATAGTAAGGGAAAAAGAGTGTTTTGCAAAAAGGTTTCAGCTGAAGCGGGCTTTCCAATTGAGAAGGTGTTGCAAGTCTGGGAAAAGTACCGACCACAGCTGGTGCACTAATAGATAGTTCGTCCGTCGGCGTTGGTGGTTTTATAGGCGGTGTTTTTTTTTTTTTTCGGGGCTGGCAAGATGGACAAGCGATCATGAAACGTTCCATGATGGGGTAGTCTCCATAATTGAATGGGTTGATAAAAAAGTATGTTCAATGAAACATTCCGTCCTTTTTATTAATTCTTTCAAAGAATCCCATTCAGCTGAACCAGTGCCGACCAGCATGTTTTAATAGATATCAGTTATGTTTCTTCTTTAGATATTGTTAAATATTTTTTATGTCTTAAAAGTTTTAGAATGTCATATTGTGTTTTCCATCCCAGTAGTTATGAGGTGTTTTCCAGTCTTTTCCATAGAGAAATTCGAGAAGTATTTCTGATTGATGAGGGATTGAAATGTCAAGGCCAAAATATTTTTTATAGTTTTTAGTTGTAAAAAAAAACAGTGGGATTTTTTTGTCCAAATTATACTTTGAATAAAGATGTTTTTCAGATTGGTCAACTGGCATTAGAGAAATAATTGCTGGTTCATGTATTTTATTTTTTTGATTACCTTTTATCAAATTAATTATTTCTATATTTGAGTTATTGTTATCATATTTATATATAACAGAATTTTCTGGGTCTTTTTTTATATAGTGTATGACAAAAAAATCATTGATTAATTTTGTAAATTTTGAATCATAAAAAATATCAAAATCGGCAAATGAGGCAGGTTCATCGCCCCTGATAATAGCGAGTAAGCATGAGTACATTGCCCAGTATGGGATATTTGATTTATTCAAGAAATTGATAAGCGGGATGAATAATTCTTTAAGTAGCTGCGTTCTACTGTCAAGGGCTGTTTTGTCAGGTCTTATCTCGTTTTTGGCAACATGCCATATTTTTTCATGTTTTATGCCCATGCTAAGGAGTTGTTCGGTAATCTCTTTTTGCACTCGGCCTGGGACTGCAATTGTATCAAAATCATGTTCTGAAATTTTTTTAGGATTCCATATGGGTAAGTCAAACTTTGTTGTACCCCATAAATTAGGATTATTATCGTAAAAGCCCGTTACTATTATATCGTTTTTCTTTATGAGGGCTCTGTAGGTTGCTCTTCCATAATATCCAACAGTAAAAATTGCTATTTTTTTAACACTCATTATGGCCTCTTCTTGTTGTAATTTGCTTGTACCAGCTTTAAATGTTTAGTGACTGTTTGAGCAATCGAATAAGATCCGGCTTGATAATGCAGTTGTCAGCTCGTTCAGGTGTATGCATGGCCTCATTTTCATTCAAAATATCCTTAAAGGAAGCATACTTGCCTATCCGATTCTTCAAACCAAGGCTTTCCAGCAGAAAAATAAGTTCCTTAAGCAGAGCAGAGTAATGTACAGGAAAAACTTTCTCCTTTACAGACAGCCGTATCATTTCGGCCAGTGTAAAGCTGCATGCAAGACCATGGGGGATATTAAAACGGCTGGTAAGGGGATAAGAAATACTGTGGGCCAGTGCTGTTTTGGTCTGACTGATTGCAAGACCAGAAAGAAGGGCTGCATGCGTCATTTGTGCTCTTTTATCAATGGATTCTGGCTGTTCAAGAACAGCTGGCAGGGCCTTTACCCCAAGATATAGCGCCTGCCATGCAAGAGCTTCGCTTAGGGGAGTACGGTTTATATTCCACAGGGATTCCAGTGCATGGGAAAGGGCATCCAGCCCTGTATTCACTGTTTCTTCTTCGGGGAGCGATAGGGTGAGTTCAGGATCAGATAAGGCATGACAGGGAAAAACAAGATTATCGCTGAGGGAATATTTTTTATGCCTTAGCGCATCCCAGATCGTTGCAAAGGGCGTCACTTCAGCACCGGTTCCCGCTGTGGTGGGGATGGCGATCAAGGGTATTTTTTTAAAAAAGTGAGGCTTTTTCCCCTGACAGAGAATATCTTCAAGCCCTGCATACTCAGAGTTTGCAACAATATGGGGTAGCAGTACAGAAAGAACCTTACCCGTATCCAGTACACTTCCGCCACCCATTGCAATAATGCCGCTGATGGTGTGACCTTTGTATTTGTGGGTCAGGCTTTCCATATCCCGCATATCCGGATTTGGCTGAACAGAATCATGGATCTCCATATGCACCCAGGGCCTTGCAGAGACAATAATACCACAAAGCCTATCTACTGCTCCCCTGCGGGTAAATCCTTTACTTGTCAGTAGCAGGATTGTGCCGGTATGCTTTTGTTTTCCTGTTTCTGATGGATCAGGGGCAGGAAAGAACTGCTCCATACATAGCCCGATATGATTTATTGCGCCTGCACCAGCTATGATTCTGACTGGATTGTAATGATTCCAGTATGAGGCACGGGCCATGTCAGCACAGGGGTCATCCATGAACAGCACCCTCCATAGCAGCCTGCATAAATGCCTGCTTGTTTTCCGCCGGTGTTGTAGAAGGCCTTCCCAGATCAGCCCTTGATCCTGTTTTTATAACAACTTCCAGCATTAAAGGCCCTTTCTCCCTGCCCAGCTTTTGCCATGCCCTCTGAATACCTTCAATGTCGCATACTTTTTCATATTTTTTGTATCCGCATGCAAGGCTAAGCGATGCAAAGTCCACCCTGTTTGCCACGGTAGGCTGACCGCCAACGGATTCATGGGCACCGTTATTGAGTAAAACATGGATAAAATTTTCAGGCTTCATGCTTCCAATCACAGGGATGGCACCCATATGCATAAGCAGAGAACCATCACCATCAAGGCATATCACCCGTTTTTCAGGTCTTCCAAGGGCAACGCCCAGGGCAATGGATGATGTATGCCCCATGGAACCCACGGTGAGAAAATCTCGCTGTTTCTGATTGAATGATTCTCTTAAGGCATACACTTCACGGGATGTTTTTCCTGTAGTGGATATGATGAGATCATCTTTTGCAAGGCGAAGTATGCAGGCCAGTGCATCTTCCCGCTTCAATGTGGATGGCATCGTTGTTTTTTGAGAGCTTTTATATGGAGAAAAGGTATTTTTACGGACAAGAATGGCTGCTGGTGAAGCGTTTTTATTCAGGCTGTCCACGGCCTGCTGGACAACTTTTTTCATATCTGTGTTTCCATCCAGTATCCAGTATGGGATTTCAAGAAGATTAAGCTGCTTTTCCGTTATGCGGCCTTGCTTGACATGCTGCGGCTCATCCTTTACCGAAGGTTCTCCTCTCCAGCCGATAATGAGCAGTACAGGGATACGGTAAACTTCAGGATCTGTAAGGGAAGTGAGGGGATTGATGCAGTTACCAAGCCCTGAATTCTGCATATATACAGCAGCAGTCTTCCCCGTACTCAGATGAAAACCCGCCGCAAGGGCTATGGCATTGCCTTCATTGGCAGTAATCACATGAGAGCTTTTGGGGCAGCGATCTTCTATGCAGGCGCAGATACCAGACAAAAGAGAATCCGGCACACCTGCAAATAAATCAATACCCTTTCTGCGTAAGGTATCAAAAAATGTTTCAGGAGAAAGCATAGCGGGTATCTTTCATATTGTTTAAAAGAATCATGGATCAATACTGCTAACGGGTACCCGGAATCAGCTCCAGAATTTCTTTTATGGGCATGAGCTGTGCGTCACATTCTGAAGAACGGCCATACCGTAGAATACATTCCGCTGTTTTTACCATGGCAGGATAGGCACTGCGAAGAAGATGATTGGCATATATGACAATATTTACACCATGTTCCTGCAGCTCGGCTTCAGTGACATGATTATAGCTTGAAGGTACGGCCACAAGGGGTTTACGGTTTTCAAATCTATTGTATTCCCTGCAGAAGGCAAATACCTCATCGGGTGTTTTGTTTCTGCTGTGAATCATAATGCCGTCCGCACCAGCCTGCAGGTAGGCTCTGGCCCGCATCAGTGCATCTTCTACGCCTTTCCCCAGAATCAGACTTTCTATTCTGGCTATAATCATAAACCCGTCCGTGGCCTGACTTTTTTTGCCTACCTGTATTTTATGGCAGAAGTTTTCCACACTGTCCTGGGTTTGAGGCACATCCGTTCCAAACAGCGAATTTTTCTTCAAACCGGTTTTATCTTCAATAATGGCAGCTGATACCCCGAGTCTTTCAAGGGTTTTAACGGTAAATGCAAAATGCTCCGGCTGTCCGCCTGTGTCCGCATCATAGATAATGGGTTTTGTTGTGACTTCCAGAACCTCGTTAAGGGTATGGATGCGGGAAGAAACATCAACGGCTTCTATGTCTGGCTTGCCCTTTGCCGTGGAATCCGTAAGGCTACTGCCCCACATGCCGTCAAATTCACACCTGCCTTTTTCGTTTACCATGGCGGTGTTTTCTATGATAAGGCCACAAAGGGCGTTATGAATATCAAGAAAACGCAGAAGGGGCTTGACCTTTAACATTCTTTTCAGGGAATTTAGACGTATATCCGGCGTTGTACCAATATCACGCAAAGCCCTGTTGATCTGTGTGGATGAAATACCCTGCGTATAAGGAACTTCCACCAGCTCACCACCCCATTGTGCAAGGCAGTCTATCACCCTCTGACGGGTTGTTTTCTGTATCCCATCACGCCAGTCATCACCATGTACCACATAGTCTGGCTTCAGGGCTTCAAG
The DNA here is from genome assembly GCF_007830435.1 of Desulfobotulus alkaliphilus. Taxonomy (GTDB): domain Bacteria; phylum Desulfobacterota; class Desulfobacteria; order Desulfobacterales; family ASO4-4; genus Desulfobotulus; species Desulfobotulus alkaliphilus. The sequence goes on along the minus strand of NZ_VLLC01000010.1, from coordinate 2,959 downwards.
GTTCGGCACATAATCCAGCGTGGTCTGGGCTACAACCCGATCCACCCCCTTAATATTTTCAATCACTTCCCTGCGCTGATCAAAGGACATATATGGAATGCGTTTATAGCTGGCAATGGCTTCATCTGTGAGAAGACCAACCGTAACTTCACCAAGACCTGCTGCGGTACGAATAATATTTAGATGACCAGGATGCACCAGATCGGCGCTCATGCCAAGATAGACTTTTTTTTTATCCCGTTGTGATTCTGAATCAGGCATAATACATTCCTTTATATTCAGGCTTGGCCATTAACAAGATAGGTAGATAAGGCATCCTCTACCTGAGCTGCCCAGTCTTCTGCATTTTTACAAGGATCAAAGCGTAGATGAAGATGTGGAGATGGTGGTGGATCGGCTTTTAAGTCTAAACCGTAAACATCTTTTACTAAGCCTTGTCTGTATTTGAGATACAAGCCCTTGGGATCACGCAGCTGAAGTTCACTGATCGGAACATCCAGGAAAATATCAAAACAATCAGGCAGTTGTTGCTTTCTATACAAATGTAGATCTTTGATCAGGCCAATCACTGCAATAATAACAATATGCCCCTGGCTGCTCAGTGTCTTGCAGAGATTTATATATGAATAGCCAAGTTCAAGACGGCTTTGCATGTTATAGGCCTGCTGTCCGAATACTGCACGGAGTTCATCGCCATCAAGTAATATGGGGGCAAGTTCCAACTGGCGTAAGCGCAGAAAAAGGAGGCGGCTAAGGGTCGTTTTACCGGCACCGGAAAGCCCGGTAATCCAGAGCACTCGGCCCTTTTTTGTTTCATCAGTTTTTATGTTGTTTGGCACCGAAGCTCTCCTATAAACCAAAATTCAGACTGTCCTGCCTTGCCTTGCACTAAAAAGATTCTGCATATCGTTTTTAGACAGACACTATTTTTTTAAAAAAAAGAAAGATACAAATATGCATTCTGAACAGTTACAAAAACTTTTAGTTAATTTTATGATTTGTATTCAGTACTACATATTCAGTTGCTGCTGTTTTATACTTCGGCCAGTGCATTACAATCTTTAATTTCTTTTAAGGAAAAAAACTTAATATTGGTGGCCGAGTTATATGAAAAACCGTCTGCAACGGGCGTGCCAGTTTCTCCTAAGATATTTTTGGTAAAGGCATTGCACCTGCTTGAAAAAACAATGGTGGGCCGTATTACATAATGATCATGAAATTCTAAGGTAAGATGGGAGTCGTCCGCAGGACACATGGTTTCATGAAGTTTTTCTCCGGGCCGGATGCCTATAATGCGCTGCTCCAGATCCGGAGCCATGGCTTCTGCAAGGTCTGTGATACGTATGGAGGGGATTTTGGGCACAAAAATTTCTCCGCCCTTCATGCGTTCGAAGTTTTTGCATACAAAATCCACTCCCTGCTGCAGGGTAATCCAGAAGCGGGTCATGCGGGGGTCTGTAATGGGCAGGTGGTCGCTTTTTTCTTCAATGAGTTTTTTGAAATAGGGTACCACAGAGCCTCTGGAGCCCACCACATTGCCGTATCGAACCACGGAAAAGGCGGTTTTATGACCACCCGCCATATTATTGGCGGCCACAAAGAGCTTGTCCGAAGCCAGTTTGGTGGCACCGTACAGATTGATGGGTGAAGCTGCTTTGTCCGTTGACAGGGCCATAACCTGGCTGACATTGTTGGCAAAGGCGGCATCGATGACATTCTGGGCACCGTTGATGTTGGTTTTTATGCATTCCATGGGGTTGTATTCTGCAGCAGGCACCTGTTTGAGGGCTGCTGCGTGAATTACTATTTCCACGCCCCGCATGGCCATGGTGAGGCGTTCCTTGTCCCGTACATCTCCTATGAAATAGCGCATGCAGGGGGCATTGTACTCCTGTGCCATTTCATACTGTTTGAGTTCGTCTCTGGAATAGATGGCAATGCGGGATGGGTTGTAGCGGGAGAGAAGGGTTTTGGTGAACTGCCTGCCAAAGGATCCTGTGCCGCCTGTGATGAGGATGGATTTTTTATCGAACATGGCTGCTCTCCCTTTAGAATCGTTTACGTCTGTAAAAACACAAAGCAATAAGCGGGCCAGGAATTTGATTTTTCAGTGTGCTTATTGTGTGTTTAGAATTTTTTGTTCAGGCCAGCCTGTTTGAGTACTGCGTTGGCTGTGTGTCTTGACCGGATATCATGATCCACAACAAAACGGATGTTGGTTTGGGGGCTGTACCAGATTTCATGATCACCTTTTCCTTGTCGCTCAAAGAAACAGCCCGCCTGGGCAAGATGTTTTTTTAGCTATTTGCTATAGTTTTTCATCCGTCGGCCTGGGAGCCTGCGAGTTCGAAGCGTCTTGAAAAAATTTCAAAGGGAATTTCAGTCTCCGGGATCATTCCGTTGGCTTCAAGGAGCTCAGGGATTATTGTTTTGAGTTTATGGATGAGGGACTCAAGATTTTCTTCTTCTGTGGCAAGGCCGGGGATATCATCGCTGCTGGCAACCCAGACCCTTGCTTCATCATCCCATTCTGCCCTTATAAAATAAGGTTTCTGGTGCATAAGGTTTTCCTTTTAAGAATCAATAAAGAAAAAAAGGGTGGGCCTTTTTGTGCCCCGTTTTTTGCTCAGACCCGGACAGGACTATTGTTTGATGGTAGTTTTGCCAATAAGAACATCCACCCCCTTATCCCCTGCAGCAAGGACTTCTCTGACTTTTTCAGGGGTAAGCCCAACACCTACGGCAATATCATGGGGATTTAGATTGAGCTTGGAAAGACGCATGATGGTTTCAAACTTCTCTTCATGGCGTCCCTCACTTCTGGCATAAAGCAGATCCGTCTTATGATCCCTCTTCCATTTGAGGTGGGACTCATAGGCTTCACGCATATGATCATCCTGGGTGAACTTGATGTACTTTTCCCTGGCACTGGCGATGTGGGGGTTGTTCTTCAAGATGG